>NZ_APIO01000025.1:0-311474 GCF_000408945.1 Pseudomonas sp. G5(2012)
GAGCATGCTCGCGATGAACCGGAGAGCGCCACGGGGTATCAGGCCCCCAGCCTTATCGTTGACGACCATCATCGGAACGCCGCCCGGAGCATGCTCGCTCCTAAAAATGAAGCCAACCGCCTTCAATGTTAAAGTCGTCCCTCGATTTGCGCTTTCCAAGGAAGCCTTTATGCCGGACGCAACGTCCCTCAGTGCTGGTTTTATGGTGGTTCACGGCAATCGCCTGGACGAGTTACGCAGCCTGGTGGTGAGCTGGATGCGGCGCTACCCGCTGGCCCCCCTGGAAAATGAAATCGCCCTGGTGCAGAGCAACGGCATCGCGCAATGGCTTAAGCTGGCACTCGCCGAAGATCCTGAAGACGACGACATGGGCGGCTGCGGGATCGCCGCCGCCATCGATGTGCAATTGCCCGGCAGTTTCATGTGGCAGCTCTACCGGATGGTCCTGGGGCGCGACGAGATCCCGGCCAAGTCGCTGCTGGATAAAGCCCCCCTGACCTGGCGCCTGATGCGTCTGCTGCCGCAGTTGATCAATCAGCCACACTTCGAGCCGCTCCAGCGTTTTCTCACGCATGACCCCGATTTGCGCAAACGCTATCAACTGGCTGAGCGACTGGCGGATCTGTTCGACCAGTACCAGGTGTACCGCGCCGATTGGCTCGAAGACTGGGCGCAAGGTCGTCACCAGTTACGTAACGGCAGGGGCGAAGCCAAGCTGCTGACTGCTGCCAATGCCTGGCAGGCAGAGTTGTGGCGTGCACTGTTGCTGGATGTCGGTGTAGAAGGGATGGCGCAAAGCCGGGCCGGCGTGCACCAGCGGTTTATCGAACGCATCAAAAGCCTCGACGTGGCTCCGAGTGGATTACCGTCACGGGTCATCGTATTCGGCATTTCCTCGCTGCCGGCTCAAGCCCTCGAGGCCCTGGCCGGACTGGCTCGGTTCAGCCAGGTGCTGCTGTGCGTGCACAACCCCTGTCGTCACCATTGGGCAGACATCGTCGCCGACAAAGACCTGCTGCGTCATCAATACAAACGGCAGGCGCGCAAAAGTGGCATGCCGGGCGTTCTCGATCCGCAAACCCTGCATCAACACGCGCATCCCTTACTGGCTGCATGGGGCAAGCAGGGACGGGACTACATCAACCTGCTCGACAGCTACGACGATCCCAACAGCTATCGCTCGGCGTTTCGTGACGGGCGCATCGACCTGTTCAGTGAAAGCCAACCGCTGCACATGCTCAACCAGTTGCAAGACGACATCCTTGAGTTGCGTCCATTGGGCGAAACCCGTGAATACTGGCCGGCGGTGGATCTACAGAAAGACTCGTCGATCCGCTTCCACATTGCCCACAGCGCCCAGCGCGAAGTGGAGATCCTGCACGATCAGTTGCTCGCACGCTTCAGCGCCGATCCGCTTTTACGTCCCCGGGATGTGATTGTCATGGTCCCGGACATTGATGCCTACGCCCCGCATATTCGCGCGGTGTTCGGCCAGCTTGAGCGCCACGACCCGCGCTTCATACCCTTCACCCTCGCGGACCAAGGGCAGCGCGGCCGTGACCCGCTGTTGATCGCGGTGGAGCATCTGCTCAAGTTGCCAGACAGCCGTTTCCCGGTCAGCGAGATTCTCGACCTGCTGGATGTCCCGGCGCTACGGGAGCGTTTCGGCGTAGAGGAACGTGACCTGCCAACCCTGCATCGCTGGATCGAAGGGGCGGGTATCCGCTGGGGGATGAACGCCGAGCAGCGCGCAGGCCTGGGGCTGCCCGAGGCATTGGAGCAAAACAGTTGGCGTTTTGGCTTGCGGCGCATGTTGCTCGGGTATGCCGTTGGCAGTTCGGGTGCCTGTGGCGGCATCGAACCCTATGACGAAATCGGTGGTCTGGATGCCGCGCTCATAGGCCCGCTGGTTGCGCTACTGGACGCACTGGAAATTGCCCACCACGAGCTCTCTCAACCGGCATCGCCGCAGCAATGGAGCCAGCGCTTGCAGGCATTGGTGGCACTGTTCTTCCAGGCCAGTAACGAGCACGACGAGTATTTGTTGACGCAGCTGGAAACGTTACGCGAAACCTGGCTGGAAAACTGTGAGTCAGTTGGCTTGCACGACGAACTACCGCTGACCGTCGTCCGTGAAGCCTGGTTGGCCGGTCTCGATCAGGGGCGATTGTCCCAGCGTTTTCTGGCTGGAGCGGTCAACTTCTGTACCTTGATGCCCATGCGCGCGATTCCGTTCAAGCTGGTGTGCCTGCTGGGGATGAACGATGGTGATTACCCGCGGGCACAGCCGCCACTGGACTTCGACCTCATGGGCAGCGACTACCGGCCTGGCGATCGCTCGCGGCGTGAGGACGACCGCTATTTGCTGCTGGAGGCATTGTTGTCGGCGCGCGATCAACTCTACATAAGCTGGGTCGGTCGCAGCATTCGCGATAACAGCGAGCGCCCGGCATCCGTGCTGATCGGCCAGCTCCGTGACCACCTGGCCAGCGGTTGGCGATTGGCCGATGCCGAGGAAGGCTTGCTTGAGGCCATGACCCAGGAGCATCCGCTGCAACCCTTCAGTGCCCGTTACTTCCACCAGGGTGATGCCCTGTTCAGCTATGCCAGCGAGTGGCAGGTGCTTCACCAGGCCGGTGGGCATGCGCCTGGCCATGAGATGCTCGATGCCCACATCCAGGAGGAACCGCTGAGTCTTGGGCAACTGCAGGATTTCTTGCGCAACCCGGTGCGACATTTCTTCAGTCAGCGATTGAAGGTGTTCTTTGAAGCTGCAGAAGCGCCTTTGGCCGATGAAGAACCCTTTGTCCTCGATGCCTTGCAACGCTATGGCCTGAGCGACAGTTTGCTCGGCGCGGCGTTGGCAGACCTGGAAAATACCGAGCAGGTGCTGGAGGCGCAGGCCAGTCGCCTGCAAAACAGTGGGCTGCTGCCCATGGCAGGATTTGGCGAATGCCTGCAACGCGAGTTGATCGAACCCTTGCCGGATCTGCTTGCGCGTTATCAACAGCTCCTGGCGTTATGGCCAACACCCCTGAGCAGTGCCCTGCCAGTCAATCTGCAAGTGGACGACCTGCGTATCGAGGGCTGGCTCAGTGGCCTGCATCAACGGGCAGACGGGGGCTTGCTGGCAGTCACGACGATCCCCAACAGCATTGGTTCGATCAAGACCCGCAAGTGGCATCGGCTGACACGACCGTGGGTCAATCATCTGGTGGCGTGCGCCAGCGGCATGCCGATGACCACGGCCTTGGTCGCCAGTGATGACAGCCTGCTACTCGACCCGATTGCACAGGAGAGTGCCTTGGGAACCCTGGGTGATCTGTTACTGGCCTGGCAATCCGGAATGCGCCAACCCCTGCCGATAGCGGTCAAGACCGCCTTTGCATGGCTCGGGCAGACCGACCCGGCCAAAGCCCAGGCAGCGGCCCGCAAGGCCTATGAGGGGGACGGCTTGACCACTGATGGCGAGCGCCGCGAAAGCATGGCGCTGGCCCGTCAGTTCGCCGATTACGACGCCCTGGTCGCCGACGAGACATTCGTCGATTGGTGCGATGCCTTGTATCGACCACTGCTTGAGGCCCCTTGGCGCTCAGTGTCCAGTGAGGAAGCCCGCCCATGACCACCCAGACACCCTTGGCCCTGGCGTTCCCGCTGCGTGGCAGTCAACTGATCGAGGCCAGCGCCGGGACCGGCAAGACCTTTACCATTTCCGCACTCTACCTGCGGCTGATCCTGGGCCATGGTGCAGACTCCCATGGTTTCGGTCGTGAACTGCTGCCGCCACAGATCCTCGTGGTGACCTTTACCGATGCCGCGACCAAAGAGCTGCGCGAACGCATCCGTACGCGACTGGCAGAAGCCGCACGGTTTTTCCGCGACGAAACGCCGGCCCCCGACGCACTGATCAACCAGCTGCGGCAAGAGTACGCGCCGGAACAGTGGCCCGGCTGCGCCAACCGCCTGGACATCGCCGCGCAATGGATGGATGAGGCGGCCGTGTCGACCATCCACAGTTGGTGCCAGCGCATGTTGCGCGAGCACGCTTTCGACAGCGGTAGCCTGTTCACTCAGACCCTGGAAACCGACCACAGCGATCTGCTGGGGGAAGTGCTGCGCGATTACTGGCGCTTGTTCTGTTATCCGATGCAGGGCGATGCGTTGAACTGGGTGCGCAGCAATTGGGGCGGTCCGGCCGCTTTGTTGCCGCGGATCCGCGGGTTGTTCGCCAGCGCGCGCGACACCCTCGCCGGTAAGGAGCCGGCGCAATTGATCACCGAGTGCCTGCAGGAGCGGCGAGCCGCCTTGCTTGAGCTGAAGATGCCGTGGCGCCAGTGGGCCGACGAGTTGCTGGCCCTGTGTCACGAAGGTGTCGCCAGCAAGAGTGTCGACGGGCGCAAGATGCAGGCGCGGTACTTCGAACCCTGGTTCGAGAAAATCAAAGCCTGGGCCGAAGACGAGTCCCTCGAGCAACTGGACATCGGCACCGGCTTCACGCGCCTGACGCCTGAGGGTATGGCAGAAGCCTGGAAAAAAGGCGTCGCGCCGGATCATCCGGGCCTGGACGCGATGCCCGCGCTCAAGGCCTGTCTTGATGGCTTGCCGACGCCCGATGCGGCCGTACTGCAACACGCTGCCCATTGGGTGGGGGCGCGTTTCGAAGAGGAAAAGCGCCGTCGTGCGGAAATGGGCTTCGACGACATGTTGCTGCGCCTGGACGCGGCGCTGCAAAGCGATGGCGGCGAGCGACTGGCGAGCTTGATCCGCGAACAGTTCCCGGTGGCATTGATCGATGAATTCCAGGACACCGACCCGGTGCAGTACCGGATCTTCGAGAGTATCTACCGCATTGAAGACAACAGCCCCGACAGCGGGCTGTTCCTGATCGGCGACCCGAAGCAGGCGATCTACGCCTTCCGCGGCGCCGACATCTATACCTACTTGCGGGCCCGCCAGGCGACCACAGGCCGCCTGCATACCCTGGGCACCAACTTCCGTTCGAGCCATGGCATGGTCAGTGCCGTGAACCATGTGTTCGACTATGCCGAGTCTCGCGAGTCCGGGCGCGGGGCGTTCCTGTTCCGGGAGAACAATGGCGATAACCCGGTGCCCTTCCAGCCTGTCGAGTCCCAGGGGCGCAAGGAAGTCCTGCGCATCGATCATCAGGCAGTACCGGCATTGAACATCTGGCACCTGTGCGCCGAGCAGCCGTTGTCCGGTGTGGTCTATCGCCAACAACTGGCCGCCGCCTGTGCCAGCGAAATCACCGCCTTGCTCAACGGCGGACAACAAGGCGTTGCGGGCTTCGTGCGCGATGACCAGCCGCTCAGAGGCTTGATGCCTGCGGACATTGCCATCCTCGTGCGTGATGGCAAGGAGGCGCAGGCGGTGCGTACCGAGCTCGCTAACCGAGGCGTGCGTAGCGTTTATCTGTCGGACAAGGATTCGGTGTTCGCCGCGCAGGAAGCCCATGACGTGCTGACCTGGCTCAAGGCCTGCGCCGAGCCGGACGTCGAGCGGCCACTGCGCGCGGCACTGGCCAGCATCACGCTGAATCTGTCGTTGGTCGAGCTTGAGCAATTGAACCAGGACGAACTGGCCTGGGAAGCGCGGGTCATGCAGTTTCGCCGCTATCGCGAGATTTGGCGCAAGCAGGGCGTGTTGCCAATGCTGCGACGCTTGCTGCATGACTTCAAGCTGCCCCAGGCATTGATAGCGCGCAGCGATGGCGAGCGGGTCCTGACCAACCTGTTGCACCTGTCCGAGTTGCTGCAACAGGCGGCCGCCGAACTTGATGGCGAGCAGGCATTGATCCGGCATTTGTCCGAGCACCTGGCATTGTCGGGCCAGGCGGGTGAAGAGCAGATCCTGCGTCTGGAAAGCGACGAGCAACTGGTCAAGGTCGTGACCATCCACAAGTCCAAGGGGCTGGAGTACCCGTTGGTGTTCCTGCCGTTCATTTGCTCGGCGAAACCGGTGGATGGCAGCCGTCTGCCGTTGCATTACCACGACGCCGCAGGCAAGGCCCAAGTGACGTTGAACCCCACGGCCGAATTGATCGCCCTGGCCGATGATGAGCGCCTGGCCGAAGACCTGCGCCTGTTGTATGTGGCGCTGACCCGGGCGCAACATGCCTGCTGGCTGGGCGTGGCGGATCTCAAGCGCGGCAATAACAACAGCTCGGTGCTGCACCTGTCGGCGCTCGGGTATCTGTTGGGCGGCGGTGCTTGCTTGAACGAGTCGGCGGGCTTGCAGGCCTGGTTGCGAGACCTTCAACAGGGCTGTCCGGCGATTGGTCTTGAACAAATGCCTGAAGCCACCAGCGAGCATTACCATCCACCGCAGAACTCCGCTGCGTTGCTGGCACCGTTGACCGTGCAACGCAAGGCCAGTGAAAACTGGTGGATTGCTTCTTACAGCGCCTTGCGCATCGGCGACAGCCTGAGTATCGGCAGTGATCAGGCGCCCGAAAGTGCACAGGCACAGAAACTCTTCGACGACGAACGTCTCGACCCGCATACCCCTCGAGAGATGGTGGCCGGCGGTGCCGATATCCATCGATTCCCCCGTGGCCCGAACCCGGGCACCTTTCTCCATGGGTTGCTCGAATGGGCAGGCAACGAAGGTTTTGGCGTCACCGGGCAAGCCGTGGAAGATGCGATTGCCCGTCGCTGCAATCGCCGTGGCTGGGAAGGCTGGATCAGCACGCTGAGTGAATGGCTGCAGCATCTGCTCAAGTCGCCGTTGCCGCTGGGCAGCGGCGAGGCACCGGTGGTATTCGGGCAGTTGACCCAGTACCGTGTCGAAATGGAGTTCTGGTTCGCCAGCCACAAGGTCGATGTGCTCAAGCTCGATGCGCTGGTGTGTCAATACACCCACAACGGTGTGCCTCGGGTGGCCGCCGAGTCGGTGTTGCTCAACGGCATGTTCAAGGGCTTCATCGACCTGACGTTCGAGCATGACGGCCGCTATTACGTCGCCGACTACAAATCCAACTGGCTCGGCGTCGACGACGCGGCCTATACCGCGCAGGCCATGGAGCAGTCGATTCTCGACAACCGCTACGACCTGCAATACGTGTTGTACCTGCTGGCCCTGCACCGCCAGCTCAAGGCCCGGCTTGCCGATTACGATTACGACCGGCATGTCGGAGGCGCGCTGTACCTGTTCCTGCGTGGTACCCGTGCGCCAAGCCAGGGCGGGTATTTCGCCCGCCCGCCCAGGGCGCTGATCGAGCAACTGGACCGCCTGTTTCAGGGCAAGCCGCAGCCCAGGGTCGAACCCGCCTGGGAACAGGGAGAACTGCTATGAGCCGCACCTTCGCCAATGTACTGTCGACGCCATTGAGTGCCGACAGCCTGGCGCAACTCAGCCCTTTGACGCGTGCCGAAGACTTGTTGCTGCTGCTCACGCGTTGGGTCGAGCGCGGCTGGTTGCGAGCACTGGACAAGGCCTTCGTCGGTTTTCTTCACGAGCTGGCTCCGAACGATGATCCGCTGGTACTGCTGGCGGCGGCATTGACGAGTCACCAGTTGGGTCATGGGCATGTGTGCCTGGACCTGTTCGAAACCCTCAAGGAGCCGGACTTCGCCCTGTCGCTGCCCCCGGAAGGCGACCTGCAAGGTGGCGCGATGTTACTGCCATCGCAACTGCTGGAAGGGCTGGATGGCGCCCACTGGTGCAAGGTGCTGGCCGCCAGCAGCCTGGTCGCATTGGCGGCGGACGAGCGCGACAGCGTGCATCAGCGGCCTCTGGTGTTGGCCGGCAAGCGCCTGTACCTGAGACGCTACTGGACCTACGAACGACGTATCGACAATGCGTTGCGCGAGCGCCTGGCGGTGCACGAGAACGCACCAGGGGACTTGTTGCAGCGCCTGACGGGGCTATTCGGTCCGGCCAGGCCCGGTGAGGTCGTCGACTGGCAAAAACTCGCTTGCGCCCTGGCGACTCGCAGCGCTTTCAGTATCGTCACCGGCGGTCCGGGAACCGGCAAGACCACCACGGTGGTGCGCTTGCTCGCCTTACTCCAGGCCCCGGCCGTAGAGGCGGGCAAGCCGCTGCGCATTCGTCTTGCGGCGCCAACCGGCAAGGCGGCGGCGCGGCTGACCGAGTCCATCAGCGCACAAGTGCGAACGCTGAAAGTCACTGAAGCCATCCGCGAGAAAATCCCCTCTGACGTCACCACCGTGCACCGCCTGCTCGGCAGCCGCCCGGGGACGCGACATTTCCGTCACCACGCCGGCAATCACTTGCCGCTGGATGTACTGGTGGTGGACGAAGCGTCGATGATCGACCTGGAAATGATGGCCAACCTGCTCGATGCACTGCCGGCCCATGCCCGCCTGGTGCTGTTGGGTGACAAGGACCAACTGGCGTCGGTGGAGGCCGGTGCCGTGCTGGGCGATCTGTGTCGCGACGCCGAAGCGGGCTGGTATAGCCCACACACTCGACAATGGCTGCAAACCGTCAGCGGTGAAAGCCTGGAAGGCAGCGGGCTGCAGGAAGACACCCAGGGCACCCATCCGCTGGCCCAGCAAGTGGTGATGTTGCGCCACTCGCGGCGTTTCGGCGAAGGCAGCGGCATTGGCCAGTTGGCTCGTTGGGTGAACCAGCAACAGCCCGCGCAAGCCCGCAAGTTGCTGGCGGCGCGAAGCCACGACGATGTGTTCAGCCTGTCCCTGCGCAATGAACAGGATCGGGCGCTGGAGCGCCTGTTGCTCGAAGGTCATGGTGAGGGGCCGCAAGGCTACCGCTATTACTTGAGCCTGCTGCGCAACCAGCGTCCAGCGCTCGATTGTCCCCTGGACGATGCGCGCTGGACCGATTGGGCCCGGCAGGTTTTGCAGGCGTTCGACGCCTTCCAGTTGTTGTGCGCGGTGCGCAAAGGCCCGTGGGGCGTGGAAGGCTTGAACCAGCGGGTGACCGACGCCTTGCTGAAGGCCCGGCTGATCGACAGCGACCAGCAGTGGTACGAAGGCCGCCCGGTGCTGATGACCCGCAACGATTACGGCCTGGGCTTGATGAATGGTGACATCGGCATTGCCCTCAAGCTTCCCGAGCGCGAGGGGCCCGAGGCCGGGAAACCGGTACTGCGAGTCGCGTTCCCGAGGAACGACGGCCAGGGTGGCGTGCGTTTTGTGTTGCCCAGTCGCCTCAATGATGTCGAAACCGTGTACGCCATGACCGTGCACAAATCCCAGGGCTCGGAATTCGCCCACACTGCGTTGATCCTGCCCGATGCCCTGAACCCGGTGCTCACCAAGGAGCTGATCTATACCGGCATCACCCGGGCCAAGGATTGGTTCACATTGATCGAGCCTCGGGCTGGCGTCTTCGAAGAGGCGGTGCGACGTCGGGTCAAACGCTTGAGCGGGCTGATGCTGGAACTCAAGGAGGCGAGCGCCTGACAGCGCTCGCAACGCATCTGCCAAAAAGTGGACGTTGCACTTCACGCCATGAAAGCAACGTCAAAAAAACAGTTATTTAGCCAAATGCGCGCGACAAAATTTTATCATGGCGTGAAGTGTAAAGCGCAAAAGGTGACCTAGACTTCAGGCTTGAATGGTCTGGCTCCATGAGATTTTCACTGCTACGACTATTGGGTTTTTATATCCAAAGAGCGAATGCCAATATGAGTGATAGTTCCGTAGCAGGCTCTCGATTAAACGTACTTGATGGATGGCGCGGAATAAGTATCTTGCTGGTACTGGCGTGTCACCTGCTACCACTTGGCCCAAAGTTTTTGCAGTTGAATTCTGCTGCAGGCGTCATGGGCATGGCTATATTTTTTACCTTGTCGGGTTTCCTGATAACAAGTTTTCTGCTCAATAACGACAGCGTCATTGATTTTCTGATTCGCAGGTTCTTTCGCATTGTGCCTCTTGCCTGGCTGTACATGGCAATTGTCTTGCCTATCATGAGCAGCCCTCCGGATTACTACATCGCAAATTTTTTGTTCTTTGCCAACTGGCCGCCCATGTGGCTTGGCGATGTAAACGGCCATTTATGGAGCTTGTGCATGGAGGTCCAGTTTTATGTGGCCATCGCCTTGCTGGTAGTCATGATGAGGAAAAGGTGGATGGTGCTGATCCCTTTTCTTGCCATCGCCGTCACAACCTATCGAGTCATGAATGATGCCCATGTCGTCATCAATACCTATTACCGCATTGATGAAATACTGTCTGGTTGCATACTGGCGCTGATCTATCACAAAAGACTGGGTAACAATCTTGTGAAGGCGCCGGCACAAATGCTGGTCGTGCAAATGGCTTTATTCGCCCTGTTTGTCGTGTCCAGTCATCCCGACGGTGGTTTCATGAACTACTTGCGCCCTTACATTGCCGCCGCAATGGTCGGGAGTACGCTGCTCAATGGCCGGACATTCATTGCCCATGTTCTGAACAACCGCATTCTGTTTTATATCGCCACCATCTCCTACGCGCTCTACGTTGTTCATCCGCTGCTGGCGCATACCTGGCTGGGTAGCGGGGATACCATCGTTAAATATCTGAAGCGACCGTTGTTGTTCGCCGCCATTTTCATCACCGCGCATATCTCCACCTTCTATTATGAAAAATGGTGGATAGCGTTCGGCAAGACATTGTCCAGGAAAGTGGCTGGCCGCCAACCGGTTACAACCTGAACGTTCTTGAACATCCTCAGTCGGCAAACACCATCTGCCGACTGCCACCCATCAACAGTGCCTGGTTCTGCTCGGTCACGGCGCGGATGTAATCCCACAACAGGGTAATCCGCTTGAGCTTCCTCAGATCCTCGCGGCAGTACATCCAGAATTGCCGGGTGATGTTGATTTCCTGCGGCAACACCGGCAGCAACCGTGGGTCCTGGGCTGCCAGGAAGCACGGCAGGATGGCCAGCGACCGCCCTTGCTGCGCGGCCACGAACTGCGCGATCACGCTGGTGCTGCGCAAGTTGGCGCTGGCGCCGGGGAGCACGTTGGCCAGGTACAGCAGCTCGGAACTGAACGCCAGGTCGTCGACATAGCTGATGAACGAATGCTTGCCCAAGTCGGCCGGCCGGCGGATTGCCGGGTGCTTGTCGAGGTATTGCTGCGTCGCATACAGCTGCAGGCGGTAGTCCGTCAGCTTGCAGCAGACATAGGGGCCGTGTTCCGGGCGCTCCAGGGCGATGACGATGTCGGCCTCGCGCTTGGACAGGCTGATGAAGTGCGGCAGCGGCAGGATGTCCACCGAGATCGCTGGGTAGGCGTCGACGAAGTGACTCAGTTGCGGGGTAATGAAAAAGCTCCCGAAACCTTCGGTGCAGCCCATGCGCACATGGCCGGACAACGCCACCCCGGACCCTGAGACCTGTTCGCAGGCCATGTGCAGCGTACTTTCGATCGACTCGGCGTAGCCCATCAGGCGTTGGCCTTCGGCGGTCAGGACAAAGCCGCTGGTCCGGGACTTTTCGAATAGCAGGGTGCCCAGCGAAGCTTCCAGCGAACTGATGCGCCGCGACACGGTGGTGTAGTCGACGGCCAGGCGCTTGGCCGCGGTGCTGGCCTTGCGGGTGCGTGAGACCTCAAGGAAAAACTTGAGGTCATCCCAGTTTAGTGAACCCAGAGACGTGATGTTTTTTTGCATGATGGACCGGCTTTTATGTGCGTTCTTATTAGAAGTTTGCACATCTATACTCCAAAAACAGCCCGATAACCAATTCGTGGCACACGTCTTATCGCAGGGTGACTTTTCGCCCTGGCTCCTGAAATAAAAACAAAGATTCGGAGACCCCACATGAACGCTTCGCTTACGCCTGACGAGACCACCGTGCAAAAGGTCAAACTGTTGATCGACGGCCAGTGGGTCGAATCGCAGTCCACCGAGTGGCACGACATCATCAACCCGGCAACCCAGCAAGTGCTGGCCAAGGTGCCGTTTGCCACGGCTGAAGAAGTCGACGCCGCCATCAGTGCCGCCCATCGCGCCTTCCAGACCTGGAAGCTGACGCCGATCGGCGCGCGGATGCGCATCATGCTCAAACTGCAGGCGTTGATCCGCGAACATTCCAAGCGCATCGCGGCAGTCCTCAGCGCCGAGCAGGGCAAGACCATTGCCGACGCTGAAGGTGATATTTTCCGTGGCCTGGAAGTGGTCGAGCACGCGTGCTCCATCGGCAGCCTGCAAATGGGCGAGTTCGCTGAAAACGTGGCGGGTGGCGTGGACACCTACACCCTGCGTCAACCAATCGGCGTTTGCGCCGGTATCACACCGTTCAATTTCCCGGCGATGATTCCGCTGTGGATGTTCCCGATGGCCATCGCCTGCGGCAACACCTTCGTGCTCAAGCCGTCCGAACAGGATCCGATGTCGACCATGCTGCTGGTGGAACTGGCTATCGAGGCCGGGATTCCGGCCGGCGTGCTCAACGTCGTGCACGGCGGCAAGGACGTGGTGGATGCGCTGTGCACCCATAAAGACATCAAGGCCGTTTCCTTCGTGGGCTCGACGGCGGTCGGCACCCACGTCTATGACTTGGCCGGCAAGCATGGCAAACGCGTGCAATCGATGATGGGCGCGAAGAACCACGCCGTGGTGCTGCCCGATGCCAATCGCGAACAGGCGCTGAATGCGCTGGTGGGCGCCGGTTTCGGCGCGGCCGGTCAGCGGTGCATGGCGACTTCGGTGGTGGTGCTGGTCGGTGCGGCCAAGCAATGGCTGCCTGACTTGAAAGCACTGGCGCAGAAACTCAAGGTCAATGCCGGCAGCGAGCCGGGCACCGACGTCGGCCCGGTGATTTCGAAAAAGGCCAAGGCGCGAATTCTCGAGCTGATCGAAAGCGGCATCAAGGAAGGCGCGAAACTCGAGCTCGATGGTCGCGACATCACGGTTCCTGGTTACGAGAAGGGCAACTTCGTCGGCCCGACCCTGTTCTCCGGTGTGACCCCCGACATGCAGATCTACACCCAGGAAATCTTCGGTCCGGTGTTGGTGGTGCTGGAAGTCAATACGCTCGACGAGGCGATTGCCCTGGTCAACGCCAACCCGTTCGGCAACGGCACGGGCCTGTTCACCCAGTCCGGTGCGGCGGCGCGCAAGTTCCAGAGCGAAATCGACGTCGGCCAGGTCGGCATCAACATCCCGATTCCGGTACCGGTCCCATTCTTCAGCTTCACCGGTTCCCGTGGCTCCAAGCTTGGCGACCTTGGCCCGTATGGCAAGCAAGTGGTGCAGTTCTACACTCAGACCAAGACCGTCACCAGCCGCTGGTTCGATGACGACAGCGTCAACGACGGTGTGAACACCACCATCAACCTGCGTTAAGGAGCCGGACATGAACATTGCTTTTATCGGTCTCGGCAACATGGGCGCGCCGATGGCGCGCAACCTGATCAAGGCCGGCCATTCACTGCGCCTGGTCGACCTGAACAAGGCCGTGCTGGCGGAGCTTGAACAACTGGGCGGCACCATCAGCGCTTCGGCCCGTGAGGCGGCGCAAGGTGCCGAACTGGTCATCACCATGCTGCCCGCTGCCGTGCATGTACGCAGCGTCTGGCTGGGCGAAGACGGTGTGCTCGCCGGTATCGGCAAGGGTGTGCCAGCCGTGGATTGCAGCACCATCGATCCGCAGACCGCCCGTGACGTGGCCGCCGCCGCTGCCAAGCAGGGCGTGGCCATGGCCGATGCGCCGGTCTCCGGTGGCACCGGGGGCGCCGCGGCGGGGACGTTGACGTTCATGGTCGGTGCGACCCCGGAACTCTTCGCGACCCTGCAACCGGTGCTGGCGCAGATGGGCCGCAACATCGTCCATTGCGGCGAAGTGGGCACCGGACAAATTGCCAAGATTTGCAACAACCTGCTGCTGGGCATTTCCATGGTTGGCGTCAGTGAAGCCATGGCCCTGGGCGATGCCTTGGGCATCGACACCAAGGTGCTGGCGGGCATCATCAACAGCTCCACCGGACGTTGCTGGAGTTCGGAGATGTACAACCCATGGCCGGGCATCGTTGAAACGGCACCAGCCTCGCGCGGCTATACCGGTGGCTTCGGCGCCGAGCTGATGCTCAAGGATCTGGGACTGGCAACGGAAGCGGCCCGTCAGGCGCACCAGCCGGTGGTACTGGGCGCGGTGGCGCAGCAGTTGTATCAGGCGATGAGTTTGCGTGGGGAAGGCGGCAGTGACTTCTCGGCGATCATCAACAGTTATCGCAAGCCGCAATAAAACCTGTGGGAGCGAGCCTGCTCGCGATGGTCGTTAACGATGACGCGTGTTTCCTGGGTTCACGCGGCGCTCTTGAGTCCATCGCGAGCATGCTCACTCCTACAGGTATTGCATGTGCGCATCGACATTGACCGGGAAATCACGTCGGGTGATTTCCCGGTTTTTTTGCATCAGGCAAACACGAAGTACTTGCGCACGGTTTCCACCACTTCCCAGGTGCCTTTCATCCCCGGCTCAATGACGAAAATGTCTCCGGCGCGCAGGTGGATCGGCTCTTTTCCTTCCGGGGTGATGATGCAGTACCCCTCGCGGAAGTCGCAGTATTCCCACTTCACATATTCCACGTACCACTTGCCTGGCGTGCAGATCCAGGTGCCCATGATCTTGCTGCCATCTTCGCTGGTGTAGGCGTTGAGGTTGACGGTGTGCGGGTCGCCTTCGAGTTTTTCCCATTTGCAGGCGTCGAGTACGGGCAGCGGATGGGTGTCGCGAAGAACGGTAATCGGTGCGGTCATGATGACTCCGGCGTTGGGGGAGAGCTGAGGACGCACCCTATAGGGCCTGCCGGGGGATCAGTTGTCTGTACTCGACATCGAGGTATCCAGAAACGCAGCGACCCTCACCCGCTTGACGGCTGAAAGCGCCTGCAAGCCCATTGAAATTTCCACTCGATAAACCGCCGATATCTGGCAGTTTGTGCGAAAGCCCCAGGCTTTTTCGAATCTTTTTGCAAGAACATGCACAGGTATCGCTCGTATCATTCACTTCGGAAAAGGCCGAGAGCTGTGCAATGAAAAAAACAATGTCGTGGTGGGACATCAGCCCGCCCTTGAGTACCGCAACACCGACCTGGCCGGGAGATACGCCGTTTCAGGAAGAACGCGTCTGGACACTGGGGCCTGAATGCCCGGTGAATGTCGGGCGCATCACGCTGTCGCCGCACACCGGCGCCCATGTCGACGCGCCATTGCACTACAGCGAGGACGGCGCGGCCATCGGCGACGTGTCCCTCGATGTGTATATCGGGCCTTGCCGGGTGCTGCATTGCCTTGGCAGCGGCGCACTGGTGCAACCCGGACAACTGCAAGGTCGTTTGGACAATTTGCCCGAACGCGTCCTGCTGCGGACCTATCAACACGCGCCGCTGGCCACCTGGGACCCCGAATTCACGGCGGTCGCCAAAGACACCGTCGACCTGCTCGCCAGTCTCGGCGTGCGCCTGATCGGCATCGATACGCCATCGCTGGACCCGCAGCAATCCAAGACCATGGATTCGCACAACGCCGTGGCGCGTCACGGCATGGCCATTCTCGAAGGCATCGTGCTAGATGACGTACCGGAAGGGGATTACGAGTTGATCGCGCTGCCGCTGCGCTTTGCCAACCTCGACGCCAGCCCGGTCAGGGCTATCTTGCGTCCACTGAATTCCACGCCACATGAGGAGCCTGCTCAATGAGCCAATGTCCGTATTCGCCTGCCAGTCAGACAGAGGAATGGCATAACGCCGAGCTGAATTTTTCCGACTCCATGAGCTACGGCGATTACCTGGACCTGGGGCGTATTCTCAGTGCCCAGCACCCCTTGTCGCCGGACCATAACGAGATGCTGTTCATCATCCAGCACCAGACCTCTGAGCTGTGGATGAAGCTGATGCTGCACGAGCTCAAGGCTGCCCGCGAACACGTGCGGCTGGGAGAGTTGCCGCCGGCCTTCAAGATGTTGGCGCGGGTTTCGCGGATCTTTGATCAACTGGTGCATGCGTGGACAGTACTGGCCACCATGACACCTACCGAGTACCACGCGATCCGGCCTTTCCTGGGACAGTCGTCGGGCTTCCAGTCGTTTCAGTACCGTGAAATCGAATTCATCCTGGGCAACAAGAGCGCGACGCTTTTGCGCCCCCACGCCCATCGCCCGGAGTTGCTGCAGGAACTCGAAAAAGCCATCGCCACACCCTCGCTGTATGACGAAGCTATTCGCTTGATGGCCAGCGCTGGCCTTGCGATTGATCCTCAGCGTTTCGAGCGCGACCCGACGAGCCCGACGCAACATGACGCCTCGGTCGAAGCGGCGTGGCGTGTGGTCTACAAGGATCCGTCGCGTTATTGGGATCTCTACCAACTGGCCGAGAAATTCATCGATCTCGAAGACTCGTTCCGCCAGTGGCGCTTCCGCCATGTCACCACGGTCGAGCGGATCATTGGCTTTCAACCAGGCACTGGCGGCACCGAAGGGGTGGGTTACCTGCGCAAGATGCTCGATACCGTGCTGTTCCCGGAGTTGTGGCGGGTGCGTTCGACCCTGTGATCTGACGTTTACATCCCTGTAGGAGCGAGCATGCTCGCGATCGAGGCCAACGATAACGCGGGAAACCTGACACCCCGCGACGCTCTCAGGTTCATCGCGAACAGGCTCGCTCCTACAGGGGACGCGCATGAAAAAGCCCCGGCATTCATTGAATGCCGGGGCTTTTTGTTGGGCTAAGGATTATTGCGCGACAGGCAAGCTGCGATCCCGCGCCACACGCATCCGGTAGAACCCGTAGATGATCAACACCCACACCGGGATAGCAATGACAGACGCGCGTATGCCCGGGATCATCCACATCACACAGATGATCATGGCCATGAACGCCAGGCACAGGTAGTTGCTGTAAGGAAACCAGAACGACTTGAAGCTCGGCACGATGCCTTGCTGGCCCATGATTTTGCGAAACTTCAGGTGGGTCAGGCTGATCAGCGTCCAGTTGATCATCAACGAGGCGACTACCAGGGCGAACAGCAATTCCAGCGCCTCATGGGGCGCCAGGTAGTTGACCAGCACGGAGAGCATGGTGATCAGCGCCGAGATGCCCAGCGCCCGCAGTGGCACGCCCTGTTTGTTCAGTTTCATCAGCGATTTCGGTGCATCGCCCTGTTCGGCCAGGCCGTAGAGCATGCGGCTGTTGCAATAAACGCCGCTGTTGTAGACCGAGAGCGCCGCGGTGAGCACCACGAAGTTGAGGATGTGCGCGGCGGTATCGCTGCCGATCAACGAGAAGATCTGGACGAACGGGCTGCCGCTGTAGGCATCGCCGGACGCGCCAAGGGTCTGCAGCAGTTGATCCCAAGGGTACAACGACAGCAGCACGGTGAGTGCGCCGACGTAGAAGATCAACACGCGATAAACCACCTGGTTGATCGCCTTGGGAATCACCTTCCTCGGTTCGCTGGCTTCAGCGGCCGTGATGCCGACGAGTTCCAGGCCACCGAAGGAGAACATGATGAACGCCATCGACATCAGCAGGCCGGTGGTGCCGTTGGGGAAGAAACCGCCGTGGCTCCACAGGTTACTGACCGATGCCTGTGGGCCACCGGTGCCGCTGAACAGCATGTAGCAGCCCAGGACGATCATGCCGATGATGGCCACGACCTTGATGATCGCGAACCAGAACTCCATCTCGCCGAAGACTTTGACGTTCATCGTGTTGATCAGGTTGACCAGGACGAAGAACACCGCGGCGCTGACCCAGGTCGGGATTTCCGGCCACCAGAACTGCACGTACTTGCCCACGGCCGTCAGCTCGGCCATGCCCACCAGCACGTACAGCACCCAGTAATTCCAGCCCGAAAGGAAACCGGCAAAACCGTTCCAGTATTTGTGGGCGAAGTGACTGAACGAACCGGCTACCGGCTCCTCGACAATCATCTCGCCCAACTGGCGCATGATCAGGAAGGCGATGAATCCGGCAATCGCATAACCGAGGATCATCGACGGGCCGGCCGACTTGAGTACCCCTGCAGAGCCGAGGAACAGCCCGGTACCAATCGCCCCGCCCAGGGCGATCAGTTGAATATGTCGATTTTTCAACCCTCGCTTGAGCGTTCCCTGTTGCAAGATTTCATCCGCCATCTCGTTCCCTTCTGGTTATTGTTGTCAGGCCTGGTTTGAAAGATCAGATATTACTCTCGGTGAACTTTTCGTAATACAGGTGAACGCTGTCCAGCGCCTGGGCCTGCAACCAGTCTTTGATCGATTCGACCATCGGCGGCGGCCCGCAGACGTACATGTCGACCGGCGCGTCGCGCAGTTCACTGAGGTCGAAATGCTCGGCAATGTAGCCGCGCTTGCCTGTCCACTGTGGCGATGGATCGCTGACCACTTCGGTGTAGCGAAACCCCGCAAGGCGTTCGGCATAAGCCTCGATCCGTGCCCGTTCGCACAGGTCGGCAGCGTCGCGCACGCCGTAGTACAGGTGCACCGGCTGCGTGCAACCGCGCTCGGCGAGGTCGTCGAGCATGCCCAGCAGTGCCGACAGCCCGGTTCCGCCCGCCACCAGGATCAGTGGTTTGGCCACATGCCGCAGATAGAACGCACCCAGCGGTGCCTCGAGCATGATTTCGTCGCCCACCCGGCAGCGTTCCCGGATGTAGTTGCTCATCACGCCGTCGGGTAGCAGGCGAATCAGGAACTGCAGTTGATTGTGCTCACTCGGCCGATTGGCAAACGAGTAGGAGCGCTTGCTTTCAGTCCCCGGAATCAACAGCCGGGCGTATTGCCCCGGCAGAAAATCCAGTGGGTTTGTCGTACCGAGATCCAGGTGCAGGATCGCGGTGCTGGCCGAAATTTGCCTGACGTCCGTCACCGTTGCGCTCAGTTGTTCCGGGCCCGAGGCATTGCACAGGCTGGAAGCGAAGTCGAAATAAAACGCCGCATCGGACTTCACCCGGGTCTGGCAGGTGAGCATCTTGCGCTGCTGCAGGTCCAGGCTCGAGAGCGCCTCCTCGTCCACATAATCCTGGCTGTAGTCACCCGATTCGCAGCGACCCTGGCACGTACCGCAGACGCCTTCGCGGCAATCCAGAGGAATATTGATGCCGTTGCGCAGGGCGGCGTCGAGCAGGATTTCGTTGGGTTGTACGGGAAAGAACAGGGTCTTGCCGTCGGCAAAGCTGAACGCCACTTTGTGATTCATGCCTCGATCTCCTTGGATTCAGAGGTGGTAGAAGTCCAGTACCGAGTTGATGGTGTCGTTGAGCAAGAGCACATGCTTGCGGCTGATCAGCCAACTGTCGGCGTGGGGCTTGAGCCGGTAGGTTGCGCGTCCATAGAACTGCTCGGAGGTGGCCAGGCGATAGAACAGCGTGTGCCAGTTCAGGCGCACCTCCAATTCACCGTTTTCCAGTTCACTGATCCGCACGTTGTTGATCATGTGCAAGGTGCGCGGCATCGGTGTCGAGGAGGCGGACTTGCCCGTGCGCAGGCGGAACACACGGTCTTCCAGGCCTGAACGGTTGGGGTAGTAGATCAGCGACATCTCGCGCTTGGGGTCGCGGGTGTAGACGTGTTCCGAGTCCCATTGCGGCAGGTGGAACTCACTTTGCTCGTCGAACAGCTTGATGTAGGCGTCCCAGTCCTGGGCATCGCACAGTTCGGATTTGCGGTAGAAAAACTGTTCGATCTGGTACTGCAATTGCGCATTCATCATTACACCTCACGGAGTTTCAGGGATTTCGCGTCCAGGCCATCGAGCAGGAATTTCTGCCAGTTGCTGTGCTGGTTGACGTAGAGCCCTTCGTGGGTGAACTCGGTGCCGGTCATGGCCGGGGCGATGCCGATCGACTCGCTGTTGGGCGTGGCGCCGGTGGCCCAGCGGTGACTGCCGCGGGAAATATCGCTCCAGCGCTCCAGGCGAGCCTGGAAACCGCGCTGGGCTTCACGGAATTCCACCAGGTCGTCGGGTGTACCCAGGCCCGACACGTTGAAGAAATCCTCGAACTGGCGAATGCGGTTTTCGCGGTCGGCGTCCGACTCGTTTTTCACCCCCAGGCACTGGCTGATGATCTCGGTCTTGTTCCAGGCCACCGGCCGGATGATGCGCAGTTGCGAGCTGATCTGATCGAGGAAAAACAGGCTCGGGTAGATGTTCAGGTTGCGCAGGCGATGCATCATCCATTCAGCCTTTTCCTGGCCGTGTTCTTCGATCAGGCGCGGCATGATGGTCGCGTAGCCGGAACGCACGGACGGGTTCGGCATGTCGCTGAAGAGCACGCTGTGGCCATTGTTGAACGCGAACCAGCCGTCATCGGTGTTGGCGTCGCCAGCACCGAGCTTGCTGTAGTCCAGGGTGCTGGCGCTGCTGGTGCCGTTCTCGCTGTTGACCTGCTGGCGATGCTGCACCGTGGCCACGTAGTTATAGTGGACCGTGCTGACGTGATAGCCGTCGAGGCCGTTCTCGTTCTGCAGTTTCCAGTTGCCGTCGTAGGTGTAGGCCGACTTGCCGGGCAACACTTCCAGCTCACCGGTTGGCGATTGGGCGACCATCATGTCGAAGAACACCTTGGCATCGCCGAGGAAGTCTTCGAGGCTGTTGTCGGCGTGTACGTCGAGGCTGATGAACACGAAACCCTTGTAGCTCTCGATGCGCGCCTTTTTCAGACCGCGCGTGGCCTTGTCGAAGCCTTCCGGATACTCGCCCGGCGCCTTGACCTTCACCAGGCGCCCGTCGCTTTTGTAGCACCAGGCATGGAACGGGCAGGTGAAGGTCGACTGATTGCCCTTGCCAACGCGGGTCAGGGTCGTGCCGCGATGCTGGCAGGCGTTGATCAATGCGTTGAGCTGGCCGTCGCCATCGCGGGTAATGATCATCGGCTGGCGACCGGCGCGCATCGTGACGAAGTCGTGGTTATTGGCCAGTTCGCTTTCGTGGCAGGCGTAGATCCAGTTTTTCTCGAAGATCAGTTCCATCTCCAGATCGAACAACTGCGGCTCGGTAAAGATGTCCCTGGCGATGCGGAACACGCCTTCTGCCGGACGGAAGTCCAGGCAGCCCTGGATAAACGCTTTCCACTGCTCGACGTTTTTTTCGCCACTCATGGGTGTGCACCTGTTTTTTATTGGGGCTAATCGGTGTGCTCATTAGAGGGAGTGGGGCGGGTGGGGGTCTATCCGGTTTGTGGGCGAAGGCAGTCCGTAAAATTTGTGGGGTAACACCCACTCGGTATCAAACTGGGCAGCGACTACCCAGAAGGCGCACCAAACGATGAACGGCTGCACCTGTCTGCAGCAATCAGGTACTGTTTTGCGCAACGTCGAGTGCCTGTTGGGACACGTTCACCGGCTACGTTATCCACATAGTCGAGGATTGCTATCCACTCAGTTGGCGCTGGCGTTTTGTGGCCTGGAACTTGCGTTTTCCACGCCTGAGACGCGCCGTCAGAGCGCGCTGGAAAATAGCCCGTGGGTGCACCGTGATGAACAGCAAAACCGATCCGCAGAGTCGCGACATTCGTGTCGACAGCGACGACCTCGAGGCCGCAAGAAGCTGGATGTCCGGTATTTGCGGGCCGCACCGGCTCGTGACCACGACGCCCGAGCGGATCCGCTTCCATCACAGTGCCAACACGTTCAAGTCGATGGCCACGACGCTGGGCACCATCGAATACGGCACCGATGTCACCATCGATATCGAGGATCCCGAGCGCTTCAGCAGCTACAGCCTGAGCCTGCCCCTGGTGGGCGAACAGGAGTTGAGCAAGAACGGCAGCGTGGTGAAATCCGACCGCGATCAGGGGGTGATCATTTCCCCCAATGAAAACCAGCTGCTGGCGATTTCCGGCGACTGCCGCAAAGTCCAGGTGGTGATCACCCGCGCCGCCATGAGCGAGTCCCTGGAAGGCTTGCTGCAGCGACCGCTGGATGCGCCGCTGCGTTTCGAACCGGTGATGGATGCGGTCGATGGCGCGTCGGCTTCATGGTGGCGCATGGCGCGCTATTTCATCGCTGAGCTGGAGCGCAGTAGCGAACTCTACGAGCAAGTGGCCTTCACCCGGGACATTGAAAGTTCGCTGATCAAAGGCTTGATCCTCGCCCAGCCGAACAACTATTCAGAAGAGCTGCGCCAGGTGCTGGGCGTTAAATTACCGCACTACCTGATCCGGGCGCGGCAATACATTCACGACAATGCTCGCGAGGCTTTGCACCTGGAGGACATCGAAGCGGCTGCCGGGGTTTCACGCTTCAAGCTGTTTGAAGCGTTCAAGAAGTACTTCGCATTGTCGCCGATGGTCTACCTGAAGAAGTACCGCTTGAACGGCGTGCGCCAGGAGCTGCTTGAGCACGGCTCGGCACGCAATATTTCCGCGATCGCCATGGGCTGGGGGTTCACGCACCTGGGGCGCTTTTCCGCCGAATACCGCAAGCTGTTCGACGAATCCCCGAGCATGACCTTGCAGCGCAATGA
The DNA here is from genome assembly GCF_000408945.1 of Pseudomonas sp. G5(2012). Lineage (NCBI taxonomy): Bacteria > Pseudomonadati > Pseudomonadota > Gammaproteobacteria > Pseudomonadales > Pseudomonadaceae > Pseudomonas > Pseudomonas sp. G5(2012). The sequence goes on from NZ_APIO01000025.1 coordinate 22,403, forward strand.
AGCCCGGCGCCTGCGCGGCTTCTGAGCGATCCGTTCCTTACTTGCGCACCACCAGGTCCAACAGCGATTCACGCTCCTTGATCTTCTGCAGGACGATTTCCGAGCGGATGTCAGTCACCCCCGCCGTGCGGTTCAAGTGGTTGACGATGAAGTCGGAGAAGTGTTTGAGATTACGCGCCTGGACCCGCAGCACGTAGTTGCTCGCTCCCGTAATCACATACGCGGTGACCACTTCCGGCCACGACTGGACCTTCTTGATAAACGTCTCGTGCCAATCCTCGACGTCCTGTCGCAATGACACATGGACGATGGCTTCCAGTTCGATCCCCAGCCGTTCGGCATTCAACACCGCGCGATAGCCGCTGATGATTCCCTCGCTTTCCAACAGGCGCAACCTTCGTAGACAGGCCGACGGCGACAGGGCGACTTTCTCTGCCAGTTCCTGATTGCTGATGCGGCCATCCTGTTGCAGTTGATGGAGGATTCGCAGGTCTGTCGAGTCGAGATTCATGGCTGGCGTAAATCCGCGTTTATGGGTGTTGGATTCGAATTTTATGCGAAATAACTACCTGGTAGCCGCTTAGTTTGCACGAAAATTCTCCAAGGCATCGTTCATTATTTCTCCACGAAAAGGGGCCGACAACGCCTGCATAAACGCAACGACCTTCAAAGAACAGGACACCCGATGACAACAAGAAACGATTGCCTGGCGCGTGATGCCCAGGACACTCTCGCGCCGCTACGCCAGCAATTTGCGCTACCCGACGGTGTGATTTATCTCGATGGCAATTCCCTGGGCGCACGCCCGGTCGCGGCATTGGCGCGTGCTCAGGAAGTGATTGCCCAAGAGTGGGGCAGTGGCCTGATCCGCAGCTGGAACACTGCCGGTTGGCGCGATTTGTCCGAGCGTTTGGGTAATCGCCTGGCCGGGTTGATCGGCGCCCGTGCCGGTGAAGTGGTGGTGACCGACACGACCTCGATCAACCTGTTCAAGGTGCTCAGTGCCGCGCTGCGGGTGCAAGCCACAAGGTCGCCAGCGCGACGGGTGATTGTCACCGAAAGCAGCAATTTCCCCACCGACCTGTACATCGCCGAAGGCCTGGCCGACATGCTGCAGCAGGGTTACACCTTGCGCCTTGTTGATAGCCCTGAAGAGTTGCCACAAGCGATTGACCAGGACACGGCGGTGGTGATGCTCACCCACGTCAACTACAAGACCGGCTACATGCACGACATGCAAGCGCTGACCGCGCTGACCCATGAGTGCGGGGCACTGGCCATCTGGGATCTGGCGCATTCCGCTGGCGCGGTGCCGGTCGACTTGCATCAGGCGGGCGCCGACTACGCCATCGGCTGCACCTACAAATACCTCAATGGCGGTCCGGGTTCGCAGGCGTTCGTCTGGGTCTCGCCGCCGTTGTGCGATCTGGTGCCGCAGCCGCTGGCGGGGTGGTTCGGCCACTCGCGGCAGTTCGCCATGGAGTCGCGCTACGAGCCGAGCAGCGGCATCGCCCGTTACTTGTGCGGTACCCAGCCGATCACTTCGTTGGCGATGGTCGAGTGCGGGCTGGATGTGTTCGCCCAGACCGACATGGCCAGCTTGCGCCGCAAATCTTTGGCGCTGACGGACTTGTTCATCGAATTGGTCGAGCAGCGTTGCTCGGCTCACGAACTGAAATTGATCACGCCGCGTGAGCACGCCAAGCGTGGCAGTCACGTGAGCTTCGAACACCCCGAAGGCTATGCAGTGATCCAGGCCTTGATCGACCGGGGCGTGATCGGCGACTACCGCGAGCCGCGCATCATGCGTTTCGGTTTCACCCCGCTGTACACGACCTTCACCGAGGTCTGGGATGCAGTGCAGATCCTCGGCGAGATTCTCGATCAGAAAACCTGGGCGCAAGCGCAATTCCAGGTTCGCCACAGCGTCACCTGATACCTGCGTTGTCCAGGTCTTGCTGCCAGGTTTCCTGGCGGCAGGGCTTCGCCTGCGATCGATCAACTGTTCTGTGCAAACACAATAATAAGGAGCACGCAGAATGAGACTGTCCCCCTGGCCCGCCTTGTCGCTCGCCATCGGCAGTTGCCTCGGGCAAATGGCCTATGCCGCCGCCGACAATGGATTCGTCGAAGGCAGCAGCCTGACCCTGACCAACCGTAACTTCTTTTTCTATCGCAATAACCTCAACAACCCTGGCGGCCAGAATTATCGGGATGAATGGGCCCACGGGATCATGCTCGATTACCGCTCCGGCTACACCCAGGGAACGGTGGGGTTCGGGGTCGATGCGTACGCGCAGTTGGGTCTCAAACTCGACAGCGGCAAGGGGCGCACCGGCACCGGTTTGCTGCCGGTCGATTCCGATGGTCGCCCCGAGGATGAGTACTCCGAAGCGGGTGGCGCGGTGAAGGCGCGGGTATCGCAGACCGAACTCAAGTACGGCAACCTGACCCCGCTAAACCCGGTGTTCGGCACCGGCAATGCGCGACTGTTCACCAGTGTTGCCACGGGCTTCCAGCTGACCAGCCATGAACTCAAGGCCTTGCAACTGGACATCGGTCATTTCACCGCCGGCAACGACAGTAACTCGACCAATGCCGATGGCGCGCTGAAAGCGCTGTACGCTGGCGTGGAAACCCGCAGTGTCGATTATCTGGGCGGTAGTTATGCCCTGAGCGATCAACTGAGCATCAGCCTCTACGGCTCGCAGTTCACCGATATCTGGCGGCAGTACTACGCCAACGGCAACTACACCTTTGCCCTGAGTGAAGGCCAGTCGCTGAACCTGGATTTCAACATCTACCGCACCAACGATGATGGTCAGAGCCTGGCCGGAAAAATCGACAACACCACCTGGTCGCTGGCCGCCGGGTATAAGTCCGGTGCCCATCGATTGACCCTGGCGTATCAACAAGTCGATGGCAACGAGCCGTTCGATTACCTGGGTTTCGATCAACAGCCAGGCACTTCGATTTTCCTCGCCAACTCGATTCAGGTGCTCGACTTCAACGCCCCCAACGAGCGCTCATGGCAACTGCGTTATGACCTGGACATGGCGGCTTTCGGCGTGCCGGGGCTGAGCTTCATGTCCCGTTACGTCAGCGGTGACCATATCGACGACAGCCATTACGACGGTGGTCCCAACGGCGCCTACGGACGCTACGGCGATGACGGCAAGCGCTGGGAACGCGACATCGAGGCGCGCTACGTCGTGCAGTCTGGCAAGGCGCGGGACCTGTCGGTGCGGGTGCGCCAGGCCAGTGTGCGTTCCACCGCGCAAGTGGCGCGGGCCGATACCACGGACAACAACGAAGTGCGCGTCATCATCGAATATCCACTGAGTATTTTCTGATCCGTGTCCTGCTGTGCGTGGCTGATCCCCACCGGTAAAAACCAAGACGTGCTCTTCAAGAAAGACAATATTCAGAGGACATAAAAATGACCGATAACACCGGTTTTGAAACGATATCCAACCGTGAACAGGGCCTGCGGCGTCAGCTGACGTCCGGGCAAATGAGCATGATCGCCATTGGTGGCGCGATCGGCACCGGGCTGTTCATGGGCAGCGCCTACGCGATCGGCTATGCCGGGCCGAGCGTGCTGCTCAGCTATGCCATCGGCGCGATCATCACGCTGTTGTTGATGGGCTGCCTGGCGGAAATGACCGTGGCCCATTCGACCTCCGGTTCGTTCGGTGCTTACGCCGAATTCTATGTCAGCCCCTTGGCCGGGTTCCTGGTGCGCTATGCCTATTGGGCGGCGATCGTGCTGGCGGTCGGTACGGAAGTGACGGCGGTGGCGATGTACATGAAGTACTGGTTTGCCAACGTGCCGGAGTGGGTGTGGATCGTCTCGTTTTCCAGTGTGTTGATCGTGCTCAACGCGATCAGCGTGAAGACCTTCGGTACGTTCGAGTACTGGTTCTCGACCATCAAGATCGGCGCGATCGTCGGCTTCATCATTCTCGCGGTGTACGTGGTGTTCGGTTCCGGCAACCCGGAATACGGCGTGCACAATTACACCGTCCACGGCGGTTTTTTCCCCCATGGCCTGCAAGGCATGTGGGTCGCGGTCATCGTGTCGATCTTCAGTTACCTGAGCGTGGAGATGATCGCCGTGGCCGCCGGTGAGGCGCAGGACCCGGAGCAAGCGGTGAAGAAAGCCTTTCGCGCGACCATCGTGCGCCTGGTGGTGTTCTACCTGCTGACACTCGCTCTGATGCTGGCGATTGTGCCGTGGGTCCAGGCCGGTCATGCGCAAAGCCCGTTCGTCACGGTCATGCAAGCCATCGGCATTCCCGGCGCCACCGGGGTGATGAATTTCGTCATCCTGATCGCCGCGCTCTCGGCGATGAACAGCCAGTTGTACATCACCACGCGCATGATGTTCAGCCTGTCCCGTGGCGGCTACGCCCCCAAGTCCATGGGCAAGTTGAGCAAGAGCGGGATTCCACTGAACGCCCTGTTGTTGTCGAGCTCGGGCATTGCCCTGGCGACCTTGCTCAACATCCTGTACCCGGAAAGTTCGTTCACCTTGATGATGGCGATCTCCATGTTCGGCGCCATCTTCACCTGGTTCATGATCTTCCTGACGCACTACTGTTTCCGTCGTTATCACCAGCGCCACGGCGAGCGAAAACTGTCGTTTCGCATGCGCCTGTTCCCCTACAGCACCTGGTTGGGGTTGGTACTGATGGGCGCGGTGATGATCACCACCTACTTCACCGAAGCCTTCAAGATGACCCTGGTGTTCGGTGTGCCGTTCCTGTTGTTGCTGACCGTTGTCTACGGCGTGTTTTTCAGGAAGCCCAAACCGGTCTCACTCAATGAGCAACGCCTCGAGCAGCGCCCTGGCATAACCGGGCAGGCCAGTGAATGATCGCGCGCACAGCAGCAGTTTTCGCTGTGCCCAGTCTTCGTTCAACGAGAAGCTTTTGAGCGGTTGATCCAGTGCCCGGCGCTGGATCGCCGCCAGCGGCACAATCGCCAGCCCGGCGCCGCGGGCAACCATGCGAATCACCCCGTCGAAACCCTCCGCACGGATGCGGATCTGCATGCGCATACCTGCGTGCAACGCCTGTTCTTCGAGGTACACCGCGAGTGCACTATTAGCGGCCAACCCCACATAGTCGTGCTGCAAGGTATCGCTGAAAGTCGGCGGTTCGCTGTCGGCCAGCGGATGGCTGGGCGGCATGATTAGCACCAGCGGGTCGTCGCGAAAGGGCAGGGTTTCGAGGGCGTGGGTGTCCACCGCATCGGAAACGATGCCAAGGTCGGCGGCACCCTGGCGCAACGCGTGGGTGATGCGCGTGCTGGGCAATTCCTGCAGGTCGATGTCGAGGTTGGGATGCTCGCGCAGGAAGTCGGCGAGCAACTCCGGCAGGTATTCGGTGATGGCCGTGGTGTTGCACAACAACCGCACCTGGCCTTTGACGCCTTTGGCATATTCGGCCAGGTCCTGCTGCATGCGTTCGGCCTGTTGCAGCAGGACCCGCGCGTGTTGCGCGAGAGCCTTGCCGGCAGGCGTCGGGGTAACGCCGCGACGGCCGCGCTGCAGGAACTCAGTGCCGAGTGATGCTTCCATTGCACGGATTCGCGCGCTCGCGGCGGCCAGGGAAAGATGGCTACGCGCCGCGCCGGCGGTGATGTTGCCGGTGTCGAGGATGTTCAGGTAGAGGCGCAGGTCGGTCAGGTCGAAGTGCATCATTGCAGCCTCAAGTGGTGTGTCGTGTGGGCGGGCCTCTTCGCGGGCAAGCCCGCTCCCACAGTAGAAATGCATCGAACATAAATTTGGTGTCCGCCAAAGATCCCTGTGGGAGCGGGCTTGCCCGCGAAGGCGTCAGCAGCCACGGCGGATACTCAAGCCTCTTGCTAATCAAGAGCCAGGCTCAGTATATGGCAGATTTTCAACCCGCCAATCCGGGCTCACCATCAGCCCATGAATACACTCGCCTCGTTCTACCAAAATCTCGGCCTGACCCTTTCATTACTGGTCATTGCCACCTTCCTGCTGGCCGGCATGATCAAGGGCGTGATCGGCCTCGGCCTGCCGACCATCGCCATGGGCTTGCTCGGTCTGGCTATGGCCCCGTCACAGGCTGCGGCGCTGTTGATCATTCCCGCGACCCTGACCAACGTCTGGCAGCTGGCCTTCGGCGGGCATCTGCGCGGGTTGATCCTGCGGCTGTGGCCGATGCTGCTGGCCATCTTCATCGGCACCGGCGCCGGTACGCTGTGGATCGGCATGGTCGGTGGACATTGGGTGGTGCGCGGATTGGGCGCGGCGTTGTTGCTCTATGCGCTCTGCGGCTTGTTCTTGCCGACCTTGCGTGTCGGTGCGGGTAATGAGCCCTGGCTAGGTCCGATGTGCGGCGTGATGACCGGTGTCATTACGTCGGTCACGGGCGTGTTCGTGATTCCGGCAGTGCCTTACCTGCAGGCGCTGGGCTTGAGCAAGGACGAACTGGTGCAGGCGTTGGGCCTGTCATTCACCGTCTCGACCCTTGCCCTCGCGGGCGGCCTGCTATGGCTCGGTGCCCTGGGTGGTGGCGAGTTGAGTGCGTCGCTGTTGGCGCTGATCCCGGCGGTGCTCGGCATGTGGCTGGGGCAGTGGCTGCGCCAGCGGATCAGCGCCCTGTTGTTCAAGCGCGTATTCTTCATTGGCCTCGGGTTGCTCGGCGGCCATTTGTTGATCAGCGGCTAGCGGACGACGGGCTGAGCATCTCGATGGCGCGGATTACGAAATCCCGTTCCAGGTACTCATTGCGTTGATCGAGGAACTGCTTCATGTGCGGCAGGTTCGAGTGCACGTCGAGATGTGCCTGGGACTGCCAGATCTCGAAGAAGATAAACAGGGTAGGGTCCTGCTTGTCGCGCAGCATGTGGTACTCGATGCAGCCAGGTTCGGCGCGACTTGCTTCTACGTAGCCGCTGAAAAACGCTTCGAAGGCGTCGGATTTTTCCGGGCGGGTCTTGGCGTGCAGGATGAAACCTTGCATTTCACTCATTGGAAAACACTCCTCAAGTCAGAATCGGCGCCAGTCTAAGGCAACAATCTGCTGGTGATTCGTGCGTATGGGTCAAATGTATTTTGCGACAGCGGCGCTTACTCCGCGCGAAGCGGATCGTTACGCTGCCGCCATCCAGTTTCTGACCCTTGCGAGACCTCTCATGAAAAAAGTCCTGTTACTCAATGGCGGCAAAAAATTCGCTCACTCCGATGGCCGCTACAACACCACCTTGCATGAAGCCGCGCTAAGCGTGCTGGATCGCGGCGGTGTGGATGTCAAGGCCACCTTCATCGACGAGGGTTACGACGTCGCCGAAGAAGTCGCCAAATTCCTCTGGGCCGACGTGATCATCTATCAGATGCCGGGCTGGTGGATGGGTGCGCCATGGACCGTGAAGAAGTACATCGACGAGGTCTTCACCGAAGGTCACGGCAGCCTCTATGCCAGCGACGGCCGCACCCGTTCCGACGCCTCGCAGAAGTACGGCAGCGGCGGCCTGATCCAGGGCAAGCAATACATGCTGTCGCTGACCTGGAACGCGCCGCAGCAAGCCTTCGACGACCCGACCGACTTCTTCGAGGCCAAAGGCGTGGACGCGGTGTACTTCCCGTTCCACAAGGCTAACCAATTCCTCGGCATGACCGCTTTGCCGACCTTCCTCTGCGTGGACGTGATGAAACGCCCGAACATCGAGGCCGATGTGGCGCGTTATGAGCAGCACTTGGCCGAGGTGTTTGGCCTGAAGGTGTAACGCTCAGCTAATATCGGTCGCAATGGCTTAAAAGATCGCAGCCTTCGGCAGCTCCTACAGGTATACGCAATACCCTGTAGGAGCTGCCAAAGGCTGCGATCCTGGCGATTCATGCCATGCCGATTCGTGAAAGAGGACACACGTGAAAGCCAGATCCGATGAATTGCAGATCTTCGTCTGCGTGATCGAGTGCGGGTCGATTTCCGCGGCCGCCGAGCAGGTCGGGCAAACGCCGTCGGCGGTCAGTCGCACGCTGTCGCGGCTGGAGGCCAAGCTCGATACCACGTTGATCAACCGCACCACGAGGCGCATGGACCTGACCGAGGAGGGCAAATATTTCTTCGAGCACGCCAAGCTGATTCTCGATCAGATGGACCAACTCGAAGAACGCTTGTCTTCGCGCCAGCAAACGCCGTCCGGGCGTTTGCGCATCAACGCCGCGTCGCCGTTCATGCTGCATGCCATCGTGCCGTACATCGATGAGTTCCGCCGGCTTTATCCGGATATCCAGCTCGAACTCAACAGCAACGACCTGATCATCGACCTGCTCGAGCAAAGCACCGACATCGCCATCCGCATCGGCACACTGGCCGACTCGACCCTGCACGCCCGTTCGCTGGGATGCAGTCCGCTGCACATCGTCGCCAGCCCCGCCTACCTGGAAAAACATGGCACACCGACAGCCGTGGCGGACCTGGCCGAACACACCCTGCTGGGGTTCACCCAGAACGAAGGCCTCAACCAATGGCCGTTGCGCTACGTGCATGGCGATCGCTGGCCGATCCAGGCGTCACTCAGCGCATCCAGCGGTGAAACCATCCGCCATCTGGCGCTGGAAGGCCAAGGCATCGCCAGCCTGTCGCATTACATGACCATCGAGGACATTCGTGCCGGGCGGTTGAAGGTCGTGCTGGCCGAGTTCAACAGCGGTTATCGCCAGCCGATCAACGCGGTGTACTACCGTAACTCGCAGCTGGCCTTGCGCATCCAGTGTTTCCTTGACTTCATCCAGGGCAAATTGGCGCTTTACGCTTCCACGGATTTCAGCGACTGATTCGTGATTCCTGCGCAAGAGTGAATTGGGTCAGCAGGGATTTTTCGTCTGGGATCACTGCTTGATACTCGTTGCATCACTTATCAATGCAGGGAGTTTCTCCATGAACGTATTCGTTACCGGTGCTGCCGGTTTCATCGGCGGCTCCATCGCCACCGGCCTGGTCAAGGCCGGCCACAAGGTTACCGGCCTGGTGCGCAACGCCGAGCAAGCGGACGAGCTCAAGGCACTGGGCATCACCCCCGTGACCGGCACGCTGGACGACAGCGCACTATTGGCCGAACAGGCCCGCGCAGCCGACGCCGTGATCAACGCCGCCAGCAGCGACCATCGCGGCGCTGTCGAAGCCTTGCTCGATGCCTTGCGCGGCTCCAACAAGGTATTGCTGCATACCAGCGGTTCGAGCATCGTGGGCGATGCCTCGGGCGGTCAGTCCAGAGACGTTATCTATTACGAAGACAACTTGCCGGAACCTACCGTGGACAAGGCCGCACGCGTGGCCATCGACAACCTGATCCTCGCCGCGGCCAAGGACGGCGTGAACTCGGCCGTCATCTGCAACACGTTGATCTACGGCCACAGCCTGGGCGTCAAGCGCGACAGCGTGCAGTTGCCGCGCTTGCTCAAGCAGGCGCGTAAAAGCGGCGTGGTCCGCCATGTCGGGACCGGGCAGAACATCTGGTCCAACGTGCACATCGAAGACGTGGTATCGCTGTACCTGCTGGCGCTGAACAAAAACGTCCCAGGCACGTTCTACTTCGTCGAAAGCGGTGAAGCGTCATTCATCGACATGACCACGGCGATCGCCGAGGCGCTGAACCTGGGCAAGCCGCAAGACTGGCCGTTGAAGGACGCCGAAGCCGAGTGGGGTTATGAAATGGCCAACTATGGCCTGGGCTCCAACAGCCGTGTTCGCGGCAAGCATGCGCGGGAATTGCTGGGCTGGGTGCCGAAGCGCACGTCGGTGCTGGAGTGGATTCGTCACGAGATGGTGTGAGTTCGCTTAACACCGCGTTGCTGCCTTCGCGAGCAGGCTCGCTCCCACATTAGAACGCATTGTCCAGATGGACGCGGTCAACTGTGGGAGCGAGCCTGCTCGCGAAGGCGTTTCTGAAGTTGCATAAACTGGCCGGGCCGCCCTTGATTCCGTAACATCCCCACACTCTTTCTTGCTTCTCCCTGCACGCGGTCCTCCATGAAACCAAAACATCTACGCGCCGATGCCCTAGCCGGCCTCACGACGTCTTTCGCCCTGTTACCCGAATGCATTGCCTTCGCGCTGGTGGCTCATCTCAATCCGCTGATGGGGCTGTATGGTGCGTTCATCATTTGCACCCTGACCGCGCTATTCGGTGGCCGGCCTGGCATGGTGTCCGGTGCTGCCGGGTCGATGGCGGTGGTGATCGTCGCGCTAGTGGTGCAGCACGGCGTGCAGTACTTGCTGGCGACGGTGCTGCTGGGCGGGTTGATCATGTCGACGTTCGGGCTGCTGCGACTGGGCAAGCTGGTGCGAATGGTGCCGCACCCGGTGATGCTGGGGTTCGTCAACGGCCTGGCAATCGTCATTGCCCTGGCGCAGCTTGAGCACTTCAAGAGTGGTGAGACCTGGCTGAGCGGCACGCCGTTGTACTACATGATCGGGTTGGTGGCGGTGACGATGGCGGTTGTCTATGTGCTGCCGCGTCTGACCCGCGCGATACCGCCGGCGTTGGTGGCGATCCTGGGAGTGGGGTTGGCTGTGCACTTCCTCGGCCTGCCAACCCGCACCCTGGGCGACATGGCGCATATCGCCGGCGGCTTGCCGACATTTGCCTTGCCGGACATTCCCTGGAACCTGGAAACCCTAAGCATCATTGCGCCCTACGCGTTCTTGATGGCGATGGTCGGCCTGCTGGAAACCCTGTTGACCCTCAACCTCACCGACGAATTCACCGAGAGCCGCGGTTACCCCGATCGCGAGTGCGTGGCGCTGGGCGCGGCCAATGTGGTGTCCGGTCTGTTTGGGGGAATGGGCGGTTGCGCGATGATCGGCCAGACCGTCATCAACTTGAGCTCCGGGGGGCGCGGGCGGCTGTCCGGTGTGGTGGCCGGGGTGTCGATCCTGCTGTTCATCCTGTTCCTGTCGCCGTTGATCGAACGTATTCCTCTGGCGGCGTTGGTGGGGGTGATGTTCGTAGTCTCGCAGCAGACCTTCGCCTGGGCTTCGCTGCGGGTGCTGAACAAGGTGCCATTGAACGATGTGCTGGTGATTATCGCGGTGACGGTGATCACTGTATTTACCGACCTGGCCATGGCGGTGTTGTGCGGGATCATCATTGCGGCGCTCAATTTCGCCTGGCAGCAAGCTCGGCAGCTGTACGCCGACAGTCACCTGGAAAGCGACGGCAGCAAGCTGTACCGCGTGCACGGCACCTTGTTTTTTGCCTCGACCACGCCGTTTCTCAACCAGTTCGACGCAGCCAACGACCCCGTGCAAGTGACCCTCGATTGTCGCCACCTGAGCTTCGTCGATTACTCCGCCATCGCTGCATTGGAGACCTTGCGCGAGCGCTACAGCAAGGCTGGCAAGCACCTACGGGTGCTGGGCCTGTCCGAGCGCTGCAAGAAACTGCTCAAGCGCGCCCGGGTACAACACGACTGAGGTCCGCCTGCCTGATCGTTCCCACGCTCAGCAAAGGATGATCGTTCCCACGCAGAGCATGGGAACGATCGGTGTCGTGATGAAAATCTACCTGCCTGATTTTCATTAATCGCGACACGACATATCTCTGAGCGACATCCCTTACCTCTAAACGAAAATTACTTTCACCTCGTTTGAAAATCGCGCCTCGAAATGTTTTAAGAGTTTCACAAAACTTTCGACGTGACCCTCTCGAGGAGTACCGCATGACCCCGTCCTTCGGCTATTGGCTGTTGGTGTATGCCGCTGTCGCCATCATCGCGCTGATCGTGCTGATCGCCCGTTACCGGCTTAATCCGTTCATTGTCATCACCCTGATCTCCATCGGCCTGGCGCTGGTGGCGGGCATGCCGCCGTCCGGCGTGGTCGGGGCGTATGAGGCGGGCGTCGGCAAGACCCTGGGACATATCGCCCTGGTGGTGGCGCTGGGTACCATGCTTGGCAAGATGATGGCCGAGTCCGGCGGCGCCGAGCAGGTGGCGCGCACCTTGATCGACCGCTTCGGCGAAAAAAACGCGCATTGGGCGATGGTGTGTATCGCTTTCCTGGTCGGGCTGCCATTGTTCTTCGAAGTCGGTTTCGTATTGCTGGTGCCAATCGCGTTCACCGTGGCGCGGCGGGTCGGCGTATCGATCCTGATGGTCGGCTTGCCGATGGTCGCCGGCCTGTCGGTGGTGCATGCGCTGGTACCACCGCACCCGGCGGCGATGCTGGCGGTGCAGGTGTACCAGGCGTCGGTGGGGCAGACCTTGCTCTATGCGATTGCGATCGGTATTCCCACGGCGATCATCGCCGGGCCCTTGTACGCCAAGTTCATCGTGCCGCGTATCCAGTTGCCGACGGAAAACCCACTGGAGCGGCAGTTCCTCGAACGTGAACCGCGCGACAGTCTGCCAAGCTTCGGCCTGACAATGGCGACCATCCTGTTGCCGGTGGTGCTGATGTTGATCGGCGGCTGGGCCAACCTGATTTCCACCCCGGGCACGGGTTTTAACCAGTTCCTGTTGTTCATCGGCAACTCGGTCATCGCCTTGCTGCTGGCGACTTTGCTGAGCTTCTGGACCCTTGGCCTGGCCCAGGGCTTCAATCGCGAGTCGATCCTCAAGTTCACCAACGAATGCCTGGCGCCGACCGCCAGCATCACCTTGCTGGTGGGCGCTGGCGGCGGCCTGAACCGGATCCTGGTGGACGCCGGTGTCACCGACCAGATCGTCGGCCTGGCCAACGAATTTCACTTGTCGCCGTTGCTGATGGGCTGGCTGTTCGCCGCGTTGATGCGCATCGCCACCGGCTCCGCTACCGTGGCCATGACCACCGCCTCGGGCGTGGTCGCGCCCGTGGCCATCGCGATGGGTTATCCACACCCGGAGCTGCTGGTGCTGGCAACAGGAGCGGGCTCGGTGATCTTTTCCCACGTCAACGACGGCGGCTTCTGGCTGATCAAGGAATACTTCAATATGACGGTGACCCAGACCTTCAAGACCTGGACGGTGCTGGAGACCCTGATCTCGCTCGTCGCCTTCGGCCTGACCGTGGGCCTTTCCTACCTGATTTAACCGGAGCCGCCCGCCATGGACATCCTCTACCAGATCCGCGCCCGCCAGGATTCCTTCAGCGCCGGGGAAGGACGCATCGCGCGCCTGATGCTCGACGATGTGGGGTTTGCCGCCTCCGCAAGCCTGGATGAGCTGGCGCTGCGCGCAGAGGTCAGCACTGCCACGCTGTCGCGCTTTGCCCGTACGGTCGGCTGCAAGGATCTGCGCGACCTGCGGTTGCAACTGGCCCAGGCCAGCGGCGTCGGCAGCCGTTTTCTCGATCCGGCGGGCACACCGGAGCAGTCAGCGTTTTATGGGCAAATAGTCGGCGACATCGAATCGACCCTGCGCCAGCACCTGTCGGCCTTCGACGAGTCGCGGTTCGCCGATGCCGTGAAACTGCTGGGCAAGGCGCGGATGATTCATGCCTTCGGCATGGGCGGCTGCTCGACCTTGTGCAGCGATGAGTTGCAGGTGCGCCTCGTGCGCCTTGGCTACCCGATCGCGGTCTGCCACGACGCGGTAATGATGCGGATCACGGCGGCCAGTCTCAGTGCCGATCAGGTAGTCATCGTCTGTTCACTGACCGGGATCACCCCCGAACTGCTGGAAACTGTGGAGCTGGCCCGCAGCTATGGCGCGCCCATTCTGGCCATTACCCGAGGCGATTCGCCGCTGGCGCAACTGGCCGACATCGTATTGCCGCTGCAAAGCGCCGAGACCTCCTTCATCTATAAACCGACAGCAGCACGCTACGGCATGTTGCTCGCCATCGATGTGCTTGCCACCGAGCTGGCACTGGCCAATCCTCAAGACAATCAAGAGCGCCTGCGGCGGATCAAACTCGCCCTGGACGATTACCGCGGCGGCGACGATCACTTGCCGCTGGGAGACTGACATGATGTACGACACGCTGATTCGCAATGCCCTGGTCATCGACGGTAGCAACAGCCCTGGCTACCCGGCCGACGTGGCGATCCGCAATGGCCGCATCGAGCGCATCGGTGACTTGCAGGATGCCCGTGCCACCGAAGAAATCGACGCTGCTGGCCGCGTGTTGGCGCCCGGCTTCATTGATGTGCACACCCACGACGACACGGTGGTGATCCGTCAGCCGCAGATGCTGCCCAAGCTCAGCCAGGGCGTGACCACGGTGATCGTCGGCAATTGCGGGATCAGCGCCTCGCCGGTGAGCCTGCGCGGCGATCCACCGGACCCGATGAACCTGCTCGGCAGCGCTGCGGCGTTCGTTTATCGAACATTCAGCGATTACCGTGCGGCGGTGGAGGCGGCAAACACCACGCTGAACGTCGCCGCGCTGGTGGGCCACACCGCGCTGCGCAGCAACCACCTCGACGACCTGTTTCGCACCGCTACGCCCGATGAAATTGCCGCCATGCGCGAGCAACTGCGCGAAAGTCTCGAGGCTGGCGCCCTGGGCTTGTCCACCGGTCTTGCCTACGCCAGTGCGTTTTCGGCATCGACCGATGAAGTGATGCAACTGACCGAAGAGCTCACAGCGTTTGGCGCGGTCTATACCACCCATTTGCGCAGCGAGTTCGAGCCGGTGCTGGACGCCATGGACGAGGCATTCCAGATCGGCCGGCATGCGCAATCCCCGGTGATCATTTCCCACCTCAAATGTGCCGGCGCCGGTAACTGGGGGCGCAGCCCGCAACTGTTGGCGTCCCTTGAGCAGGCGGCGAAAACCCACCCGGTGGGCTGCGATTGCTATCCGTACGCTGCCAGTTCCTCGACCCTGGACCTCAAGCAAGTCACCGATGCACATCGCATTACCATCACCTGGTCAACGCCGCACCCGCAGATGGGCGGGCGCGACCTGATGGATATCGCCGCCGAGTGGAACCTGTCCCTGATCGATGCCGCCCGCCAATTGCAACCGGCCGGCGCTGTGTACTACGGGATGGACGAAGCCGATGTGCGACGGATTCTGGCGCACCCTTTGTCGATGGTCGGCTCCGACGGCCTGCCGGAAGATCCGTTTCCTCATCCACGGTTGTGGGGCGCCTTCCCGCGGGTGCTCGGGCATTTCAGCCGTGACGTAGGACTGTTTCCCCTGCACACCGCCGTGCACAAGATGACCGGCTTGTCGGCGGCGCGATTTGGCCTCAAGCAAAGGGGCGAGATCCGCGAAGGCCATTGGGCCGACCTGGTGCTGTTCGACCCGGCGACCATTCGCGATGTCGCGGACTTCAACGATCCGCAACGGGCGGCCGAAGGCATCGATGGCGTGTGGGTCAACGGGGTATTGAGTTACCAGGACGGTCAGGCGAACGGGCGCAGGGAAGGGCGGTTCCTGGCGCGGGAAGGGGATTTGAGCGCAGGATTTGCGTGACGCTAAAAGATCGCAGCCTGCGGCAGCTCCAGAGCAAGCGTCAAATCCGTATGGCCTGCTCGCTAGTGCGGGCAGGCAGGTTGTTTGTCATATCGCCTTCGCGAGCAGGCTCGCTCCCACAGGATGCTCATTGAACCTGTGGGAGCGAGCCTGCTCGCGAATGGATCTTTCATTCACCGCGCAGTGAACGTCAGACGCGGAAGTGGCTGACCATCATCTGCAACTGATTCCCCAGTCGCGCCAGTTCCACGCTGGACTTGGCCGTCTCATCGCTGGCCGCAGCGGTCTGTTCCGACACGTCGCGCACGTTGATGATGCTGCGGCTGATCTCTTCGGCCACCGCGCTTTGCTGCTCGGCCGCGGCCGCGATCTGCTGGTTCATCGACTGGATGTTGGACACCGTGCGGGTGATGTTTTCCAGTGAGGTACCGGCCTTGCGGGTCAGGGCTACGCTGCTGTCGGTCAGGGTGCGGCTGTTATTCATCACGGTCGCCACTTGCTGGGTGCCGTTCTGCAAGGCCGCCACCAGGCCTTCGATTTCCTCGGTGGATTTCTGCGTGCGTTGCGCCAGGCCCCGCACTTCGTCGGCCACCACGGCAAACCCACGTCCGGCTTCACCGGCGCGTGCCGCTTCAATCGCAGCATTGAGGGCCAGCAGGTTGGTCTGTTCGGCCACGGCCTTGATCACGTCCATGACGCTGCCGATCTTGTCGCTTTCCTGTTGCAGCAGGCCCATGGCTTCGGTGGAGCGTGCCACCTCGCTGGCCAGGCGTTCGATCTGGGTAATGGCTTCGCCGACAACCTTGTCCCCTTCGCGGGCTTCACCATCCGCCGCGGCGGCGGCCTGGGAGGCTTGTTCGGCATTGCGCGCGACTTCCTGCACGGTCGCGGTCATCTCGTGCATGGCGGTGGCGACCTGGTCGGTCTCGACTTTCTGGCTGTTGACCCCGGCGCTGGTTTGCTCGGTCACGGCCGACAGTTCTTCGGCCGCGCTGGCGATCTGGGTGACGCCGTCGCGGATACCGCTGATCAGGTCACGCAGGGTCACGCCCATGCGCGCGATGCCTTGTTGCAAGACACCCAGCTCATCGCGGCGGGTCACCCTCACGTCCTGGGACAAGTCGCCGCTGGCGATGCGATCGACCACGGCCAGGGTTTCGCGCAGCGGGCCGGTAATCTGCCGGGTAATGAGAACGGCGGCAATAATGCCGACCAACAGAGCCAGCAGCGTGCTGATCAATTGCAGGGTACGCGCCTGGGCGCTTTCTGCATCGCGACGGTCGAGCTGGATCTGATACAGCTGTTCGCTCAGGCTCACGATGGCCGCGCCCTGGTCGGTCATTTCCTTGCGCGCCTGCACGGCATCGCTGTTCGCGGCTTTGTAAGCCTGCAAGGCGCTGCGGTAGTTGCCCAGTGCGGTCTCCAGTTGACGCAGGGTTTCGGGCTGGACGTCGGTGAAATGCACGTTGAGCTGTTTCAGGCTGGCAATGGCGACGTCCAGTTGAGCGACGGCTTTTTGCTCGGTTTCGGCATTGGTAGTCGCGGTGTAGCCACGCACTTCATAGCGGGCCAGCAAGAACGCTTGCCTGGCGGCGGTGATGGCCTGGAACTGCTCGAAGCGCTGATCACTCGGTGGCAGTTGTTGCACGCGACTGTTCAAATCGTCGATTAGCGTGCTGGCCGTTTCGGCGTTGGCGCCCATGACCTCGCGTGCGCTGTTGCCGGTGCGATAGGCGCCACGCATCTTGGCCAGGGACGTCTTGTAGGCGTCGATGACAGCGCCTTGCTCTTTGAGCAATTTGATGTTTTCCGGGCTCTTGAACTTCGCCAGCAAGGCTTGTTGCTGATCGGAAAAGTCTTGCAGCGTGGCCTGTACATTTTGCGCAGTGACTTCGTCGCCGTTGGTCAGCATGTACTGCAGGCGCACCACGCGCAGCTTGGTCAGGCCCGCGTTGAGCTGGGTGATGTCGCTCATCCAGTTGCTGCGGTCGATCAAACTGCCCAGGCTGGTCCAGCCGGTCAGGGCGAGGACGCAAGTCAGGGCCAGGACCAGGCCGAAGCCCAGGCCCAGTTTCAGGTTCACGCTGATGTTGCCGAACCAGCTATTCATCAAATTCCTCCAGGAACGTGTGTTTCTTGATCGTCGGTTGGCTGGAAGATTGTTGTTTTTAGGCGCCAGCAAGGTGGGTTGCAGGTCTGTATCGGCAGCAATCGTGAGAGCTGAAAGGATTTTGTCGGGCGGATTCTGTAACAAGCCTTTTGCCGCAGGCTTAAGCTTTTTTTCACATTGGTTTCACTGGTAGCCGACGCCCGCCTCCTTACCCTCACGGCACCTGATGAAGGGCTGCGAGGCGGCTTGATGTGGAACTGAGACTGAGTCTGTTCGGAATAACCCGCTCGATCGACCTGAGGCCTTTTGCCCGGTATCGCAATGCGCTTGTGGTGCTGGCCTCGGCGCTGCTGGCGATCATCTTGACAGTATTGCTGTTACGGCCCGCCGCCGTGCCGGACCTAGCCCATGGCAATGTGCAGGGCGCGCGGGCGCTGTTGGCGGGTTGGGCCAAGGGCGACATGATCGTGTTGGTTCGCCATGTCGAGCGTTGCGATCACTCCAGCGCCCCCTGCCTGAGTGGCGACGATGGCATCACCGATCGCTCGCGCAGCGTTGCGGTGGCCGTCGGTGCGCGATTCGAGCGACTGGGTCTGGCGCGGGCCGACATCTACAACAGCCCGATGGTGCGTACCGCGCAGACCAGCGGGTACATGTTCAACAAGGTCGACGCTGGCGACGACTGGTTGATCAACTGCAAAGGCACGATGTTGCGCGACGCCCTGGCGCACAAGGTCGCCGGGCGCAACCTGATCCTGGTGACCCACAGCGAATGCATGGCGCAACTGCAAAAGGATCTCGAGGTGCCCACCTCGACCTTCGGCTACGGCGCCGCGCTTTTCGTCACTGCCCAAGCGCTGCAAGCACCACACGTACTTGGATTCATCGAGGCCTCGGACTGGCACTCGGTGACCACCGAATGAATTCACACTCTGAACCAGGACACACGATGCAGACGGCTTCCCGCTCCCGTTTTTACTGGCTGAACTTTGGTATCCCACTGGCCTGCGCGGTGGTGGTGTTCCTGATGTTCGACCTGACCCGGATCGACATCGCCTTCAACAATCTTTTTTATGATCCGGTGACGCAGACGTTCCCGCTGGACCATGTGCACCTGTTCGAAAAAATCACCCATAAATGGGCGCGGATCATTCCGAACTGGACCGGCGAAATCGCCATCATCGGTGCCTTGCTGTCGTTTCTCTGGCCGCGTTTGAAGGCGGAAAAACACGCGAAAATCATCGCCTTTCTGGAAAAGATCAAAGTTGCGCCGGTACTGCGTTTCGCCACCCGGCATCGTCGGGATTTCCTCTACGTGGTGCTTGCGTTCTCCATCAGCACTGGTGTGATTCACTACCTCAAGGGCCACACCAGTGTGTATTGCCCGATCGAGACGACCCAGTACGGCGGGAAGATCGAGCATAAGGAGTGGTACGAAAATTTCGATCTACTCAAGGTCGCGGGTGACGGTCGCTGCTGGCCGGGCGGGCATGCCTCCGGTGGCTTTACCATGCTCGCCTTGTACTTTGTTGCACGCCGTTACCGCTGGCGCTATTCCAAGGCAATCATGTACGGCTCGCTGGCCCTCGGGTTCGTGTATGGCACGACGCGGGTGGTGCAGGGTTGGCACTACATGTCCCACACCTTCTGGGCCGGGATCTTCGTTTGGCTGGCATGTTTGCTGACGGCGCTGGCGTTTTATGGGCGGGCGCGGTTGGAGATGCCGGTTCTGGGCAAGGCTGAAGAACCGGCGTTGGTGGCTCAACCTGTCGGACTTATGCCTGCGGATCAATAGTATCCAGTGCCCGGTTCACAGCCAGCTCCGCCAGCATGACGATCTGCGCAATCCCCAGCGCGGTGTTGCGCTGGGGGCCGCTGAGGTAAGTGGCGAAATCATTGAGCATGACGCTGGCTGAAGCCAATGATTCGCACGCGTGGGCGAGTAGGCTTTCGGATTTTATGTCGGGGTGGAGCGTGAAGAAGGGGCTGGGGCGGTAGGGTTTTTCAGTTGTGAAAGGCGGATCCGGGATCATCTGAGTTCTCCACTCGATTTGAGAACCACCACAATCACCGATCTCACGCGGAGAAATGGGTGGCAGCTATGTGCGGAGTGAGATTACCGGGAGTAGGAAACCGGCCAGACCGAAGCCTGCCCGCACACAGCCGCCATAAAACATTGCTGACAGCGGATAGCTGGCGGCAATTATGGTGGTACTGGCACTGGATTCATACTCCCGGGATCTCACACCCGATCACTGAGTCGTCAGTGACCAACAAAGGCTAAACAGCCCCCTTCCGACCGACAACCTGAAAGACCTGTGGGATTTTTCCCCGCAATTCGCCCCGGAGTAGGACTTTTCGCAAGACAAAAAAAAGCCCGCGGGAGGGCGGGCAAACCGTAGTTTCTTGAATGAGCGAGGGCAAATTTACAGGGAGTTGCCTGAACGCGGGGTGAAGAAAAGTTCATGTGTGGCCCGGGGGCGAAAGCGGAAAGTGGCTCAATACTCCGTCACCTTCTGCCTGCGTAAAATCCACCCCGCCTCCCCAGGCATCAGTCGGTACTGAATCTCGCGCATTTTCCCCGTCCGCCCCGCCGAGGCCTCCGCACTGTCATACAGCGCAAACCGCTGCACCAATGTGTTTTCCACCACGGCAAACTCATCCTCGCCCCGATAGCCCTTGGCAATCGTCGGGTCTTCGCTGACCGGTGGCAGATAGATCGCACTCAGCGACTTTTTACGGTTGGCGGCGTAGGCCACGAGTTCGCCGGGTAGTCCGCGCCCTGGTGACCTGACGAAGACATAGATTTCCGGTGAGCCATCTCGATCAAGGTCCGCGACCTCCGCCCGGGCAATGTCGCCATTCAGGGGGTGAGTCATGACCGAATTATCGATTTCCAGTCCTTGGGGAGCGATGCGTACTGCACGGCTACCGTCGATCGACTCATCCGTCACATGAAAGACAATGCCCTGCAGTTCCAGCGTCTGGTCGAAAGGCCGGCCGCCATTGCCGGCATCGAAGGCACCGACTTTGCTGGCGGCATGTGCCGGCAGGCAAACCATCGCTGCCAGGAGGGCCAGAATCCGCTTATTCATGTTTTGCATGCCTCAATGCTTCTGTTCAGTGGAGGATCGAGTCTGTAGGGACGTCATCAGCATAGAGCCGCCCACGACCCGCCGGTGATCTATTCTTTTGATTCCGGCCAGCATCGAAAGGGGCAAGACCCATGAACGATTTGCTGAAAAAAGTACTCGACGCCCATGGCCAGCTGGAGCGCTGGAACACGTTCACCACGCTCAACGCCACCATCGTCACCGGCGGGGAATTATGGGCAATGAAAAGCGTGGTGCAAGACACCATGCCCCGCGAGATGACCGTCAGCCTGCACAAGCAAAACGCCAGCGTGACACCCTTCGGCAACCCGCACTGGCGCACGGCATTCCGGGCCGACTACATCGCCATCGAAACCACCGATGGCGAAATCGTGCGCGAGCGATCGAACCCGCGAGAATCATTCGCCGGCCACGCCATGGACACCCCCTGGGACCCGCTGCACCGCGCGTACTTCAGCGGCTACGCCATGTGGACCTACCTGACGACACCATTTTTCATGGCGATGCCGGGTTTCAACGTCACGCAAATCGCACCCTGGCAGGAAGGCCCCGAGACATGGCGCGGCCTGCGGGTCGAGTTTCCAGCACACATCGCCAGCCATAGCCGTTTCCAGGATTTTTACTTCGGGGACGATGGCCTGTTGCGTCGGCATGACTACCACGTCGATGTGGCGGGCGGGTTTGCAGCCGCCCAGTACGTGAGCGAGTACGTTGAGGCCCAGGGCTTTCGTTTTCCCACTCGGCGCAGAGCCTATTTGCGGGGTGAGGATCGGCAGCCATTGCGGGAGAGGGTGATGGTGTCGATTGACTTGAGCGATTTTCGATTGAGCTGAGGGGCAAGGTGGGTCTCTAATCCTGAAATAGATCTAAACCTGATTCACCCCGACGCATCTCCAAATACAAAGAGTAATGAGAGGATGGATATTCCTGCCCAATGGTCCCGAACATTCAGTACGGCGCTTATTGAGCGACAAACTATCGGAGAGTCAGGAGCCGAGGTTTCTCGCATTCGCTGCATCAACGGCGAACACCTGTTCCTGAAGTCCGAATCCATTGGCCCGCACAGTGAGCTGCCGGAAGAGATTAAGCGTCTTCGTTGGATGAACCGGCTAGACCTGCCGGGCCGACCGTTCTTGATGCGACGACAGAGGACAATCGCCATTGGTTACTCATGAGTGCCGTCCCCGGACAAGATTTGGCCAGTGCCAACGACTTGTCTGCGCCCCAAGTCATCAGCGCCCTGGCGATGGCGCTACGTAGGCTGCACCAGGTGCCAACTGAGAAATGTCCCTTTGACCACCCGTTGCAGCAGCGCATGGCAGCCGCCAGGAATCGAGTGAGTGCCGGGCTAGTCGACGAATCAGACTTTGACGATGAGCGGCTGGGGCGGACCGCTGAGGATGTCTTCCTAGAGCTGCTATCTACGCTTCCCGAAACCTATGACCTTGCCGTCACCCACGGCGATGCCTGCCTGCCGAATTTCATGGTCGAAGCGAGCCGTTTTACCGGCTACATCGACTGCGGCCGGCTAGGCATCAGTGACATCTATCAAGACCTTGCCCTGGCTGCCCGAAGCATTGAACGCAATTTGGGACCGGCATGGGTGGCCCCATTTTTTCGTGAGTACGGTGTGGAGCCAGATCAGCAACGTATAGCGTTTTACTGTTTGCTGGACGAGTTCTATTGAGTCTGGCTGGCCTCTTCGCAGGCAAGCCCGCTCCCACAGGGGCGTGTGTTGCAGGGATTACCGAACCCCAGATGCAACAAAACCCGCACTGGGCGGGTTTTGTCTTGCTTCGTATTTGGTGGGCCGGGGTAATTTGAATTCGCTAAGTAAGATATTGATTTATAACATTAATATCTGTTTTTATTTTTAGTTGGAATACCAATTGGAATACTGCATTCCACTTGACCACCCGTTTGCATTCGATCTGACCAGCACGCTTCGTAACTATGATTGGCAGTGAACTGGCCACAGCTGCCGGTGGCGACAGGCAGAGATGGCCAAAAGCAGACTATCGGCCTAAGTCCGCTTCCGGCCGACTCTGTTGAAAAAATCGGCCATGGCTTCCACAGCAGAAAAGTACGCGCTTGAAATTGCAGTCTTTACTTTGAGCAGAGGATTCCACTCAGATTTCGCATAGCTGCGCGAAAAAAAGGCGTTTTCAGCAGTCTGTATGCGGGCAGTCTGGAAGGACCGACTTTTCAACACAATCGGCTATAAGCAGTCATTCAAAGAGTCTTCATAGGTGGGGGCGACTCAAGACGATAAGGTCTCGGATTTTGAAGCCTCATCTGCCACATTTTCACGGAGGGTTGAGTGCGCTGTCCGCTTCAATACATTTGATCGCGAGCCAACGAATAACCGGAAGCACCTGGTGTAGCGCCTGAGCAGCTGATGTGTAAGGCTCAAATGTTGCCGTGGCGACACCTTTGCGGGTTTTTTTTGAGTGAATGACTGCGCAGCGAATCTCATAAAGCCAACGTGCGAGATCTTTTCTGGCTCCATTCGCCTCATTGAATCCCACTATGCTGATACTCGAGGAGGTTGGCAAGTCCGAGATCATAAAAGCTACACTTGCAGAAGGCAGGGCTCCGATGAAATCAGTAACATCAGCATCGCTTACCAGCAACTCTACAACACACTCAATCTGCAGCTTTTCGTTCCGAGCGGTTCTTCCTAGAAGGCGCGGCGCCTCCTCGAAATAGTATTCAAGAACATTATAAAATCCGACAAAGCTTTTTAGGGCATTGAGCTCATGCAGCCCGGAAAAATAGTGAGACAACATAACGGGATTATGAAATCTAGTTGCTACTATCCTCTCGACTGGAAGAGTTGTTTTCGGGGTTCCGATCCCTATCCAACCCACTTTGGCTTCAATGTCTGTCTCAGCGATATTCCGTATGCAGATGTCCGCCATTGCCATAGCCGTATCATAATTTAGTAATCCTTCATCTGGCTTTATGACCCTCAACTTGCCAAAATAGCCGTCACGATAGGGGCCAGGCCATATTCTGACATCGACTTTCTTATCTAAGGCTTCAGTCAGCTTGACGACATAGGGTTCCAAGCAGTTCCTAGTGTAGTTTCGTCCGATATCCCAATCATTAAGATCAATTCTGTCCTCCAAGTCTACAGAAACTATTGACTCGACAGACTCATCGTTCATAACATCAACAGCCAAAACCTCAGTCAAGCCTTGGTCCACGCGTAGATAATGGCCACTTCCGTTCTCGTACCAAAACTTACCTTTCAAGACCTTGAAGGTGATCGTAGATTCAGGGTGCCTCTTGCTGTACTCAAACAAATAGTTATCAATCAAATACTCAATACCATCATCAGATAGTATATCTTCTGGATTTTCAAATCTGACCTTTGCAACTGAATCTAGTTGGCTCAAGTAATAAAATGCCTGAGCGGTGAGCACTGGTTCGCCATGTAGCAGTGGATGGATTATCGCGGGAAACGATAATCCTGAGCAAACCACGACCTTCCCCAGACCCACTCCATTCTCTAGCTGTAGCACTCTATTAGTAGCCATTTTAAACTCCTTATAAATAATTCTGCAGTGCCAGCGTATTTAATCAAGTGTTTGCAGCCGATCCGCCCCGTCATTTGTATTTTACTTGCGCACCAACTGCAGGGAATTTGAATTGCACCTATTTCCGTAGATATTCTGAGTATCTGCTTTTGGCCCGTTGTGTTGAAAAAGTCGGTTCGCTCAAACTGCCCGGATATTGACCGGTGAAAACGTCACTTTGCACGCTGCTACGTGAAATCTGAGCCCGGAAGCCTTTGCCCAAAAGTAAGGATTTCAATCTCGGGCGCGTACTTTTCCGCCGTGGAAACCAAGGTCGACTGTTTTCGACAGAATCGGCCGATTGCAGCCCTTCTCAACAGGCAGCAACCGGCTCATAACTGCTGACCAGATTCGGCAGAAGTTTACAAAAAATTGCCTATGATAACCGGCGGATAGCAGTCAGACACGGTATTAAATCGGCTGAACGATCCTCGCCTCGATAATAAATAATATGTATTAGCCTGAATTCGCACGATCAAACTCCAGTTGACTATCTTATTCTTGGATCCCATCAACAGAGATTTTTACCACACTCACTTGACCGGGGTACGTAAATCTATCTATCTCTTCGTACGAAGCTTTCACAGATAGGTAGAGATAGTCGAGAAGCAAGTCCTTCTCTTGTGAGCTAAGCACTACTGGAGTTACTAAACTCATCGGGGTGGCGTGCAATAACCTGCTAGTAAATGAATAGAGGAATTTATAGTGCGACTCCATTCCTAGTTTTGACGCCCGCTCCGCCCAATTCCAACGTACAGCTTTTTCTAAAAATTCGGGCTCAAGCAATGGATTAGTATCGGCGGGCTTCGACCTTAGTAATTCATTCATATGTTCTTTCAATGTCTTTATCCGAGCCTCATGATGCGGAATAGCATCATTTTCTATGAGGTGTGCTTGATAAGCATAGCCGTTATGTTTTGCCTGCTGTGCATAGATTGAAAACGCAGATCTTGCCTTTAGGTCAACTTTTTCCCTGCACTCGTTTATGAGGTTACTGACAAGCGCAGCTTTATCGTCCTCTGATGTATTGTTGTCAATCAAATCAATAATTGAATCAAAGTCTGGAACATCTTCAAGCTCGAGCTGCTTGAAGAGTTCAATTTCTTCGCGTGCTTTTGCAATTGCCTGCATTTGGCTATCCAGTTGCTGCTGCAAAAGCTGGCGATAAAATACTAAGCCGTAGTGTCTGTCTTCGTTGAATAGCTTTAGCCAAATGAGATTTTCAAATGCGTTGCGTGCTAAAGCAATGACAGAAATATCCTGCTCAAGACCGGAGGGTGTGATGAGGTGCTGAAATTTTTCAACTGTGCCCAGTTGGGCTTTCAACACCCAGGTTTCCGACTTTATCTTGTAATCAGGACCTGAAAACTGAAGCCATTGCAGTTGTCCGTTAAGCTTTGCTTTTATTAGCTCGGCCTGATCATTAACCAATGCCAGCAGGTCGCCTTTTAAAACTGATTCTCTATTTTCGTTCATCTATACAATCCGACTCTTCAATTATTCAAAATTTACTTTGCTATTGACCCATCTGGATCAGGGTAATGAAATGCTGCACTATCTAAGCACTACCATGCGATGATGTCATTTTAATATTGCTCGCCTTGTGGTTGGAGGCCGTTCCTAGCGGTTACCTCTCGTTAATCGCCGAAGCCCGTCGTCGAAAAGAGCCCTATCTCAACGGCAGCTCTCGGCTCAGATTGTGGAAAAACGCGGTCTCACGCTAATGCCCTGGCTCGGTGGGGTTACGCAGAGAGGCCGCTGACCACTCTAGGCGAAGCTTGAGCCGGTGCAGCTTGCCCAATGCTTGACCCGCGAGCTGTAAACCCTGTTTTCAAGCCAAAAGCGCTCTGATCAGGCGGTTGACATCCACGATATTAGTTGTCTAATCCTGGAGTTAAGCCGCCTGCTTTAGCGGGTCGGTTTTTGAATTATTTGTTAGGCTGACACTTGGTCGCCAAATACCTGCAGGAATCTGTTCAGATTTTCATTAGTGGTTGCGAGAACATCTGCCGATTGCACTACGCCGAATTCACGATATAGGAAAATTTCGCACATTAGAGAATATGCATAAATAAACAAGAAATAAGCATGAGCGTACGTTTTTAACGTTGCTTTGCTTGAGCGGAATGGGGGACGAACACTTCCATGAAAGCGTTCGTTCCTAAATTGCGGAAGAATTGTGCTGATCATCAGTCGATCAACTTGATCGGCAGAAAGCTGATAGCTATTTGTCCCCAGTGCAACTTGCTTGCCAGCTATAATCAGCTTGAGTAAGCCGCCTAGCTTTCTTTGAGTTCCAGCTCTTTTGTCAGGGACAAGCCATTCATTGTCGTATTTGATATGAATATCAGAAAGCAGTCCAACACCCAACGTGTTTTCCACTCTTTTGGTAAAGGCCTCGGAGTGCTCATTTGGATTGGCAACGCTATCTAGAATTCGTTTGGCAAAGAATTCGCAAGTTTGCAGTGGGATATGTGCTGCCAGCGTGTAATGCGAGTTGGATGTGAAACTGCTGGCCAATATGTGTGCCGAAAATACAGAGAATCTGGACTGACTACTAGACGTTCCAGGACTAGCTTTCAGGCGGAAAAACTCCGCATCGAGAGCTTTCCATATCTGGTCAAACGAAAAATCAGGACGGAGAGGCAGATAGTCTAGTGAATCAATGCAGTGCGAAAGAAGTGTCTGGAAGTCATGGCTGTCGGAGTGCTTTATCTGAACTGGAAGAAAAACAGATTCCACATTGTTCTTTGCAAGACGTTGAACCAAGGACTCTTCGGTCGGGAACAAAAATCTTGCAGGCCAGGCGTTGTTAAATTTTGTTCTACTCTCACGTGTATTTAACATGGGAATCCTTATTTATTCCTAACTTTAAGTAGGCGACAGAAGTGGCGTATAGTATTTAACCGTTTGTGTCGCATAACGCTCCCCGTCCATGCATAACTCGCGAATCAGGCCAGAAAAGCGACATAGACTTTCGCAGGTTATGCATACGTTAGCCGCGTGTCCATAGTCCGCTTTTGACCGGCTGTGTAAAAACGTTTTAGAGCAGAGTTTACGGTCAGAGGCGGACCGAAAATC
This sequence comes from Pseudomonas sp. G5(2012), assembly GCF_000408945.1. Lineage (NCBI taxonomy): Bacteria > Pseudomonadati > Pseudomonadota > Gammaproteobacteria > Pseudomonadales > Pseudomonadaceae > Pseudomonas > Pseudomonas sp. G5(2012). Next base: position 49,674 of record NZ_APIO01000025.1, read on the forward strand.
GCGCTCCTAGCAGATCTCACGTAGCAACGCAGACTTCAAAACGGTGCAAGCGTTTTCACACAGCTTGGGCCGATAGCTGTCGTTGAGCGGTTGAATCGAAACTTCTGGCAGCCTCTGACTCACTTAAACCTCTCATAAAGACTACAGGTAATATATTTCCTGGGTATCCTGTGTGTTTTATTTAGGCTGCGCTGGCGGTGAATTTCTATCGAGTAGTCACCCCTTTTCTCATTAATGCAAAGTGACATTCTTTTAGCGCTGTATTCACCATATAACCTTGCGTCAAGGTCGGTTAGATATTTCACCTCGTTTTCATAGGCGAAATATACCTTGAGAGGTATTTTTCCAATATCCATGTTGTTTAGGGTGACGTTTGTTAAAGCTGTATTCTGGTGGTTGTCGAGCTCTTTCAGCTGGCCTTCATGGTCGATGAATGCTGTTGGATTTATCAAGTTGAACTGAAGGTTTTTGTTGTTCGCAACGCGCTTAAACTCCCTTGGATTGAATGTAGATTTTGCGGGTGTCGATGGGTCGCTTTTCTTGAATATATTTAGGTCGGGCCAGCTTGATGCAGCAATTGAAACTAATTTATCCGCATTGTATGCATCATTATGATCACCAACGATTATGGTGTAAAAATAATCTTTCGTAAAAACTCCAAAAACTAGCTCCTCTCTAATCCCGCCTTTTTGATTTTTGTATAAGTGAAAATGAGAGATATTGCATGTGTAAAGTAAATAATCAATTGATTGCCAGTCATTTACTCTCTTGCTCATGTATCCGTTTATATCTTCTCCAGACTCAATTTTTCTTTGCAAGGAAAGCCATATTTCATCGCTCGCCCATTTGCTGTTTTTGAATTCATTGCTTAGGAGCACAGTCCTGTTTCGAGGTGTAATGCGTTTATGCTGCATGCAGCAATAAATTATTGGAGCTATGTCGGGCTGGTAGCTCTTCATTTTTCTGATGTCTAGATTGAACTCAGTTATTAGCTTTTTTCTGAACCAATGAAACCAGCTTGATTGCAATGTTTTTTCCATGACTATCTCGATGTTTAAAAATTACTAATTCCGGATCAGCTGGCTGTCTGCTTCAGACTAGAATGTACTGCAATGTGGAGCAGGCAAGATACCCCATAACCCGACAGCGCTAGTTGCCCAATTACGGCCCAGGGCTAACATCTTGAGCTAGTTTTGGGCTCGGGAACGCCCGCTTCTGGCCGTTTTCGGTCTGTCACGACTAACCGGTTTCGGTTGTTTTTTGCCAGTGCGGCGGTGTTTTTCAAGCAGGTTTATCCGCAAGAGAATATCCACGCTTAGAGATGAAGACGGGCCAGTGAGCCTGGAGGGTGCCTACCCACGATTCGAGCGCCCGATCAGCAATTCTCGGTCGCTCCCTAATCGCTTCCAGATCAATAGGACGGTGAGCCAATAGTAATACCGGGTGGCGTCGGAATGGTCTTTCAGGTGCTGAGTGAGAAACCAGCGCACATGCTTGAGCTGCCAGGTCCAGGGATTGTCTCGCTGCCAGCGCTGTTGAATGGCGGCTTGCATGATTCGGGCTTGCCGTAGGTGTCGTTGTCGCGTGGCCTTCGATCCGGTCAGAACGCCGCTCAGGAACAGCTCCATATCAAACGGCTTGCTCACGCTCTCCCCCCGATGTAGGCCGACATCACATCGATCCGGTTATGCCCAAACTCAACGCTGATCTGTTGCCGCGCCTGTTGATCAAGGCCGCGGTCAATGCGATAGGGGCCACCATTGACTAGTGCCGCGTGCCCCGTGAGCTGCTCATAACGCTCGCAGGCGTAGGCCGCTCGCAGTTCATGAAAGCCCTTCAGCCCGTGTTCATGCAGCGTTTCGCGGGCGGGGAGCACAGTCTGTTGCAGGAATTCGGCGTAGCTTTCGTCGCGGGCCAGCAAGTTGCGACTGCGGGGCGGCGACGCATGACGAGCCAACTGTAGGGCCTCTTTCACCGCTTCATTGGCCACGACCCATCGCGGCGCTGATGCCCCTGAGCGGCCGCCTTTGGTGCCGTCCTGGATGTTGATGCGGCCTAAGTGTTCGGCTTCGCGGTGCAAGCGTGGCAGGTCAGCCAGGATCGCTTCGCGCAGGCGCATGCCGGTTGTTCGGGCCAAAAGAACAATCGCGGCCACCCGCTCGTGTTGCTGTTCGCCAAGCGCCTCAAGTACTCGCCGCACTTGTTGGTGGTCTTGGCCATCCGGCGCGCGGGTGCGTACGCTCGAGCGCTTCTGTCCCAACGCCTGACTCGGGCTGGCGATCCTCACGTCCTGATCACCGCGCAGCGCCGCGAGGGTGTGGTTGACGCTGCTCAGGCGGTTCTGCGCGGTAGCGATGCAGAGTTCACCTTGCTGGATCTGCTGGCGCAGGTAAGCGGCGTAGTCTTGCAGCGTCTGTCGATCGATCTGGCGCGCATCGTTGTAACCGGGGCCGTCCTCTGATCGACACCAACGCACAAACGCTTGCCAGCGATCACTATGCGCTTTGACCGTGGCGAAGTGGCCGCCGGCAAACAAATCCTTGAGCGCTTGTGGGCCGGCGTAGCTCAGCTGGCGGCCATAGCCAAAGTTGCGACCATCACGCCGACCGACCAGAGCCATCGTCATCACCGTTTTCGTTTGTTTGCAGAAAGAGCAGCAAGGCTTTCCAGTGGGGGCTGAGTCTGTCCACCTGCTGCCAGTGTGTTGGGCGGATTAGGAGGGCGTTCTTCTGATGTTGCAGCAGTGCCCCTTCCTCACGCAGTTGCTCGATCAGCAGGGCGAGGTTGGCAGGCTCAACTGGTGGTGTGGCGACAGCGGCGACACCGGCGACAACCCGCGTCGTTTCTGGCCTGGCGCGTGGCGACAGGGTGGCGACAGAGGCGGCGACACGCCGCGATTCGGGTTGTGGTTGTTGTTGCGCCTGGTAGCGACGCACCGCGTCATTGAGGCGAAACATGGCGGACCTCGAAAGTTTTTCCGTCGCGGCTGCTCAGCCAGCGATGAGTGATCAGTACCACCAATAAAGAGGCGGTATGGTCAGCGCTCTTGCGGGCAAAACGAGGGCCGTTGCGATTGACGTCGCGGATGGTGAAGTGGGTCCAGCCTTTCTGCGCCAGCCAGCGCAGCAGCCGATCCGCCTCTTCGCATCGGCTATTGACCGGCTCCCGTTCGGTCAGGCGCTGGATCTCGGCCAGGTAGTAATCCATCAACGTGGAGGCGCGCTGGATGTGTGCTTCCTCCAACTGACTGGCCTCTTCAACCATGGCCAGCACGCCCGCGATGCGCAGCACATTCGCCGCGGCTTTGCCCGCGACAGGCTGGACGCCGGCCAGCTCGCCGAACTCGCCAGACTGGCACTCGATCGTGTCGTGAATATCGATCCAGGCACGACGGGCACGGGGAGTCAGTTCCAGCGTGACGGGATTGAGTGATCCATCCTTGTGAAGCGACCAGGGCTTTTGCAGCAGGGCGGTGATCCGTTGTTGGTAGCGCTGGACTTTGGCATCTCTAGTCAGGTCGATTGCCTTGTAGAGTCGCTGGCCGGCCAGGCGCTCGGGCCAACTGATCAGGCAGCGACCGAGGATGCCTTGTCCATTGATCACCGGGTCTTTGAACAGCTGGTTGGCTAGGTAGGGCTGCAGCATCAGATGCAGGCTGAGGCGGCGGTCATAGGCGCGCAGGCTTTCTCCGGCCATAGAGCGGGCCCGGTCGATAGGGCTGCCATCCCACAGTGTCGACAAGGTGGTGATCGCCTTGAGCAGATTCTCTTTGCTCATGGTGCTGCTGCCCAAGAACTGTCCACCTTCATCATTGAACAAGCCCATGCTGGGCAAGCCATGGCACAGACTTTTGACTAGGGCCTCAATGGTGGGCTCGGCAATGATCAGTCTCGGCGGTACCGGCTCGGATAGTTCACCGCCTTCCGCCTCCGCGTGCTTCTTTGAGGTTTTGGGTTTGGCCATGATGCTGGTAGCTGCGCGATAGGCTTTGCGCTTTTCCGCATACAGGGTCCACTGTTGCCGCTCCCAGTCGCGCGCTGCCCTTAATGCCAGGTGATCCACCGCGCTTTTGCGATCCCCCGAGGACGCCACCGTCAGTAGGTAGAGGGACAGCGGATAGGTTCGACCGTCGAGTTGGGCATTGGCGTGGCCCTGGCTCACCAAGGCAGTGGTAGCCAGCACCGACTGTGCAGCCATGGCGCAGGGCACGCCGATCACCTCGGCCAGTCGCTCGACCGCAGGGCCCAACAGATCCCCGAGTGCTTCGACCGGGTAGGGCAGTGGCGCCTGCTGGTACTCCAGCAATGGTTGTGGGGGCTCGAACGCTTCGCACAGTTGCATCAAAATTCTCCTGAGATTATCGACTTCGTCCTCACTCATCCCGCCACGGTTGTTGAGTGTTATCAGGGATCAAGGCCCCTGCGACCTGTGAGGTTTGTCCACTAACGCGGGACTGGCGGCTCCTTACGGCCGGGAGCTTGGGCATCTCATGATCTGGCCTCCTCAACACCAATAGCGGTGGGCGGGTGGAGGCTGCACTGGCTGACGAGGCCGGTGTCGCGAGATCCTGAGTCGGGTGAAGGCAGTGAGGCGATGACTGGGGCATGCCTGACTGTCAGTCAGGTGCAGTCCATTTCATGGGCTGCGGCACCATCATCGGCATCGCTGTGGCGAGTGAGCATTCGGTGTTTGTCACGCCGATTGTCACGAGGGGGAAAGCCGCAAAGGCCCGTGCGAGCAGGGCTGCAGCAGTGTGATATGCGCCCGTCTCTTTAGGGGGCAAAGAGACGGGCAAAAGGTTGGCGCAGAAATAGCCAAGCGGATAAGTTGCTGCAGAGCAGCCAGGAGGGGGGCATGAGTTGCCGCAGTGGGCATTCTGGAAGAAGTGGCATCCATCACATCGCTGTGACCGTGCGAGCCGCCGGACGCTAATCGCACTTGGGGAAAACCACCACGATGTGGCGTAGCCTCAAAGGTTCTGGCTACCTGGGTGCTGTCGAGGACAGCGCTTGTACGGTTCTGGTTTAGCGCTCGTTTTGCTCGCGGTCAACAGCATTTTGGGGGCGACTCTTGCGCCAATCGGTAGCGCTGGAAGACCTTGGAAGTCGGTGGCATTCCATGGCCGGGTGGTCGTTCGTCGGTTTTTAATGTGAGCCCATGAGAGTGGGAATGCGGAGCCTTCCCGCTCGCGTGGGCTTGGCCGAGAAAGCCCCAAGAGAGAGGCTTGCAGCGGCGACAGTCGCCACCTCTGTCGCCATGCTGCAGACCAGGTATTGCGTGGGGTGTCGCCAGTGTCGCCGCTGTCGCCAAATCAACCATCACTCCATCTGGAGAGCCATTTTCGGTTACCGGCGGCGTTCGGTGAGCGCTCACCGGATTGGCACGACATTGCAGTTCCTGGTGTCATTGATGGCCCGTTGCTGCTTTTTGGATGTGCTCACTCCACCAAGCCATCATCGGACGCCGACGTTCAATGTAGTCAGCTCGGTTGTAAGCGCTTCGGACTTCGTCCTTGTCGACATGCGCCAGCGCGACTTCGATCCGCTCCGGATCCCACCCATGCTCGTTCAGGATGGTGCTGGCCATGGCGCTCATGCCGCGGTTGACCAACCGGCCCTCGAAACCCACGCGTTTCAAGGCTATAGGCGGTTTAGCTATTGCTGCTCTGGCAATCTACGAGTGGAACAGTTGTCAGTCGAATGTCGACAGCTCAAGTCTGAAAGTAGTTTCCCTCTGCGTGTCCTTGAACACTGCAGTAAACGGCGCACCGCCCGGAACCAAAAGCTGGCGTGACTTCAGGCAAAAGGGCAGCACCCATAATCGCAGACCCTTTATTTTAGGGAACTCGAATACTGATAGTGGCCGGTCGAATGCGGCCGTCTTGGGGTAAATCAGCACCACATCCCCCGTTCCATTCAGGTAGCTCTGGCCGTAGGCCTGCAACTGGTAGAAGTCGCCTTGCGCGAGGCCGTACTTGCTCGTGCCATTGGCCTTCAGTCCATCCAGCAGTTTCCACTTTGCGTCAAGGACCAGCAGATCCTTGTTGGTATCCCGGATCAAAAGATCTGGCTTTAGACAAAACCAGTTCTGCTCTCGATGGCGAACCATGTGATGACTGCGTGCTTGGGTTTTCAGGACAAGCGGCCGCACCAGTTGTTTCGCGAGATGCTTGGATACAAACGCTTCGAATACTGCCTCCATCGGGAACAGCAGCGACGGAGCATTGTTACCGCCACTGCCTGTCAGGGGGGACTGCTCGTCTAGGATCAACTTCGCCCAAGCCAACGCATCGCCGTAGTAACCCATGCCCCGATCGAGACGCACCTGCTGGAAATCGATCCGTGGCTGCGCTGATACTGGGACTTCTGCAAACACGAACTCCAACTCACGGGCCAGTTGCTGATGAGCCTGAGACGCCGACAGCATCAGCACTCGTCGCAAGGCTGCGTGTAGCAAGCGGTTTTCCGGGCGATCGATCGAAAACTCGTCGTGCTCTGTAAAGAATCGGTCCGCCCTATGTAGGTTTTGCCGCAGATGCGATGCCATCATCAGCTTGCCGCGAAGTGCAAACAGGTTGTCCTGCCGACAGGAGTAGTTGCTGCGCAACCCTCGTTTGACGATGTGCCCCACCGCAAGCAGAAATTCGGCAATAAAAACCTCCAGCAAGGGCATTCGTGCCGCCGAGAGCTTAGCGCTGTCTGTTTGAACGTGGCGGAAGCCTTGAAGACAGCAGAGCATCTCGATTAGAAGCTGGCGTGCCTCGATCGCACCGCCGCCTATCGCTTTACCGACCTTGGGCAGCACCTCTATCTGGTAACCGTCCGGTGCACGGATCACTCCGACAAAACTGGTGACCTGAACGACACGATGCCCATGCCGCTGAGTCAGGCGCAGCCATTGCGCGCCACTTTCATTGGTGGCCCGCAGGCATTGGCGCTCAAGCCATCCGTATACCTGGTCCGGGATTGTGTGCAAACCCTCGGAAGACGCGTCCCCAGATGTCGCTGCTATCAGTACGTCAAATTCGTAGATCGAGATACCACTCACGCGCCCCCCCCACGATTTAGGTCGACAACGTATGGTAGATGCCAATGTAGGCATCCGTATTAGAGAACGCAGCCTCCTGCACAGCGTAATGGCGCTTGGTGGAGTAGCTGTCCATGCCATGGTCGCTGCCGAACAGACGAGCCAAATCGTCCTCCTGATCTTGACCCTCTACAACAAAACGTGCGGCGGGGGATTTCTGGTTGTCCGCCAATACAAGACGGATCTTTTGCCAGTCCTCAAAAAAGTACTCTTCGAGCAGGGGCAGAATGCGGGTGCTGAACACTTGTTGCAATGCTACAAATCGTTCGTCCCCATCAGGCACTTGCGCCAACGGTGTGAAGTACGCATGGCCAATACAATGGTCGCGGTCGTAGAGCACCTCGATGCGCTGGTTTATGGCATCAAGCATGCGAGGCACATCGACCACCTGCTCGCCCAGGCTGACCCGAAGGCCTGCGAGCGGCGCACCTGGCTCATCGCGAGCGTCCGGCATCACCGACACAAACTCGAACCGGCGACGCAGCGCGGTATCCAGCAACGCAAGGGATCGGTCTGCCGTGTTCATTGTGCCGATAATGTCGACATTGGCTGGCACCGAAAAACTTTCGCCGGAATACGGCAAAGACACAGAAACGGCGTTCATAGCTCCTTCGCGTTTATCAGATTCGATCAAGGTGATCAGCTCGCCAAAGATTTTGCTGATGTTGCCTCGGTTGATCTCGTCAATCACCATCGCGAATTTCTGATCCGGTGCCAATCGTGCTTTCCTGCACAAATCCTTGAAGGCGCCCGCGCGGATCTCGTATTGGATTTCACCGGACTCTGCATCGGCATCGAGAACCGGTCGGAGCCCCTCCACGAACTCTTCGTAACCGTAAGATTGGTGGAAGGTGACGAAACTGTAGCGTTTGATGTATTCGGCTGAGGGTGGACCGGCATCGTACTCGTCCACTAGCTTTTTCAGGTCGGCTGCTGCGTCCTCCCAATCCCCAGCAAGTATCCAGGACGAATCCGGTAGTTTGTCGAACACTGCCGGCGCCATCCGTTTGCTCATCTTGACGGTTTTAGATGATTCAATCGTGTGGTACTGCAGAGCGCCCCAAACGGTGTTTCGCACATTCTTGTTCGCACTCTTCATGGCGGCAATAGCTTTCATGAACGGGTGATCAAGCAGTGTGTCGACACTCGCTTTCCCCCCAAGATGGTAGAGAGCCGCCGCAGCTGCTTCCCACCAGGTAAGGCTCACTGTTTTTTCGCCCACAAACTGATTTTGCCACTCTTCCTTGGATACGGAAGTCATGGCCTGCTCATACTCTCGCTTAAGCAGCTTCGATAACTCGTAGGTCTTCCCCGTGCCGGGCGGACCGTAGTAGATACGATTAATCGGGAACCTTACTGCATCAGAATCGAGCGTTTCGTCTTCGTCGGAATCATCGCCGTGCTCCACTGGATCGTCACGCAGTTGATCTGGCCACAGTCCCGGTCGCTCCGTTTCAAGTACCGTCCAGTCGTCGAGTAAGCCACGATCGGCTGAAAGGGCTGCTTCAATCTTCGAGACGAGTTCCTCCGTTAACGGTTCGCGGTGGAGCTTGGGTAGCGCACCCACCTCACGCGTCCATGAGAGCTTCCGGGTCCGAGTGCCCCGAATGACGCCAAGCACACCGACCGCGCGCTCACTTCCGGGGTTTTTGCGGCCAAAGCGCACTTGGACGCCTTTGTTCATGTGCCACCAGTCCAGACCTGCCATGTGGACAGCCCGCGCTAATCGACAGAACAGCGCCTTGTCTTGTGGCGACCACGAGGCGCGGAAAGTCTGGAATGCAGGTTTACTATCGAAGTGCTTGAGGAGATCCTCGTCGCTCAGTCTCATGCCGAGGTCTAGTTTGGCCACTACCTCGTCGTAGCGCAGCTTGAAGCTGCGGATGGCTTCAATACTCCACGTAACGAGCTGGTCCAGCGATTTCCCCAGACCATCGCCTGCGGGCATTTTGGTGACAAAGGGGGATGAGTTGTTATAGGTGCCACGCAGCGTTAAATAGGCTCTTCGCGTCGCATCCGACTCGTCTAGTCCGACGGTATCGATCTTGACCACAAAGCCGTCATTGGCATCGATGCCTACGGTGTAGGCCAACTCCTTCGGCGCTTCGGACGAAGGGTAGATTTTTGCCCAGTTGTAGCCAGCGAAGTTATTGCCTTGGTTGGTAGGCCGTTTGCGAATTTCTACGCGGCCCACAGGAAACAACTCAGCCTTAAGCTTGTTGGCCCACTCCTCTGTTACCTCATAGGCCTTTTTCAGATCATCGTAGGCGCGGTTTTGCTCGGGGTTTGATTCGTCACGCTTTTGTCCCATCCACTTGTTCAGCAGCTTGAAGTGGTCAGTGGTGAAATAGCCCGCCATGGTTCTCAGATCCCTTCGACATCAATTCCGTGTTCAGCCAACCAAGTCTTTCGCTGCGCGAAATCAGGCATGGCGCGCTCCACGCGTAACCAGAACGCGGGAGTGTGGTGCGGCTCGTGCAGGTGAGCCATTTCGTGTACTACCACGTATTCAGCAATACGTGTCGGTAATAGGATCGCCTTCCAGTGGAAGTACAGCCAGTCGCCCTTGCCACAGGAACCCCACCGATAACCCAGGTCCTGCACCTTCACACCCGCTGGTCGCACCTCCATCCGCGATTGGTAGTCGGCCACTCGGGTCGATAGCCAGACCTTCGCACGTGTGCTGTACCATCGGATGAAGTGCGCGCGCGCGGTGGGGATGGCGTCACGGCGCATACAGAAGCGACCACCCGCGAGCTTCAGCGGCACATTCTGCTCCTCGACCACCTTCAACCGGTGGCTGCGCCCGAGGTACAGGAAACCCTCGCCGCTGACGAACTCCTTGTGCGGAATCTGGCGCTGCAAACGTTCCTTCTCAGCCATCTTGGTGTAGATCCAGAAGCGCTTCTCAAAGACAAATTCGCGCAGCTGAGCTTCGCTAACCTCCGGCGGAGCAGACAGAACCAAGTTACCACTGCGTTCTACCGTGATCTCCATCGTTCTGCGACGTGCGCTGCGTCGGATGGAGAACAATAAGTCGTCCACTTGGAGTACTGGTGATCTCGTAGATACGAGCATCGGATTACACCTGCACCAGCTTGTCGTGGTTGGCGCGGGCCTGCTCCATCAGCTTGTCGGCCAGCACACCGGCTTTGTCCGCATCCACCAGAGGCGGACGAAGGCGCATTAGCTGGTCGAACAACTGGCCGTTCAGCTCGTCCTGTGCGGCGCGTTTGTGCGGACTCCAGATATTGCGGTTGCTCTGCAGTTCCTGAGCCAGAGATTCGACCAGCTCAACCGTTACATCCTTCAGGCGCAGCAACTCGGCTGCAGTTGGCGTCTGGCCAGCACAAACGACATCAAGGACTGTGCGGAGGAACGGCGCGTAGTGTTCGGGCAAGTCGCTCGGCGTATCGGCACCTCCCACCTTGCCAGTGCGCAACTCGTCGATAATCTTCTGCAGTTGCGAGATCACCTCGTTCCACTTTTCACCTAGTGTTTTGAGAATGTCGTTCAAGTGCTCGGAGAGCTTGCGGTACAGCACCGGGTCTTCATCGGTGTGCTTACGGATGTGCGAGCGAATCGCGTGCTCCATCTCGGAAGCCTTGGCGCGGTCGTTTACGGCACGCGCAAGGTGTGTATCGAACTCGGCATCGGTCAGCTGAATCGGTGGGATCTTTGGGTCGATGCCCAGCGAGATCACATGATCGTCGATCAGCTTACGAACCTTGGCACCCACATCCTTACCCAGTACCGGCGTGTCCTTGTAGCGATTGCGGGCGCGGGCATGGATGTACGCCAGGCGCTTTGCGTCGCCTGAATAAGGCAACCCTTCCGGTCGCGGCAGCACCGTATCCAGGGACCCCAAGAAAGCCTTGAGCTTGACGGCGAACTCGGCGCGCAATTTCTCGTTGCACAATACTTCAACGCAGGCTTCAGTGTAGTCCAGCGACTCGATACCGTGCTGACGGAACAGGTCTACTACACGCAGGTGCCTGTCGCGCAGCACCGGTACTTCGTCCTTTAGGCTGGCCAGCGCACCGTCCACGTCCTCATCGGCGTAGGCTGCCAGCGCCTCCTTCAAATGCTGCGCCACGCCGTAGTAGTCCACCACGATGCCACATCGCTTGCCGAAGCCGGTACGGTTGACGCGGGCAATCGCCTGTAGCAACTCCGCCTCGCGGATCGGACGGTCGAGGTACATCACGCCTTCGATTGGCGCATCAAAGCCGGTGAGCAGCATCGACTTCACGACAAGGAAGGCCAGCGGGTCGGTCTTCTCCGGCTTGGCATTGAACAGCGGCTTCTTGAAGCGCTTGATCAGTTGCTCATGCACCGCGCCGTCTGTCCACTGCTTCCACGCAGGGTTGTCATTGTTGCTGCCAGAAATGATGGGCGCGAATTCAATGCGTGCCAGCGTGTCGCGGTACCGCCAGGCCTGTACCACCGCCTGCATGCTCAAAGGACGCTGACATAGGGCCTCGTCATCCAGGATCTTGTCTTCGGGCGAGAGTACCTGCGCCTCGGCCAATAACTCATCGCGGGCTGACCGTAGCGCTTCAAAATAACGAATCGCGGCCAACCGGCTGTACGCCACCACCTGCGCCTTGTAGCCGTTGGGCAGGATGTTGGTCACGTAGTGACGAATGATGTCGCGGGCCTTGTCGGCGATCAGCGCCGGGGCATCAAAGATGTGGCCTTTAGTGGCGTACTTTTTCTTGATCGCCTCCAGCTCTTCCGGGGAGTGCTGGCGGAACAGGTCTTCGAACAGTTCGTCCAGGCTGGCGCCGTCCTTGATCGCTCCATTGGCCGTTCGGCCCTCGTAGAGCACTGGGACCGTAGCGCCGTCGGCCTCGGCTTCCTTGATGGTGTAGCGGTCAATGAACTCGCCAAAGATCTCATGGGTACGCTTCTTGTCACCCATAATGATTGGAGTGCCGGTAAAGCCGATGCGCGCGCAGTTGGGCAGGCCCGCCAGCAGGTTGGCTTGCAGGTCACCAGCCTGGGTGCGGTGCGCCTCGTCCACCAGCACAAGGATGCTATCGTCTTCGTTCAGCACCTCAAATTTTTCGTCAGCCTTGTAGATGGCCTTGGACTCTTCCACTTTCGGTAAATCGTCCGCTGTCAGCGGCGCATCACCGGCGCTATCTGGGTCACGGTATTTCTGGATCGTGGCAAAGATCAGCCCCGGGCCCTTCCGCCGTGCCAGCGCTTTTATGCCCGCAGTGCTCTCTGCTACGTCCACCGCTTCGCCTGTCAACGTGGCGGTCGCGGATAACTGGCCCTGCAAGTCTTTGCGGTCCGTGACGACGACTACCTTGAAGCGACGTAGTCGCGCGTCTGTGCGCATCTTGCGAATCAGGAACACCATTGTCAGACTTTTGCCGGAACCCTGGGTGTGCCAAATGATACCGCCGCGCTTGTCGTGTTCGCCGTGCTGCAGCCGCGTCTGTCCGGTCTTGAGGCGGGCAATTGCCCTGTTTACTGCCCGGTATTGCTGGTAGCGGCATACCGTTTTGATGGTCTGGCCGCCTGTCTGCATGAACAACATGAAGTTCTTCACAACATCCAGTAGATGCGAAGGCGAAAGCAATCCGGCGATCAAGCGCTCTTGCTCTGATAGAGCCGCCTTGCCTAGCGCCTGAGCCACCTCAATCTCGCTACCTGCGCCATCAGGGCCGACCACCGTCTTCCACTGAGCATAATGCTCAAAGGCTGCACCCACGCACCCCACGCGCGCCTCGTCATAACTGGTTGCCACCAGCAGTTGGTTGGTGGCAAATAGCGCCTCGTTGCCCTCATTGTCGTCCACTTCAAGCGCAGCTTTGCGCTGGTTGGTGTAGCGCCGCAGTTGGTCCACCGCCTCGGTCAGCGGCTCGGGTACGGACGGGCTCTTACACTCCGCCACCACAAGCGGGATGCCGTTCACCAGCAGCACCAGGTCGGGCACGATGAAGGCTTTGCCGCTGTTGAAGCCGGGCGGGCAATCGATGCGGTATTGGTTGATCACCGTGAATCGGTTGTTGGCCGGGGATTCCCAGTCGATATAGCGAATCGTCTGACCCCGCCCGCCGTCCCATCCGGGCAGACCCTCCACCGTCAAGCCTCGGATCAACAAGGTGGTGGCCTTCTCGTTGGCTTCCATCAGCTTGTGTGCGCCCAGGCGGGTGATGGCCGCCACGGCTTCGGATAACCGCGCATCGTCCAGCCAGGGTGCTCCGTCATCGCCGGAATTCAGCGCGCGCAACTGCTCGCGTAGCAACCCTTCCTGAATCACCTCGGCAAAACTGGTTCGACCCGTGACTGCTGGATCGTCGAGACTGCCTGCGTTATAGGCCCAACCGAGTGCCTGCAACTGGGCTACGAACGGTTTTTCGACGTCATCGAGTTCCCAGTTCATCAGGCGCTCCCTTTTTGTTGTGCAGCTTCGGCCAGCAATGGTGTGACGCGGACTCGGCCAGTGAGGAGATCGTCCATCAGGCCAGCCTTCAGCTCTCGCAGTTTGCCGGACTCGGAAGTCGCGTTCTGTAAGCGGTTGTCGATCTCATCCAAGCGCGTAGCAATCAGATCCTGTTCGGCACGAAGTGGCTTTGCCGTCACCAAACCCCGGATCGTTGGCAGGTTAAGGCCTGCTTTTGCACCCGCGTCGTTCAGCTTGCTGATGTAGGTTTGTGCAATTGGCCCAGCCAAGTAATGACCAATGAATCGCGAATTAACAACATCAAGGTCTGGGCGTACCAGAGCAATGTGCTGGTTGATGTACGCCTCGCCCAAACCATCAGGAACGACGCCGACGATACCCAGATCGGCCGTGATTGAAATTAGGATGTCGCCGGACTCTAGCCGTGTCCTCTGTCCATCCGCATTCCGAGGGGGGCGCACGTAGATCGTCGATTCGTAGCGAAAGTTGATGTGTTCACGCGTCAAGTTACCAATGCGAACGAACAGCGCACCGCTGTCAGCATAGAAGCGCGCCCAATCGCGCGAACCGCTGGTGACCGTCTTGGACAACGACTCAAGCGTGACCACATCCCACTCCTTCGGAATCCAGCCAAGCGGCGACACCTTGTAGAGATGCGGCGCCTCGGCCTGGGCCGGGCGCTGTTCGCCGTTGGCGGTTATTCCGCGCGTCAACAGGTCGTGCTGTAGCCCCTGCTTGACGGCCCTGAGCTTGGCGATAATCGCCTCGGTTTCGTTGATGGCGGTGTCGAGGGTGTCGATAATTTTTCCGACTATTCGTTGTTCATCCGAATTAATCGAAGGCATCGGAATTGCAACTACGTCTTTTGTTGAGAGATGGCGCACCGTAGTCTGAGGTGTACGCCGATGGATCGTTGCTACATGCGGTTTTAGATACCAATACAGGAATCGCTGATCGATTGAATCTGATGCTGCTTCAATTTTGCAGACACGTTGATTCAGGAGCGCAGCCCCACCACTCCAGCGGTGGACCTCAAAGTCACCATCCATGCCGATCAGGATGTCACCATTCGTAACCAAATACGCAGGGTCAAATCGTCCCTTGAAACGCACCTCTGTTGATGATGACGCCAGATCCCGGATACGGATTAATGGCAGACCTTCGAGCTGACTAAAGCCAGTCGATGAGAATGCAAACCCCGATACGACTTTTATGTCTTGGCCAATCGGGCGAGAGAGCTCATCAGACATACCGCAACCCCTTCAAGAACCCTTGCAGTGCCTTTGCGGCCGCATCGCGCTTTCCCTCAATCTCGGTCAGCGTCATCCGATACTTGTCCCACCAGTTCTCGAAGGAGGCTACGATCTCCTTGCGCTGCGCGGCCATGTAGCGCTCAACGATGGTCTGCATATCGTTGTGCAGGATGGTCAGTAACAGGTCGTCGGCGGCTTCCGGTGCCAGACCTTTGACGGCGGTGTTGATGTGCTGCTTGAAACTGTCATTTTTGGCCTTTAGTTGTTTCTTGATTGCGGTGAGTTCCTTCTTCCAGGCTTTAAGCTGGGCTTCGTCCACGACGCTTTCTTCGTCAGCTTCGTGCTCCCCAGCCTCGACGGTTTCGCCATCTTCCCCTTCTACATCCTTGGGGCTAGCGGCTTTGATCTGGCTGTCCAACTCTGCCTTTTTTGCCTCCAGTTCGGTGATGACCTCGACGAAATCGCTCATCAGGAACTTGACCAGCTTGTGTTCCAGCGGGCTTTCTTTGCTGGCCTTGTCTTCCAGCGCGGTGACGATGCTAGTGCGCCATGCGTCGGCCACGCCCTTGGCGCCGCGCGCCATCAGGGTGAGGAAGTCGTACTTGGTCTGGTACCAGAAACCGGCAACGATGCCGCGCACTTGGAAGGGGTTGAGCAGCCCGACGGTTTCCAGGCTTTGGCTGAAACTGGCCAACAGCTCGTTGCGCAAAGCTACCAGGCTGGCGGCGTTGTCCATTTGCCCGGATAGCGCTGTGATGCGTGCGCTGTGGGTTTGCCACCACTCCTCGAAGGCGGTTCGGATGGCCGCTTCCTTGGCGACCAGACCGGAATTGCTTTCGATTGTCGGTTTGAGAGCCTGACGTTTATCGAGCACAGGCGCGAAGTCGAGATACTTGGCCTCACGCTCCACCAGCAGGTCCATCGGATTCAGGCCGTGGGCGCTGAACAATCCGGCTTTGTCGGCCACCTCGGCCTTTGGGATGCCGCCTACCAAATGGGCGCGCACGTCATGTGGCTCGGGCGGTGGGGAATTGTCGGCATAGCGGCGAATATTGAGGTTGTAGTCGTTTGCCTTGAGTGTGGCGTAGTCGACGATGGCCGAGAAACCGTCGATGGCACGAAACTCGTCGAAGGTGGTGACTATCTTTTCGATGTGCTCCGGCAGCAGGTAATTCTGTGCTCGGCCTTCGAAGAGTTCGCGGTCGGCATTAATAAACAATACCTTGCCTCGGCGTTCGGTGGGTTTGCCGCTGACGCGGTTGGCACCTTTCTGCACCCGCTGGCGCAATACCAGAATACAGGCCGGGATACTGGTTCCGTAGAACAGATTGGGGGCGACGCCGATGACGGCTTCGAGCAAGTCGTCCTCAATGATGCCTTTTCTGATGATTCTTTCTTCACCACCCCGGAACAGTACGCCGTGGGGCAGAACAGTTGCCACCATGCCTCCGTCGCGCGTGACGGCTAGCATGTGTTGCAGGAACATCATGTCGGCCTTCTTGGCACCCAGCGGCACCTGGCCATAAGAGAAGCGCTCGGCTTCAAACTTCGGCTTCCAGGCGGGCTTGCCGTCAGCATCCTTTTCGGTATTGCCCCACTGGATGGAAAACGGCGGATTGGTGAGCACGCGGTCGAAGTGCTTCAACTCGCCACCCTCAACGTGCTGGGGCTCGGCTAGGGTGTCCTCGTTATGCAGATCGGCGTTGCTGATGCCGTGCAGCAGCATGTTCATCTTGGCGATGGACCACACTGTGCCGTTGAACTCCTGGCCGAACAGGTTCGCCTTGCGGCCATCTTCGCCGTGCTCGTCGATGTATTCCTTTGCAGCGATCAGCATGCCGCCGGAACCACAGCAGGGATCGTAGATGTCGTGTTTGAGCTCGGGTTTGATGAGCCGCACCATCATCCGCACCACCGAGCGGGGCGTATAGAACTCGCCACCTTTTTTGCCCGCCGAATCGGCGAATTCGCCAATCAGGTATTCGTAAGCGGCACCCAGCAAGTCAGGGAACTCGAAGTCTTCATTGCGCAGGCGAAACACACCAAAGTGCGTGATGAGCTGGCGCAGCTTGATGTCGGAGATTTTGCTCTGACCGACCTTGCGTGTGAAATCGATATGTTCGAGTACGTCGTACAGGCTGGTATTGGCTGTCTCGATACCGGTCAGCGCCTTATTCAGGAAGTCGCCGACGTTCTGATGTGCGTCGTTGAGCAAGAATTCGTAGCGTGACTGCGGAGGCACCCAGAACGAGCCCTCTATTTTGTACCAGCGCGAGATCTCGGAAGAGACCTGCGCCTGAACCTTGCTTTTACCACCTTCCATTTCAAGGCGAATCACTTCCTCGCGACGTTGCTCAAACATATCCGAGCAGCGCTTGAGGAATAGCATCCCGAAGATGTATTCCTTGAATTCTGAGGCGTCCATCTTGCCGCGCAGAATGTCAGCGGCCTTAAACAGGTGGCGCTCTAGTTGGGGTAGGGTCAAAGGCATTGGTCGATATCCAGACAGATCGTTGCTAGCCATCACACTGAGGCCATTTTCAGGTCGACAGTGTATTCGCAAAGGCGATTGCAATTCATGCCTAAACGAGACCTTGAGAAAAGTCACCATTTTCTCTGATGCGTCATTTTTCGGCCATCTGCGCGTGAGGTGAGCCCTTAGCGTATCGGCACGACGTTGGAGTCCCTGATTTGATTGATCGCAGATGCCAACAGGCTACCCGTTGCGGCCTTCTGAATATGCTCACTCCACCAGGCCATCATCGGGCGTCTTCGCTCAATGTAGTCCGCACGGTTATAGGCGCTTCGGACTTCGTCTTTGTCGACATGGGCAAGAGCGACTTCGATCAGCTCGGGATCCCAGCCATGCTCATTCAGGATGGTGCTGGCCATTGAGCGCATGCCGTGGCTGACCAAGCGGTCCTGGAAGCCCATGCGTTTCAACGCCATGTTGGCTGTTTGGCTATTCGCGTGGGTGCGCGGGTTTCTATCTGACGGGAACACATATTCCCTGTGGGCGCTATGGGGCTTAAGCGTCTCCAATAACGAGAGTGCATGTTCGGTCAGCGGGATTGTGTGCGGACGACGCTTTTTCATTCGCTCCGGAGGGATGGTCCAGATGCGCTTGTCGAAGTCGATGTCTGCCCATCGGGTGGTCGCCGCTTCGGCAGGGCGGGTCATGGTGTGCAGCTGCCATTCGATCAGGCAACGGGTCGTCCGCTTGATGCTGGCGTTCGCGATTTCCATCATGAGCTCCGGAAGCTCATCAGGTGGTAGCGCGGCCATATTCTCTTTCTTAGGTTTCTTGAACACCGCTCGAATGCCGCTGAGAGGGTTGGCAAAGATCATTCCGGAATTGACCCCGTAGGTCATGATCTCGTTAAGGCGCTGGCTCACTCGCTTAACTGTCTCGAGGCTGCCTTTGGCCTCAATAGGACGAAGGAGCTTGATGACCATTGGGGCGCTGACTTCCGAGAGAGGCGTTGATTTCATGCTCGGAAAAACATGCAGTGTGAGGGAGCGCCAAATGTCTTCGGCATACGCCGGCGTGACGGAATCCTTCTTCAGCTCGAACCAGGCGGTGGCCACGTTCTCGAAGGTGTGTTCCGTTTCCGCACGTTTGGCTTCCTGCAGCTCATTGCGCTGAGCTTTTGGGTCGATGCCCTGTGCAAGCAGCTCTCTGGCCTCAACGGTTTTCTTCCTCGCTTGCGCAAGAGAAACCTCGGGATAAGAGCCGAGTGCCATGTTGATTCGATTCTTGGTGACGGGATGCCGGTAGTTGAAATTCCACTGCATCGAGCGATTGACCCTGACTCGCAGCTGGAGCCCGTCGCCATCCGTGAGGACGTAATCCTTGTCTTTCGGTTTGATCGCCTTGAGCTGGCGGTCGGAGAGGCGGGTGGTTTGAGCGCACATGAGAAGTACTCCATGACACCTTTTGGTATTCCCAAGATTAGCGCCGGGGAGTCGGGAATACCATTGGGAATACCAAACCGCCTGGAACTCAAAAAATCTGGAAAGCCCCCACTAGTCCTGAAACCCCCGTATTTACTGAATTTCAGGCACAAAAAAAGACGTCCGTGGACGTCTTTAGATGATGAAATGGTGGAGCCGGGGGGATTTGAACCCCCGTCCGCCAGTACTCCGCTGTCGGTACTACATGCGTAGCCGTGTCTATTAAGTTAACCCTCAGCGACCCGACGGGCAGGGTGCTTTGGGCGAGTTGTGTAAGTTTTAGCCGCTTCGTCCACAACGTACTGCACGGCGATTCTGTTCTATATGACAATCACTTTGGGTTTACAGACATCCCCTGGTGATTGCTGGACCCGAAGGTACCAGAAGCTCAGGGCTAAGGCTGCTTACGCAGCGAGAGCGAATTCCTGGCCGTAGTTTTCGTCATTGGCAACTATAAGTAGTTGCAACAGTGGATTTACGAGTTCTGTTACCAACTCGGCATGCACCTAAAGTTTCGCAACCGGCGTCGAATCCTAAACGGCCCCGAACTCATTGCCCGAAAATCTCGTTGAGCAACAAGCCAGTACAGTGTACGCCAATGAGGCGCGGAAGGCCAACCCGAAGGTTGGCCTTACCTGTGTTCACTTTTTGGTAGGGCTGCGCTGCTGAATTTTCTCCAGCATCTGACCGGAGATTTCGATGCAGTCCTTGTCGTTACCGGCTGCCTGGGCCTTTTTCGCATCAGCCAGCGCGGTTTTCGCGTTATCCATGGAGTTCTCGGATACGGCGGGTGCGGTGGTGATTGCGTCGTCCAGCTTTTGAACCTGCGCGTCACAAAGATCTTTATCCGCCGCAAACACCGGCGAGGCCAACAGTGCAGCAGAAATGAACAATCCAGCTATTGCAGAGTGCTTCATGGGAATCTCCTTGCGCATGAGGGCTCGGTGCTGCCGGTAGATCGGGCTGCCGTCCGAGGTGGTTATAAGCTCGTTTACAGGGCCTAGCTAAATGACTATAGCCGGGCGCAGGAATTCGGTTTTTTTTTGCGTTTTGTGTGGGGAAAGAATTTGCAGGAGCGCGAACTCGCTCGAGATGGACTCGAAGGCGCCGCGTTTATCCAGGCAGCACGCGTTATCGTTGACGTCCATCGCGAGCATGCTCGCTCCTACAGGGCCGGGCGGGCTTGGGTTACGCGGTCCACCAGGTAGACCAGCCCGTGATAATCGATCCCGCCGTGCTGGCTAAGGCCGATTTCACAGGTGCGGCTGGTAGAAATGCCTTCGCTGCAATACTGCACCGCATCCTTCAAGGTACGCAGCGAATGTGCGTTCAGCTCCGGGGTGGTGAAGCCTTTGTCGCCGGCAAACCCGCAGCAGTGAATACCCTCGGGGATGATCACGTTATTGCTGCACTTGCGCGCCAGATCGATCAGCGCCTGGCTTTCGCCCAGATGCTGGGTGCTGCAGGTGACATGCACGGCAATGGGGGCTTCCTGCGGTGTGAATTGCAGTCGATCCATCAAGTGTGTGCGAATGAAACGTACCGGATCGTACAGGTCCAGGCGCACATCGCCGAGGTCCTGGGTCAGGCGCAAGGTGCAGGGGCTGGTGTCGCAGTAAATCGGATCGAGCCCGCCACGACTGGCGTGGAGCAGGGCGCCGATCAGTTCCTGGCGTTTGTGTTCGGCCTGTTCGGCATAACCCTTGGAGGCGAAGGGCTGGCCGCAGCAGAGGTTATCCAGATTGTCGGGAAAAACCACCTGATAACCGGCTTTTTCCAGCAGGCCACGAGTCTTGTCGTACAGCGACATTTGCTCCTTGTCGCCCGCCGCCGGGCCCATGGCTCGTGAAACGCAGGCTGCCAGATACACCACGCGCGGGCGTTCGTCGGTCACCGCCGGACTGAAGCGAATGGCTTTTTCCGGCTGCGGCATGGCGTTGGTCCATTGCGGGACCTGGCCTTTGGACAAGCGGGTCAGCGTTGCCGACAGCTTTGCCAGGCGTGGCGCGCCCAGCAACATCCGTGCGCCGTTGGCCACGTGCAGGGTGAAGCGCGCCCCTTGCAGCGCCGTGGCGAAATTGCTTTCAAGCCAGGTGGCAGTTTTCCTATGGGTAGCGTGCTGCCCACGAAGCTTTTTCACCAGCTCGCCGGTGTTGATGCCTACAGGGCAACGTTGGGCACAAAGACCGGTGGCGGCGCAGGTATCGATGCCCTGGTATTCAAAGGCAGCTTCGAGTTCGCGGGTATCGACCCCGGCGCGTTTCTTCGCCTGGATGTCACGCCAGATCACGATACGCTGGCGCGGGCTCAAGGTCAGGCCTTTGGAGGGGCAGACCGGTTCGCAGAAGCCGCATTCGATGCACTTATCCACAATCTCGTCGGCGGCTGGCAGCGGCTTCAGGTGCTTGAGGTGGATTTGTGGGTCTTCGCTGAGCACCACGTCCGGATTGAGAATGCCGTTGGGATCGAGCAGGCGCTTGAGCTGCCACATCAACTGGTAGGCGTCGCTGCCCCATTCCAGTTCGACGAAGGGTGCCATGTTGCGCCCGGTACCGTGCTCGGCCTTGAGCGAACCACCGAACTCGACTGCCACCAGTTGCGCCACGTCGTCCATGAACGCCTGGTAGCGGGCGACTTCCTGCGGATTGTTGAAGCCTTGGGTGAAGACGAAGTGCAGATTGCCTTCCAGGGCGTGTCCGAAAAGGATCGCTTCGTCGTAGTGATGTTTGTCGAACAGCTCGATCAGGCGGTTCACGCCGGTCGCCAGTTGTTCCACCGGGAAGGTCACGTCCTCGATGATCACTGTGGTCCCGGTTTTGCGCACAGCGCCTACGGCGGGAAAGGTGTCCTTGCGGATTGCCCAGAGTCGGGCGTTTTCAAGTGGGTCTTCGGTGAAATCGACTTGTTTCTCTACCGGGAACGAGGACAGTGACGCCATGATTTGCGCCAGTTGCTCGTGCAACAAAGAGGTCGATGCCGCGCGGGACTCGATCAGCAGGGCGCAGGCATTGTTCGACAGCTGTTGTACGAAAGCGGGCATGCCGGGTTTGTCCTGTACCGAGCGCAGGCTGCGGCGGTCCAGCAGTTCTACCGCTGAGACCGGTTGGCTCTTCAGTACGGTGACAGCGTTGCAGCAGGTTTCCACGTCCGGGAATACGATCAGCGCCGAGGCCTTGTTCGGGTGATCGATCACCGTGTCGTAGGTCACCGCGCTGATGAAGCCCAGAGTGCCTTCGGAACCCACCAGCAAGTGGCTCAAGATATCCACAGGCTCGTCGTAGTCCACCAGGGCGTTGAGTGACAGGCCCGTGGTGTTTTTCAGACGATATTTGTGGCGAATTTTTGCAGCCAGTTCGGCATTGGCGCGGGTCTCGCGGCCCAAGGTCGCAAGACGCTCCAGCAGGTCGCCGTGACTGGCGCGAAACGCCGCGACACTGGCGGCATCTTCGGTATCGACACGGCTGCCGTCGGCCAGCACCAGACGGATGCCCGCCAGGGTGTGATAAGTGTTTTGCGCCGTGCCGCAGCACATGCCGCTGGCATTGTTGGCAACGATT
Source organism: Pseudomonas sp. G5(2012) (assembly GCF_000408945.1). Lineage (NCBI taxonomy): Bacteria > Pseudomonadati > Pseudomonadota > Gammaproteobacteria > Pseudomonadales > Pseudomonadaceae > Pseudomonas > Pseudomonas sp. G5(2012). The sequence continues at coordinate 71,945 of NZ_APIO01000025.1, forward strand.
CCGCCGATTTTGCAGGCGTTGATCGACGCAGGGTCCGGGCCGATCTTGCGCCCGAATGGTGCCAGCCAGGCGTTGGCCTGCGCGCCGATCACCCCCGGTTGCAGGCGGATTTGTGTGCCCTGGCCACGGATCTCGCGACCGTTCCAGTTATCCCCAAGCACGATCAACACCGAATCGCTGATGGCTTGTCCGGACAGGCTGGTGCCAGCAGCGCGGAAGGTCACGGGAACCCGGTCGCGCTGCGCCAGTTGCAGCAGCGCCACCACTTCGTCTTCGGACTCGACGCGAATTATCAGTTGCGGAATCAGTCGATAGAAGCTGGCATCGGTGCCGAAGGCCAGCGTCGACAGTGGATCGTCGAAACGCCGTTCCCGGGGAATCAGTTGCTGCGCATCGCGCAGGAAAGCGGCCGGTAGACTCATTGGTCCTCCAGGATCAACACCACGAGGTCTTTCGGACCGTGGGCGCCGTAAGCCAGGACTTGCTCGATATCAGCGGTTTTCGACGGGCCGGAAACCAGCAAGGCGTTGGTCGGCATGCCCTGGGCCCATTCGAATTCCTGTTGTACCTGATAGAGGTTATCGCGGATTTCACTGGCCTTGAGCAAGGCGAAATGCACCGGTGGCGCCAGGCTCATGAGGCGCGGTTCTTCTCGCGTCGGCCAGAGAATCAGGCTGCCCGTGGCGGCGATTGCGCCAAGGGTGGTGGTCAGGCTCGCCGGGGTGTCGTTGAACAGTTCTGCTTTCCATTCTTCAACCGGGCGGTCGTAGGCCTTGAGCGTCGGCAGGCCGGGATTTTTCGCCCAGTGCTGCGAGACGCGTTGCCCGTGCGGTGTAGTCGGGGCGATCAACAGGCTGGGCAACTGGCGGTCTTGCAGCAGTGTTGCCAACAAGGTCGGCCAGTGCTCGCCCGAAGTCAGGTGGATTTCCGTGTGCACCGCTTCCATCAATTTACGCAGTTGCGGGATGCGTTGATCTGACGTGTAGGTGTAGGGCTTCGTTACCAGCTCGACGTCGAAGTTGTCAGGCACCGGCGTGGTGCCTGTCAGACTTTTACGCAGCTTGGCGAGGATGTTTTGCTTGGCGCTCATCAACGATCTCCCTGTTTGGCCAGATGCTCGCGAGCCATGTCATGCAGTGAACGGGCGGCGGGTTGCGGGGCGCTGTGGTTCTGCGTCCATGGTCCGACATTGCTCGGCGTAAGGGCACGCAGGCGAGTTGCGGCCAAAGCGAACAGGCGATACAGCGTCGGTGAACTGTTGAGCCTGGCCCAGGCGTTCCAGATGAATCGTTCCTTGCGCGAGTACTTGCTGCCCTGGCCACGCATCACTTGATCCGGGCTGTCCGGCGCTTTCACGTTCTCTTCGCGCAAACGGCGCAGCAAAGAAGGGATCGGGATTTTGACCGGGCACACTTCGCCGCAGGCACCGCACAGCGAAGAGGCGCTCGGATGATCCGGGACTTTCGCCAGGCCGACCATGTGCGGGGTGATGATTTTGCCAATAGGGCCGGGGTAGACCTCGCCGTAGGCATGGCCGCCGATTCGAGTGTAGACCGGGCAATGATTCATGCAGGCGCCGCAGCGGATGCAGTTCAAGGTCTGGCGCAGTTCGCTGTCGGCAAACGCCTGGCTGCGACCGTTGTCGAGCAGGACCAGGTGCACTTCCTGCGGGCCGTCGAGCTCATGTTCCTTGCGCGGACCGGAGATCATGTTGACGTAGGTGGTGATCGGGATGCCCAGGGCCGAGCGGGTCAGCAACGACAGCAGCGGCACTACGTCGCGCAGGTTCTCTACGACTTTCTCGATGCCGGTGACGGCGATGTGCACCGGTGGCACGGTGGTGGTCATGCGGCCGTTGCCTTCGTTTTCCACCAGCAACAAGGTGCCGGTTTCGGCCACGGCGAAGTTGACGCCGGAGACGCCGATGTCCGCTTCGAAGAACTTCTGCCGCAGGACCCTGCGACCGATCTGAATGAGTTGGTCAACGTCCTTGGTGTATTCCACGCCAAGTTTGTCGTGGAACAAGGACGCGACCTGACCGGCGTTCTTGTGGATCGCCGGCATGATTATGTGTGAAGGCTTCTCGTGGTCGAGCTGGACGATGTACTCGCCCATGTCCGATTCCAGGCATTCAATGCCCTGTTCAGCGAGGACGTGGTTCATCTCCATTTCTTCGCTGACCATCGATTTACCCTTGATCACTTGCCGCCCCTCGTGAGCGCGGATGATCGACAGGACGATGCCATTGGCTTCGTCCACCGTTTCCGCCCAGTGCACTGTCACACCGTTGCGGGTCAGGTTCTGTTCAAGTTGCTCGAGCAAATCGGGCAACTTCGATAACGCACGGGCGCGGACAGCATTGCCCAGCGCTCGCAGATGTTCTCTTTCGTGAGCATCGCTGAAAGCCGCTGCCCGCTTGGTCATCAGTGAATCCATCGCCTTGCGGAAGTTGCCCCGCAATTGCGCGTCACCCAGCGCCTCGTGCGCCCGGGTGCGAAAGTCTTCTTCTACGGCGACCGTAGGAATAATCTCGGCGGCACTCATTGGGCACCTCCGGTACGCTGCCAGAGGAAGCTGGCCAGGTGTTGACCGCGCAGCGCTTCCTTCTGTTTCTCCAGCGAGCCGTTGATGTTCATCAGGCAACCGCAGTCGGCACTGAGTACCTGGTGCGCGCCGGATTCTTTCAACGAGCGGGTCTTGTCAGCCACCATCGCCCCGGAAATATCTGGCATACGGACGCTGAAAGTCCCACCGAAGCCACAGCATTCGCTTTCGTGGCTGTGTTCGACCCGCTCCACGTTGCCCAGTTGCGACAACAGCTCGCGGCCGTGCAGGTGGGTGTTCATCTCACGGCGTGCCGAACACGACGTGTGCAACGCTACCTTCACCGGCATACCGCTGTCCTTGAACTGCACCTTGCAGACAAACAACAGAAACTCGGCGAGTTCATAGGTCCTAGCAGCCAGTGCCTGAACCTGTTGCAAGGTGTCCGGCTCATCCTTGAACAAGTCGGCATAGTGTTCACGCAACATGCCCGCGCAGGAACCCGAAGGTACCACCACCGGATAATCCCCGGCGAACAGCGCCAGTTGCGAGCGCGCGACGGTCCTGGCCTGCTCGGTGTAGCCCGAGGTGTAGGCCGGTTGACCGCAGCAGCTTTGCCCTTGCGGGTACTCGACACGAATGCCCTCGCGTTCCAGCAGGTGGATCGCGTCCATTCCGGCTTGCGGGTAGAACAGATCCACTACGCAGGTCCCGAACAGGTACACCCGTTGAGGTTTCTCGCTGGGGTATTGCCGAGGCTCGGGCAGTGGCGGGGCGACACGGGTCGCATTCGGCACAGCGTTGTAAAAAAGCTCGCTCATCAGGCGTGTCTCTCGGCCGGTTATCCGTCCGTCGAGGCCACTGAATATAGAGAGAAAATCTTTCAGCAGCCTTGCAGACCGGGTAGTGAATAGCTGACGCCGGGGTCGTGGCCCGGCGTCGTTTTTCCATGTCGCTTGTAGCGCTTAGTGCACCAGCATGCCGGTGAACCAGTAGGCCTGGGCCAGGGTGATCAGGCCGACAATCGTTGCAAAGAACAGGCTGTGCTTGAGGGTGAAGCGGAACAGGTCCGATTCCTTGCCCACCAGGCCGGTTGCCGCACAGGCCACGGCGATCGATTGTGGCGAGATCATCTTGCCGGTCACGCCACCGCTGGTGTTCGCTGCCACCAGCAAGGTGTCGTTGACGCCGATCTGGTGGGCGGTGGTCGCCTGCAACGAACTGAACAGCGCGTTGGACGAGGTATCGGAGCCGGTCAGGAACACGCCCAGCCAGCCGAGGAACGGCGAGAAGAACGGGAAGGCTGCGCCTGTACCGGCCAGGACCAGGGCCATGGTCGACGACATGCCCGAGTAGTTGGTGACAAACGCGAAGGCCAACACCATGCCGATGGACAGGATCGGCCAGCGCAGTTCGTAGAAGGTCTCTTTCAAAGTGGTCAGACCAGTTTTGAGGTTGATCTTCAGGACCAGCATCGAGATCAGCGCCGAGAAGAAAATCGCGGTGCCGGTGGCGGAGATCGGGTCAAGCTTGAACACCGCCGGGAGGGCAGTCGGCGCGGCCACGATCGGTGCCACCTTGATTACCAACTGGTCCAGGTGCGGGATGGCGAAATTGAACACGAAGCTGTACATCGAGCCGCCCGCGGCAAACATCGCCTTGAATGGCTTGAGCGTCCAGATGGTCACCAGCACGGTCAGGATCAGGAACGGCGACCAGGCCTTGAAAATCTCCCCGAGGCTGTAAGGCGAAGCCACGGTGGTGCGCTTCTGGCCGAAACCACCGACGCTGGCGCTGACCACGGAAGCCGAGACGGCACCGACGATGTGTTGGCCGGCAGCGCGTTTTGGCTGCCAGACCTTCAGGAACAGGGTCAGGGAAACCAGGCTGGCCAGGGCCGACGTGATGTCCGGCAGTTCCGGGCCGATGAAGTTGGAGGTGAAGTATTGAGTCACGGCGAAGCTCAAGCCCGCGACCAGCGCTGCCGGCCAGGTTTCACGCACGCCGCGCAGGCCATCCATCATGAACACCAGCCAGAATGGCACGAACAACGACAGCAGCGGCAACTGGCGACCGGTCATGGCGCCAATCTTGAAGGCGTCGATGCCGGTCACTTGCCCGGCCACGATGATCGGAATACCCAGGGCGCCGAAGGCGACCGGCGCGGTGTTCGCGATCAGGCACAGGCCCGCGGCGTACAGCGGGTTGAAGCCCAGCCCTACGAGCAGTGCGGCGGTAATCGCCACCGGTGCGCCGAAACCGGCCGCACCTTCGAGGAAGGCGCCGAAGCAGAAGCCGATCAACAGGACTTGCAGGCGCTGGTCGTCGGTAATCGACAGCACCGAGCTGCGGATCACTTCGAACTGGCCACTCTTGACCGTCAGTTTGTAGAGGAACACGGCCGCCACGATGATCCAGGCGATTGGCCACAGACCGTAGGCGAAACCATACCCGGCGGCGGCGAACGCCATGTCGACTGGCATCTTGAAGGCAATGATTGCCACCAGGATCGACAAGGCCAGGGTGATGCTGCCAGCCACGTGTCCTTTGAGGCGGAACACGGCCAGGGCCAGGAAGAAAAACACGATGGGAATAACGGCTGCGAGTGCGGACAGGCCGAGGCTGCCGAGTGGGCTGTAGAGCTGTTGCCAGGTTTGCATATGGGGTGGCCCCTAATTGTTGTTGGTCAGGCACTGATCAGCGTTCTTGGTTAATTGGTAATACCAATTTACAATCGCTGTTGGCTAGGGTAAAAGCGTTGTAGGCGGTGTGTCAATTTGCCGCCCTAAAACTTTTGTCGTAGGCAGGGATTTGCAGAAGGTCTGGCCCGTTTGGGTAATGGTCGCTTGGCAGGTGCCTGCGTAGCCTGGATAGGCCAGAATAGAGCCCCGGCGCGCCGTCGGGATGGTGGAGAAATCGAGTTATGGGGTTTGATCAGATTCGGCAGCGCCGTTTGTCTGACGATATTGTCGAGCAGCTCGAGGGCATGATCCTTGAGGGCACGCTGAAAGCCGGTGAACGCCTGCCGGCGGAACGCGCGCTGGCCGAGCAATTTGGTGTCTCTCGACCTTCGTTGCGCGAAGCTATTCAGAAATTGACCGCCAAGGGGCTGCTGGTCAGCCGTCAAGGTGGCGGCAATTATGTGGTGGAATCCCTGGGCACGACGTTCAGTGATCCGCTGTTGCATCTGCTGGAAAGCAACCCCGAAGCGCAGCGCGATCTGCTGGAGTTTCGCCACACGCTGGAAGCGTCCTGCGCCTATTACGCAGCGCTACGTGCCACCGACGTTGACCGCGAGCGACTGGCTGCCGCGTTCAATCAATTGCAGGACTGCTATTCGCGTCACGATGAAGTCAGTCGGGCGGAGGAGGGTGCGGCGGATGCAAATTTTCATCTGGCGATTGCCGAAGCCAGTCATAACGCGGTGCTTCTGCACACCATTCGCGGGTTGTTCGACCTGCTCAAGCGCAACGTGGTCACGAACATTGGCGGCATGTACAAGCAGCGTACAGAGACCCGCGACATGCTGATTACGCAGCACCGGGAGCTGTATCAGGCAATTATCGAAGGCAGGGCGGAACAGGCCCGGGAAGTCTCCAGTCGACACATTCTGTATGTGCAGGAGGTGCTGGAGGAGGTGCGTCAGGAAGTGCAGCGCGTGGCTCGGGCGGAGCGGCGCAAGGGGATGTAGTCAGCTGGTGATCGTTCCCACGCTCTGCGTGGGAATGCGGCAATGGACGCTCTGCATTCGCTTTGTGACGCGGAGCGTCACGGGATGCATTCCCACGCAGAGCGTGGGAACGATCAGTGCAAGGAATTAATCTTCCTTGCCCTTGTTGCGCACCGCGCGCTGCAATTCGCGCCCGGCGTCGCGTTCGCGCTCGGTGTCGCGCTTGTCGTATTCCTTCTTGCCCTTGCCCAGAGCAATTTCGCACTTGACCATGTGCTTGCTCCAGTACCAGGACAGGCACACGCAGGCGTAGCCTTTTTGCTGCACGGCAGCGGCGAGCTTTTCCAGCTCCCGCCGGTTGAGCAGCAATTTTCGCGTGCGCACCGGATCGGCGATGACGTGGGTGCTGGCGGTCGTCAGGGGCGTGATATGACTGCCGAGCAGCCAGGCTTCGCCATCCTTGAGCAGTACGTAACTGTCAACCAGTTGCAACTTGCTTGCCCGCAGACTTTTTACTTCCCAGCCGGCCAGGACCAGACCAGCCTCGAACCGATGTTCGATGAAGTAATCGTGTCGCGCCTTTTTATTTTGCGCGATGGTCCCTGTTGGGTGTTTCTTCTGTTTAGCCATAGGGGCGGCATTATAGGGAGTTGCACGCGAGTCGGCTACGGGATTGCTACATGCTTGAGCAGGTTGATTGAATCCCGGACAATGCGGCCTCTTTTTTGAACGCTTGGTCGTAATATAGATGTCGACAGACAAGGTTTCTGTCCACGGCAGTTGGGCTAGCCGTTGGGTTTTCATACTCGCCGCGACCGGTTCGGCCGTGGGCCTGGGTAGTATCTGGAAATTCCCCTACATGGTTGGCGTCTACGGCGGCGGCGCTTTCGTGCTGATGTTCCTGGCCTGTATCGCCTTGATCGGCGTGCCGGTCATGCTCGCCGAAACCCTGATTGGCCGGCGTGCCCGGCAGAGCCCGGCCAATGCCTTGAAGGTGCTGGCGCTGGAAGCGGGCCATTCGACAAAATGGTCCTGGGGTGCTTTTGCCGGAATGATCACGGCATTGTTGATCCTGTCTTTCTATAGTGTCGTCGGCGGCTGGTCGCTGGACTACATCATCGATATGGGTCGTGGCGACTTCCAGGGAGCGACTCCCGATCAGGTGGGGGCGTACTTTGGCAATGTGATTGCCGATCCCTGGCGCCTGACACTTTGGCACACGATTTTTATGCTGCTGTCTGCGGTGGTGATCGCAAAAGGCGTGGTCGCGGGGCTTGAACGCAGTCTGCGGATCATGATGCCGTTGCTGTTCGTGATGATCCTTGTGTTGCTGGGCTACAGCATGACCACCGGGCATTTCATGGAAGGCGTGCATTTCATGTTCGACTTCCACCCGGAAAAAGTCCTCGACGGCTTGCTGCCGGCCATGGGGCACGCCTTCTTTTCCCTGAGCGTCGGTGTCGGTTCGATCATGATCTACGGCGCCTACATGCCCAAGCAGTCGTCGATCTCCGGGACCATCGTTGGCGTGGCGCTGCTGGATACCTTTGTGTCCCTGGTGGCTGGCCTGGCGCTGTTTCCGATTGTATTTGCCGGAGGGTTGAACCCAAGCGAAGGCCCTGGCCTGATGTTTGTCAGCCTGCCATATGCCTTTGGCAACGTAGCGTTTGGCCAGTTGATGGGCGTAGTGTTCTTCGTGCTGGTCGCGATTGCAGCCTGGAGTTCGGCCATATCCTTGCTCGAACCCATGGTGGCTTACCTGGTGGAGCGCTCGAAAATCAGTCGAGCCTGGGTCACCTTCTGGTTGGCCTTCAGTTGCTGGTTTGTCGGTCTGGGTACCGTGTTTTCCTTCAATGTCTGGAAACAAGCCAAGTTTTTCGTGAACGAAGACGGGCTGTTTCACCTCTATCAATGGGGTGCGGCGGGTGGTCTGGACTTCTTTGGCGTGATCGATTTCTTCACCTCACGGATCATGCTGCCGCTCGGTGGATTGTGTTTCGTGGTATTTGCAGGCTGGGTAATGGGGCGTGAAGCAGTGCGTGACGAGCTGTCGATGCGAAACCCGATGTTGTTTGCCTTGTCCCTGTTCTTGATGCGCTATGTGGCGCCAATCGGCATTCTCATAGTGTTTGCCGCCCAGCTCTGGAAGTGACGCTGACATGACGACACACATTTCACGTTCGGCGTTGCTGCCGTACCCCGCGCAAGCGCTGTATGACCTGGTCAACGACGTGGCGCGTTATCCGGAATTCCTGCCCTGGTGCTCTTCAGCTGAAGTGCTGGAAAGCTCTGCCGATCATATGCGCGCGAGCGTTGGCGTGGCCAAGGGCGGGCTCAGCCAGCATTTCGTGACGCGCAACACCCTGGTGCCCGGCCAGTCGATCGAGATGAACCTCGAGGAGGGGCCGTTCACCCAGTTGCATGGCGTTTGGGTGTTCAAGCCGTTGGGTGAGAAGGCCTGCAAGATCAGCCTGGACCTGTCGTTCGATTATGCAGGGCCGATCATTCGCGCCACCCTGGGGCCGTTGTTCAATCAGGCAGCGAATACGCTGGTGGACGCGTTCTGCCAGCGCGCCAAGCAAATGCATGGTTGAGGCGATGATAGAAATCGAGGTGGTCTATGCCGCCGTTGATCGTCAGCTGCTCTTGTCGGTGAGCGTGCCGGCAGGAACCACCGTTCGCGCCGCGTTGTTGAAGTCCGGCATGCGTCAGGCTTTTCCTGAGCTGGACCTGTCGCAGTGTCCGGTGGGGATCTTCGGCAAGGTGATTGCCGATCCCGACAGTCGTCCGGTTCAATCAGGTGATCGCATCGAGATCTACCGGCCGTTGCTGGCGGACCCGAAGGAAGTGCGTCGCCTGCGTGCGGCGAAGGCTGCCGAGGCCAAGGCCCGGAATCAGTAAGTCGGGTAAATGCCAGGCGTAAAAAAACCCGGACATGCCGGGTTTTTTTATGTCGCAAATTATTGCGGCGAGGTTTCCAGAGGTTCTGGAGTCGGGACTGGCACGGTTTCGACACCGTCCACTTCCTTCTGGATCTGATCGAGCAACGAGCCAGGCTTGACCGGTTTTTCCGGTTTCGGCTGCTCGACCTGCTCTGCTGGCGCAGTCACGGTGGTGCCAGTGTCCTTGCCCAGAATGGCTTCGTCGCGGCTCATGCCAGGCATGAAATCGCCAGAGAGACTGACAAGCTGGTCATTTGAGTTGAAGATAACGCTAATGCGTTCCTGTTGGCGTTCGCCGCCACCCGGTTGCAGGCTATACAGGTAATCCCAGCGATCGGCGTGGAACGTATCGGTCAGCAGGGGGTTGCCCATGATAAACCTTACTTGCTTACGGGTCATTCCCGGGCGTAACTGGTCTATCATGTCCTGCGTGACGACATTGCCCTGCTGGATGTCGATTTTGTAAACCCCGGGGAATGAACAACCGGCGAGTGCGAGCAGTCCCACAAAGGTGAAACTGGTTAGCAAGAGCTTGGTGTTTTGCATCGGTGGGCGACTTCCACTATCTTGGCTGGGACAACGTAAACGCCGATCATACCCGCATTAAGAGAAGCTGCGAAGCAGCATCGCGAGAAAGCTGACCATGGTTGAAAATAGCGAACTACGCAAAGCCGGCCTCAAAGTGACCCTGCCACGGGTCAAGATTCTGCAAATGCTCGACTCTGCCGAGCAGCGCCACATGAGTGCCGAGGATGTCTATAAGGCATTGATGGAGGCTGGCGAGGACGTCGGTCTGGCCACGGTTTACCGTGTACTGACCCAGTTCGAGGCAGCTGGACTTGTGGTGCGACACAACTTCGACGGAGGCCATGCGGTCTTCGAACTGGACGACGGCAAGCATCACGATCATATGGTCAACGTCGAAACCAGCGAAGTGATCGAATTCTTCGACGAAGAAATCGAGCGCCTGCAGAAAGCCATCGTCGACAAGTACGGTTTCGAGATGGTTGATCACAATCTTGTGTTGTACGTGCGCAAGAAAAAGTAAGCATGTCGCGCGAACCCAGGGTTCGCGAAACGAACGAAGGCGACCCCAGGGTCGCCTTCGTGCTTTCTGCCGCTTGTGCGGTTTGCAAACGGTTCTGTAGGAGCTGCCGAAGGCTGCGATCTTGTATGGGCAAAGTCAAAAGATCGCAGCCTTCGGCAGCTCCTACAGGGTTCGTTTTAGATTTTTGCAGTGACGACCATTTTCTTGGCGTGAGCCAGGGATTCCTTGGTGAGATCGATCCCGCCCAGCATTCGCGCCACTTCTTCTACGCGATCGTTCTTGCTTAATTTGGAGACGGCCGTGCGAGTGGCATCTTCGCCCCGGACTTTGTGCACGAACAGGTGCTGATGCCCTTGTGCGGCAACTTGGGGCAGGTGCGTGACCGTCAGGACCTGCCCGCGTTCACCAAGCCTGCGCAGCAATTGGCCGACGATTTCTGCAGTCGGTCCGCCAATGCCGACGTCCACTTCGTCGAACACCAAGGTCGGGACCCGGGACGTTTGCGCGGTGATTACCTGGATCGCCAGGCTGATACGCGACAGTTCGCCACCCGATGCCACCTTCGCCAGGGCTTTTAATGGCTGCCCCGGGTTAGCGCTAACCAACAGTTCCACCTGTTCGAGTCCGTTCGGAAGCAATTCATTGCTGCTGTTCGGTCGCAGCTCAATGGCAAAGCGCCCTCCGGGCATGCCCAGGCGCTGGATCTCCTGTTCCACCGCGCTGGCCAGGCTGCTGGAGGCTTGGTGGCGCAGGTCGCTCAACTCTCGAGCCTTCTCCTGATAATGACGGGCATAAGACGCCAGCTCATCACTCAGTCGCTCGATGGATTCATCGTTGGCGTTCAGGGTTTCGATTTCATCCAGTAACCGCTGTTGCATCTCTGCGACCTCGGTTGGCTGGATGCGGTGCTTGCGTGCCATGGTGTAGATCGCATCGAGGCGTTCTTCCAGGTATTGAAGGCGCGCCGGGTCTGCGTCGAAGTTATCCAGGAAGCGGTTCAGCTCACCCACGGCTTCTTCAACCTGGATCTGCGCGCTGGTCAGCAAGCTGCTGGCTTCGCCCAGCGCGCCAATCGAGTTGTTCACGCTCGACAGGCGATTAAGGCTTGCAGTCAGGGCGTTCAGGACATTGCCGGAATCACTCTCGCTACATTGTTCGACCACTTGCCGGCAGATACCCAGCAAGGTTTCCGCGTTGGTCAGGTTCTTGTGTTCCTGTTCCAACTGCTCCAGCTCGTTGTCGCCGAGGCCAAGGTTTTCAAGCTCTTCAAGTTGGTAGCTGAGCAACTGATGGCGAGCGCGCTGCTCGTCGCCGGAGTTGGACAGTCGCTCAAGCTCCTGGTGAGTCTGGCGCCAGCGCTGGGCGGCCAGGTGCACCTGGCGGGCAAGGTCCGTGGCGCCGGCGTATTCGTCGAGCAGGCGGCGATGGGTATCGGTCTTGAGCAGGGACTGGTGTTCATGCTGGCTATGGATGTCGATCAGCAGTTCGCCCAGGGCCTTGAGGTCGCCCAGCGGGCAGGGGGTGCCGTTGATGTAGCCGCGCGAGCGCCCTTCGGCGGTAATGACTCGGCGCAGGATGCACGGGCCGTCGTTCTCGAGGTCGCGTTCGGCGAGCCAGGCGCTGGCTTCCGGGATGTCGGCCAGGTCAAAGGTTGCCAGGATGTCGGCTTTGTCTGCGCCGGGGCGGACCACGCCGCTGTCGGCTCGATCGCCGAGGGTCAGGCCCAGGGCGTCGAGCATGATCGACTTGCCGGCGCCGGTTTCCCCTGTGATCACGCTCATGCCTCGATCAAGTTCAAGATCGAGATGTTCAACGATGGCGTAGTTATGTACGGACAGGTGCACCAGCATGAAGGCCGCTCCCAGGCTTTAGGTCTGGTTATTTATACAGTGTTTTATTTGCGGCTGACAATGCCCCTCGTTAGCTCGATTTGCTTGATCCGACGAAATCCTTAGCGCGGAGGGGAATGACAATGCAGCTGTTTTTTGTAGGGTTAATGTTTGATCAGCCCTTGAAGCCGGATTTTGCGGCCCCATATAGCTGGACAGAAGCGCGAGTCAGGCTCGCGGACGATATTGAAAGGAGAATTCTATGGCTGACGAACAGACAGTGGATACGCAAAATCTAGACGCCGATCAGGCTTCCCAGGCTTCGGGTGATGACCTGGCGGCTCGTGTACAAGTGCTCGAAGAGCAACTGGCAGGTGCGCAGGATCAGGCTTTGCGTGTAGCCGCCGATCTGCAGAACGTCCGCCGTCGCGCCGAGCAGGATGTAGAAAAAGCTCACAAGTTCGCGCTGGAAAAATTCGCCGGCGACCTGCTGCCGATCATCGACAGCCTGGAGCGTGGCCTGGAATTGTCCAGCCCGGATGACGAAAGCATTCGTCCGATGCGTGAAGGCATCGAGCTGACCCTGAAAATGTTCCAGGACACCCTGAAGCGTTATCAGCTGGAAGCGATCGATCCGCATGGCGAGCCGTTCAACGCCGTTCTTCATCAGGCAATGGCCATGCAGGAAAGCGCTGACCTCGAGCCAAACAGCGTGCTCAAGGTGTTCCAGAAGGGCTACCAGCTTAACGGTCGCCTGCTGCGCCCGGCGATGGTCGTGGTCAGCAAGGCTCCGGCGCCAGTTTCGCCTTCTATTGACGAGCAGGCTTGAAATTAGCCGCAAGGCCCCCATTTAGAAGTCAAGCGTTTAAGTGCTACCGCAGTTAGCCACCACTGCTGCGGCAACCAAATCCAAAGTTTCGGGAGAGTGAACATGGGCAAAATTATCGGTATCGACCTGGGGACCACCAACTCCTGCGTCTCCGTGCTTGAAAACGGCGTAGCCAAAGTTATTGAAAACGCCGAAGGCGCGCGTACCACGCCGTCGATCATCGCTTACGCCAACGATGGCGAAATCCTGGTCGGCCAGTCCGCCAAGCGTCAGGCTGTGACCAACCCGCATAACACCCTGTACGCCGTGAAGCGTCTGATCGGTCGCAAGTTCGACGAAGAAGTCGTGCAGAAAGACATCAAGATGGTTCCGTACAAGATCGCCAAGGCTGACAACGGTGACGCCTGGGTTGAAGTGAACGGCCAGAAGATGGCGCCGCCACAAATCTCGGCTGAAATCCTGAAGAAGATGAAGAAGACCGCCGAAGACTACCTCGGCGAGCCAGTGACTGAAGCGGTGATCACCGTTCCGGCCTACTTCAACGACAGCCAGCGTCAGGCGACCAAGGACGCCGGCCGCATCGCGGGCCTGGACGTGAAACGTATCATCAACGAACCAACCGCGGCTGCTCTGGCTTACGGTATGGACAAGGCCAAGGGCGATCACACCGTGATCGTTTATGACCTGGGTGGCGGTACTTTCGACGTTTCCGTGATCGAGATCGCTGAAGTCGATGGCGAGCACCAGTTCGAAGTGTTGGCCACCAACGGCGACACCTTCCTGGGTGGTGAGGACTTCGACATTCGTCTGATCGACTACCTCGTCGACGAATTCAAGAAAGAAAGCGGCATGAACCTCAAGGGTGATCCGCTGGCGATGCAGCGCCTGAAAGAAGCCGCTGAAAAAGCCAAGATCGAGCTGTCTTCCGCTCAGTCGACCGACGTCAACCTGCCGTACATCACTGCAGACGCTACCGGTCCTAAGCACTTGAACGTGAAGATCTCCCGCGCCAAGCTGGAAGCGCTGGTTGAAGACCTGGTTCAACGCACTATCGAACCTTGCCGCATTGCGCTGAAAGACTCCGGTATCGACGTTGGCGCGATCAACGACGTGATCCTGGTCGGCGGTCAGACCCGTATGCCACTGGTTCAGAAGCTGGTGACCGAGTTCTTCGGTAAAGAAGCACGTAAAGACGTGAACCCGGACGAAGCTGTTGCCATGGGTGCTGCCATCCAGGGTGCGGTACTGGCCGGTGACGTGAAAGACGTTCTGCTGCTGGACGTTAGCCCGCTGACCCTGGGTATCGAAACCATGGGTGGCGTGATGACTGCGCTGATCGAGAAAAACACCACGATTCCTACCAAGAAATCGCAAGTGTTCTCGACTGCCGACGACAACCAGGGCGCCGTGACCATTCACGTGCTGCAAGGTGAGCGTAAGCAGGCTGCACAGAACAAGTCCCTGGGCAAGTTCGACCTGGCCGAGATTCCACCAGCACCACGTGGCGTGCCACAAATCGAAGTGACCTTCGACATCGACGCCAACGGCATCCTGCACGTAGGCGCCAAGGACAAGGCCACCGGCAAGACTCAGTCGATCGTGATCAAGGCCAACTCCGGCCTGTCCGATGAAGAGATCGAGCGCATGGTGCGTGACGCCGAGGCCAATGCCGAGGAAGACCGCAAGTTCGAAGAACTGGCCGCTGCCCGTAACCAGGGTGACGCACTGGTTCACTCGACGCGCAAAATGGTCGCTGACGCTGGCGACAAGGTAAGCGCTGAAGAGAAGACTGCGATCGAAGCTGCCGTGGTTGCCCTGGAAGCCGCTGTAAAAGGCGACGACAAGGCTGCTATCGAAGCCAAGGTTGAAGAACTGTCGAAAGTCTCCGCTCCAGTGGCGCAGAAGATGTACGCCGAACAGGCTCAGCCTGCTGAAGGCGCGGCACCGCACGACGACAAGGCGCAAAAGGCAGACGACGTTGTCGATGCTGAGTTCGAAGAAGTAAAAGACCACAAGTAAGTTGTTGGTCGGCCGGTTGACTGCCTTCAGGCGGTGACTGGTAGGATGTCGCCGCGCGGGAGCTTGCTCCCGCGTTGGCGTGTCTGGAGTCAGCGAATTTTTACAGCATGCGACACGGTTCGCTTGTTGGCGGCATGGTCGGGAATGCTCCTGCTTTCCGAGCCGAAAGTGCCACATTGAAACAAAGACCAGGATCGTTGAATTGACGTGAGTTGGGTCCGGGCCTGTATTGGGGCTCAACGAGTTTGACGAGGCTCAGGAGAGGTTTGTCGAACGTCCTCAAGAGTGCAGAGACTTATGGCAAAGCGTGACTATTACGAAGTATTGGGTGTTGAGCGAGGTTCAAGCGAGGCGGACCTGAAAAAGGCCTACCGTCGCCTGGCGATGAAGCACCACCCGGACCGTAATCCTGATGACAAGGCGTCGGAAGAGATGTTCAAGGAGGCCAACGAGGCCTACGAAGTGCTCTCCGATTCCAGCAAGCGTGCGGCCTACGACCAGTACGGTCATGCCGGTGTCGACCCGAGCATGGGTGGTGGCGGCGCCGGTTTCGGTGGCCAGAACTTCTCGGACATCTTTGGTGATGTCTTCAGCGACTTCTTCGGTGGCGGTCGCGGTGGTTCCCGCGGTGGTGCCCAGCGAGGCAGCGACCTGCGTTACACGTTGGAGCTGAACCTGGAAGAAGCGGTGCGTGGCACCAGCGTGAATATTCGCGTTCCGACACTGGTCAACTGCAAGCCATGTGACGGCTCGGGTGCCAAGAAAGGCTCTTCGCCGGTGACCTGCCCGACCTGTGGCGGTATCGGCCAGGTGCGCATGCAGCAAGGGTTCTTCTCGGTGCAGCAAACCTGTCCGCGTTGCCACGGCCAGGGCAAGATTATTTCCGATCCTTGCGATTCCTGCCATGGCGAAGGTCGTGTCGAAGAGTACAAGACCCTGTCGGTCAAAGTGCCGGCCGGTGTCGATACCGGTGACCGCATTCGCCTGTCGGGCGAGGGCGAGGCGGGTGCCCAGGGCGGGCCAACCGGCGA
The DNA here is from genome assembly GCF_000408945.1 of Pseudomonas sp. G5(2012). Lineage (NCBI taxonomy): Bacteria > Pseudomonadati > Pseudomonadota > Gammaproteobacteria > Pseudomonadales > Pseudomonadaceae > Pseudomonas > Pseudomonas sp. G5(2012). The sequence continues at coordinate 87,857 of NZ_APIO01000025.1, forward strand.
TCTGTACGTGGTGATCAACGTGCGCGAGCACTCGATTTTCCAGCGTGACGGCAAGCATCTGTTCTGTGAAGTGCCTATCAGCTTCGTCGATGCGGCGTTGGGTGGCGAGCTGGAGATTCCGACCCTCGATGGTCGAGTCAAGCTGAAAATCCCTGAGGGGACTCAGACCGGCAAGCAGTTCCGCGTGCGTGGCAAGGGCGTTGCGCCTGTGCGTGGCGGCGGTGCGGGTGACTTGATGTGCCGTGTGGCAGTCGAGACGCCAGTCAACCTGAGCCGTCGCCAGCGTGAAATGCTCGAAGAGTTCCGCAGCTCCCTGGCGGACGACAACAGTCATTCCCCGAAAACCACGGGCTGGTTCGAAGGCGTGAAGCGCTTCTTCGGCGATTTGTAAGGAGACAGGCATGCGACGTATAGCTGTGATGGGCGCCGCCGGGCGCATGGGCAAAACCCTGATCGAGGCTGTGCAGCAGGCGCCAGGTGCCGGCCTGACGGCGGCAGTGGATCGTCCTGACAGTACGCTGGTCGGCGCGGACGCCGGTGAGCTGGCGGCTATCGGTCGCATCGGCGTGCCGCTGTCGGGTGACCTGGATCGCGTGGTCGATGAGTTCGACGTGCTGATCGACTTCACTCATCCGACGGTGACCCTGAAAAACCTCGCCTTCTGCCGCAAGCACAACAAGGCGATGATCATTGGCACCACCGGCTTCAGTGTTGAAGAGAAGCAGTTGCTGGCAGAGGCGGGCAAGGATATCCCGATCGTCTTCGCGGCCAATTTCAGCGTCGGTGTAAACCTGTGCCTGAAGCTGCTCGATACCGCCGCCCGGGTGCTGGGCGATGATGTCGATATCGAGATCACCGAAGCTCACCATCGGCATAAAGTCGATGCGCCGTCCGGTACGGCCGTGCGCATGGGTGAGGTGATTGCCGATGCCCTGGGTCGCGACCTGAAGAAAGTCGCGGTTTACGGTCGTGAGGGCCAGACCGGTGCTCGCGAGCGCGAGACCATCGGTTTTGCCACGGTGCGCGCTGGCGATATCGTGGGTGATCACACTGTGTTGTTCGCAGCCGACGGTGAGCGTGTCGAGATCACTCACAAGGCCTCCAGCCGCATGACCTTCGCCAAGGGTGCGGTGCGTGCTGCTTTGTGGCTCGACGGGCGTGAAGCGGGTCTTTATGACATGCAAGACGTGCTCGACCTGCGTTAAGATGCACCCTAAATCGGGCTCGCGCACAGCGTTTGAGCCCGGTTTTACCCCGCCAAGCGACGACCTGTCGCATTCTCCAGCCTTTAAGGCTCATTGGCGGTAGACCAAAAATGCCTTTTTCTGTAAGCTACAGCTTTAGTGTGTCCACTAAAAGCGCGCAGAATAATTCAGTGAAGAAGCGGGGTGACGTGTCCATACGTCACTCCGCTTTTTTACAACCTGCGATCGCCCTTTCAGGCTTTATTTACGGGAGGTCTTCTTGACTAAGCCAGCCATACTCGCCCTTGCTGATGGCAGCATTTTTCGCGGCGAAGCCATTGGAGCCGACGGTCAAACCGTTGGTGAGGTGGTGTTCAACACCGCAATGACCGGCTATCAGGAAATCCTTACCGATCCTTCCTACGCCCAACAGATCGTTACCCTGACTTACCCGCACATCGGCAATACCGGCACCACGCCGGAAGACGCCGAGTCCAACCGCGTCTGGTCTGCTGGCCTGGTCATCCGTGACCTGCCGCTGGTGGCGAGCAACTGGCGTAACACGATGTCCCTGTCGGACTACCTGAAGGCCAACAACGTCGTCGCCATCGCCGGTATCGACACTCGCCGCCTGACGCGCATCCTGCGTGAAAAAGGTGCGCAGAACGGCTGCATCATGGCCGGTGACAACATTTCCGAAGAAGCCGCCATCGCCGCTGCCCAAGGCTTCCCTGGCCTCAAGGGCATGGACCTGGCGAAAGTCGTCAGTACCAAAGAGAAGTACGAGTGGCGTTCGACTGTCTGGGATCTGAAGACCGACAGCCACGCGACCATCGAAGCCTCCGAACTGCCGTACCACGTGGTGGCCTACGACTACGGCGTCAAGGTGAACATCCTGCGCATGCTGGTCGAGCGCGGTTGCCGCGTGACCGTGGTACCTGCACAAACTCCAGCCGCCGAAGCGCTGGCCCTGAAGCCGGACGGCGTGTTCCTGTCCAACGGCCCTGGCGATCCCGAGCCTTGCGACTACGCGATCCAGGCGATCAAGGATGTGCTGGAAACCGACATCCCGGTGTTCGGTATCTGCCTCGGTCACCAACTGCTGGCCCTGGCCTCCGGCGCCAAGACCCTGAAAATGGGTCACGGCCACCACGGTGCCAACCACCCGGTCCAGGATCTGGACAGCGGCGTGGTGATGATCACCAGCCAGAACCACGGTTTTGCGGTAGACGAAGCCACCCTGCCTGCCAACGTTCGCGCGATTCACAAATCGCTGTTCGACGGCACCCTGCAAGGTATCGAGCGTACCGACAAGAGCGCCTTCAGCTTCCAGGGTCACCCTGAAGCCAGCCCTGGCCCGAACGACGTAGCACCTCTGTTCGATCGCTTCATCAACGAGATGGCCAAGCGACGCTGATCGCTCGCCCTGATGTTGCAAAGCTTGAGGGTGGTCCCGATATCGGCGACCCCTTCAAGTCTTCACAGATTGAACAAGACGGCTTGCCGACTGACCTGCGGATTTGAGTGACAAACCCATGCCAAAACGTACAGACATTAAAAGCATCCTGATTCTTGGCGCTGGCCCGATCGTGATCGGCCAGGCCTGCGAATTCGACTACTCCGGCGCCCAGGCCTGCAAAGCCCTGCGCGAAGAGGGCTACCGCGTCATCCTGGTGAACTCCAACCCGGCCACCATCATGACCGACCCGGCCATGGCCGACGCCACCTACATCGAGCCGATCAAGTGGCAGACCGTTGCCAAGATCATCGAGAAAGAGCGTCCGGACGCGCTGCTGCCGACCATGGGCGGCCAGACCGCCCTGAACTGCGCCCTGGACCTGGAGCGCGAAGGCGTCCTGGAGAAGTTCGGCGTAGAAATGATCGGTGCCAACGCCGACACCATCGACAAGGCTGAAGACCGTTCGCGTTTCGACAAGGCGATGAAATCCATCGGCCTGGCGTGCCCGCGTTCCGGCATCGCCCACAGCATGGAAGAGGCCAATGCGGTCCTCGAGAAGCTGGGCTTCCCGTGCATCATCCGTCCGTCCTTCACCATGGGCGGCACCGGTGGCGGTATCGCGTACAACCGTGAAGAGTTCGAAGAAATCTGCGCCCGCGGCCTGGACCTGTCTCCGACCAAAGAGCTGCTGATCGACGAATCGCTGATCGGTTGGAAAGAATATGAAATGGAAGTTGTCCGCGACAAAAAGGACAACTGCATCATCGTCTGCTCCATCGAAAACTTTGACCCGATGGGCGTGCACACGGGTGACTCGATCACCGTGGCGCCGGCACAGACCCTGACCGACAAGGAATACCAGATCCTGCGTAACGCCTCCCTGGCGGTACTGCGTGAGATCGGCGTGGAAACCGGCGGTTCGAACGTTCAGTTCGGTATCTGCCCGAACACCGGCCGCATGGTCGTGATCGAAATGAACCCGCGTGTATCCCGTTCCTCGGCACTGGCCTCGAAGGCCACCGGTTTCCCGATCGCCAAGGTCGCGGCCAAGCTGGCTGTGGGCTACACCCTGGATGAGCTGTCGAACGACATCACCGGCGGCAAGACCCCGGCGTCCTTCGAACCGTCCATCGACTACGTCGTGACCAAGCTGCCACGTTTCGCCTTCGAGAAGTTCTCCAAGGCTGATGCGCGCCTGACCACTCAGATGAAGTCGGTAGGTGAAGTCATGGCCATCGGCCGCACCTTCCAGGAATCCCTGCAGAAAGCCCTGCGCGGCCTGGAAGTCGGTGTTTGCGGTCTGGACGAGAAGGTTGACCTGCGCAACCCGGAAAGCATGAGCATCCTCAAGCGCGAACTGACCGTGCCGGGCGCCGAGCGTATCTGGTACGTGGCGGACGCCATGCGCGCTGGCATGAGCGTTGAAGACATCTTCGGCATGACCATGATCGATCCTTGGTTCCTGGTGCAGATGGAAGATCTGATCAAGGACGAAGAGAAGGTCAAGACCCTGGGTCTGACCAGCATCGACCGTGACCTGATGTTCCGCCTCAAGCGCAAGGGCTTCTCCGACATGCGCCTGGCCAAGCTGCTGGGTGTGACCGAGAAGAGCCTGCGTGCCCACCGCCACAAGCTGGAAATCTTCCCGGTCTACAAGCGCGTCGACACCTGCGCCGCCGAGTTCGCCACCGATACCGCGTACCTGTACTCCACGTACGAAGAAGAGTGCGAAGCCGCGCCGTCGGGCCGCGACAAGATCATGATCCTGGGTGGCGGTCCTAACCGTATCGGCCAGGGCATCGAGTTCGACTACTGCTGCGTACACGCGGCACTGGCCCTGCGCGATGACGGTTACGAGACCATCATGGTCAACTGCAACCCGGAAACCGTTTCCACCGACTACGACACCTCCGACCGCCTGTACTTCGAACCAGTGACCCTGGAAGACGTGCTGGAAATCGTCCGCGTCGAGAAGCCAAAAGGCGTGATCGTCCAGTACGGCGGCCAGACCCCGCTGAAACTGGCCCGTGCCCTGGAAGCCGCTGGCGTGCCGATCATCGGCACCAGCCCTGACGCCATCGACCGTGCCGAAGACCGCGAGCGCTTCCAGCAAATGGTCCAGCGCCTGAACCTGCGTCAGCCGCCAAACGCCACTGTGCGCAGCGAAGACGAAGCGATTCGTGCAGCCAGCAAGATCGGTTACCCGCTGGTGGTGCGCCCGTCCTATGTACTGGGCGGTCGTGCGATGGAAATCGTCTACGAAGAAGAAGAACTCAAGCGCTACCTGCGTGAAGCGGTTCAAGTGTCCAACGACAGCCCGGTGCTGCTGGACCACTTCCTCAACTGCGCCATTGAAATGGACGTGGATGCGGTCTGCGACGGCAAGGACGTAGTGATCGGCGCGATCATGCAGCACATCGAGCAGGCCGGCGTTCACTCCGGTGACTCCGCGTGCTCGCTGCCGCCATACTCCCTGCCGGCGCACATCCAGGACGAAATGCGCGAACAGGTCAAGAAAATGGCCCTGGAACTGGGTGTGGTCGGCCTGATGAACGTTCAGTTGGCGCTGCAAGGCGAAGACATCTACGTCATCGAAGTCAACCCGCGCGCTTCGCGTACCGTACCGTTCGTGTCCAAGTGCATCGGTGTTTCCCTGGCGATGATCGCAGCGCGCGTGATGGCCGGTAAAACCCTGCAGGAGCTGGGTTTCACCAAGGAAATTATCCCGAACTTCTACAGCGTGAAAGAAGCGGTGTTCCCGTTCGCCAAATTCCCTGGCGTCGACCCGATCCTCGGCCCAGAGATGAAGTCGACCGGCGAAGTGATGGGCGTGGGCGACACCTTCGGTGAAGCATTCGCCAAGGCCCAGATGGGTGCCAGCGAAGTACTGCCGACCGGCGGTACTGCGTTCATCAGCGTACGTGATGACGACAAGCCACTGGTTGCAGGCGTGGCCCGTGATCTGATCAACTTGGGCTTTGAAGTGGTTGCCACTGCCGGTACTGCCAAGCTGATCGAAGCCGCAGGCCTGAAAGTGCGCCGCGTGAACAAGGTGACCGAAGGGCGTCCGCACGTAGTCGACATGATCAAGAATGACGAAGTCACCTTGATCATCAACACCACCGAAGGCCGTCAGTCGATCGCTGACTCCTATTCCATTCGTCGCAATGCCCTGCAGCACAAGATTTACTGCACCACCACCATTGCTGCTGGCGAAGCGATCTGCGAAGCGCTGAAGTTCGGTCCCGAGAAGACCGTACGCCGCTTGCAGGATCTACACGCAGGATTGAAGGCATGAGCATAACGAAGTACCCGATGACCGTTCAGGGCGCTCGCGCCCTGGAGGAAGAGCACGCTCACCTGACCAAAGTCGTCCGTCCAAAGCTCAGCCAGGACATCGGTACGGCCCGTGAGTTGGGCGACTTGAAGGAAAACGCCGAATACCACGCTGCTCGCGAGCAGCAGGGTATGGTCGAGGCGCGGATTCGTGACATCGAAGGCCGAATTCAGAATCAGGTCATCATCGACGTCACGACCATTCCTCACACTGGCAAGGTTATCTTCGGCACCACCGTCGAAATCGCCAACGTCGAGACTGATGAAAGCGTCACTTACCACATCGTGGGTGAGGATGAGGCTGACTTCAAACTCGGCAAGATTTCGGTCGGTTCACCCTTGGCTCGAGCCTTGATCGGCAAGGAAGAGGGTGATGTGGTCGTCGTCAAAACGCCTGGTGGCGTTATCGAGTACGAGATTGTCGAAGTCCGTCACATCTGAAGCAAGGCGCCCGCTGAATGCGGGCGCCATGCTCTGGCAGCTGGCCCAGATGTTGTGGGTCGGCGGTCTGTGGCTGGTGCATCTCGGTTTGCAGCCGGTGTTGGGTCGAATTGGCCTGGCACCGTTGCTGATCGATGAGATCGCCGGCATGTTCGAGACCGTGGTGGTGGGGTTTGCCGCCGTGTGCGTGATCTTTCAGGCTTTGGTGCTGGTACAGGCTAATGGCCTTGCCAGTCTATGGCGGGATTTTCGTGGGCAGGTGCTGCTGGTCGCGTTGTGCGCCTGTGCGATGTTTGTGGCCGTGCCTATCGGCTGGCCGGATGCGCAGCGCTGGCAGGTGTTCAGCTATCTGGTTTTGGGGTTCTCGGGGCTGGTGCTGATTATGCAGCCGGTGCCCGGATGGAGTGTCAGGGTGCGCGAAGCACACCCTTGACCCTTGTCATCACTTGAAGCGATGGACGTTCGACAGCTGCTTGTTGACGCTGAAGTTCTTGCGGTAAATCAGTGCCATCTTGCCGATGACCTGTACCAGATCCGCTTTGCCAACCTTGCACAGCTCGGCAATGGATGCCAGGCGCGATTCGCGATCGAGGATATTGAGCTTGATCTTGATCAGTTCGTGATCCGCCAATGCGCGTTCAAATTCGGCTAACACACCTTCAGTCAAACCGTTGTCAGCCACAATCAAAACCGGTTTCAGATGGTGGCCAATGGATTTGTACTGTTTCTTCTGCTCTTGAGTGAGCGGCATAATCTGACCCTTTCGTCTGGATTCTGTAAAATGGCGGCCATTTTACCCGAGGGTTCGTGGATCCGCCCAACTAATCACGACCCTTATCATCGAGGTGCCCAATGGCGCGTTCCAAGACAAGCCTTGGTTGGCTGAAAAGACATGTCAATGATCCCTATGTGAAGCAGGCGCAGAAGGATGGCTACCGCTCGCGTGCGAGTTACAAGCTTCTGGAGGTCCAGGAGAAATACAAGCTGATCCGTCCGGGCATGACCGTTGTTGACCTGGGGGCGGCGCCTGGTGGCTGGTCGCAGGTCACTAGCCGGCTGATCGGTGGTCAGGGGCGCCTGATCGCCTCGGATATCCTGGAAATGGACAGCATTCCGGACGTGACTTTCATCCAGGGGGACTTTACCCAGGACGAAGTGCTCGCTCAGATCCTGGACGCCGTCGGTAATTCGCCGGTGGACCTTGTGATTTCCGATATGGCCCCCAATATGAGTGGTACGCCTGCCGTAGATATGCCCAAAGCCATGTTTCTTTGCGAGCTGGCGCTTGATCTGGCAGCCCGGATACTCAAGCCGGGTGGTAATTTTGTGATCAAGGTTTTTCAGGGTGAAGGGTTTGATGCTTACGTGAAGGACGCTCGTCAGAAATTCGACAAGGTCCAGATGATCAAGCCGGACTCTTCCCGAGGCAGCTCCCGCGAGCAATACATGCTGGCTTGGGGCTACCGCGGCCGGAGTGAATAAAACGCGGTTTTTTTGCAGGGCAATAGGAATTTCGTATTTCGCCCTGTGGGAAATAGCGAATATTGTGTAGGAAGAGTTTCACAAAGGGTTACAGACGGCGCCTGCCAGAGTTGTAGGTAATGTAGTAAGTTAGGCCGGTGAATATCATGCGAAGCGCGCGCCAACAGCGGCGCTTGCTTCAGAGGGTAGTTAATTGAACGATATGGCAAAGAATCTGATCCTGTGGTTGATCATCGCGGCTGTCCTGGTGACAGTGATGAACAACTTCTCCAGCCCTAACGAGCCGCAGACCCTCAACTATTCCGACTTCATCCAGCAGGTCAAGGATGGCAAGGTCGAGCGCGTGGCGGTTGATGGCTACGTGATTACCGGCAAGCGCAACGATGGCGACAGCTTCAAGACCATTCGTCCGGCAATCCAGGACAACGGCCTGATCGGCGACCTGGTGGATAACCACGTCGTGGTCGAAGGCAAGCAGCCTGAACAGCAAAGCATCTGGACCCAACTCCTGGTCGCGAGCTTCCCGATCCTGGTGATCATCGCCGTGTTCATGTTCTTCATGCGCCAGATGCAGGGCGGTGCCGGTGGCAAGGGCGGGCCGATGAGCTTTGGCAAGAGCAAGGCGCGCCTGCTCTCCGAAGACCAGGTGAAAACCACCCTGGCAGACGTTGCCGGTTGCGACGAAGCCAAGGAAGAAGTCGGTGAGCTGGTCGAGTTCCTGCGTGATCCGGGCAAGTTCCAGCGCCTGGGTGGCCGCATTCCTCGTGGCGTATTGATGGTCGGTCCTCCGGGTACCGGTAAGACCTTGCTGGCCAAGGCGATTGCCGGCGAAGCCAAGGTGCCTTTCTTTACCATTTCCGGTTCCGATTTCGTCGAGATGTTCGTCGGTGTCGGTGCAAGCCGTGTTCGCGACATGTTCGAACAGGCCAAGAAACACGCTCCATGCATCATCTTCATCGATGAAATCGACGCCGTCGGTCGCCACCGTGGTGCCGGCATGGGCGGTGGTCACGACGAACGCGAGCAGACACTCAACCAGTTGCTGGTGGAGATGGACGGCTTCGAAATGAACGATGGCATCATCGTGATTGCCGCGACCAACCGTCCTGACGTGTTGGACCCTGCGCTGCTGCGTCCGGGCCGTTTCGACCGTCAGGTCGTGGTCGGTCTGCCGGATATCCGTGGTCGCGAACAGATTCTCAAGGTCCACATGCGCAAGGTGCCAATGGGCGACGACGTCGCTCCGGCAGTGATCGCTCGTGGTACCCCGGGTTTCTCTGGTGCCGACCTGGCCAACCTGGTCAACGAGGCGTCGTTGTTCGCTGCCCGTGCCGGCAAGCGCATCGTCGAAATGAAAGAGTTCGAACTGGCCAAGGACAAGATCATGATGGGCGCCGAGCGCAAATCCATGGTCATGTCCGAGAAAGAAAAGCAGAACACCGCTTATCACGAAGCTGGCCACGCCATTGTGGGTCGCGTCGTGCCTGAGCATGACCCGGTTTACAAGGTCTCGATCATCCCGCGCGGTCGTGCGCTGGGCGTGACCATGTTCCTGCCGGAAGAAGATCGCTACAGCCTGTCCAAGCGTGCGCTGATCAGCCAGATCTGCTCGCTTTACGGTGGCCGTATCGCTGAAGAAATGACCCTGGGCTTCGATGGCGTCACCACTGGTGCGTCCAACGACATCATGCGTGCCAGCCAGATTGCACGGAACATGGTGACCAAGTGGGGTCTTTCCGAAAAACTCGGTCCGCTGATGTACGCTGAAGAGGAAGGTGAAGTGTTCCTCGGTCGCGGAGGCGGTGGCCAGAGTGCAAGTTTCTCCGGTGAGACAGCCAAGCTGATCGACTCCGAAGTGCGCAGCATCATCGACCAGTGCTACGGCACCGCCAAGCAGATCCTCACGGACAACCGTGACAAGCTCGACGCCATGGCCGATGCCCTGATGAAGTATGAAACCATCGATGCCGAGCAGATCGACGACATCATGGCTGGACGCACACCTCGCGAGCCTCGCGACTGGTCGGGTGGCACGGGTACCTCCGGTACGCCGCCAGCGGTGCAGGGTGAGCGTCCGGAAACACCTATCGGCGGTCCCGCTGCTGACGTTTAAGGTTTGAAATGACTTTTGTTCAGTCCTCGACCCGGTTGCCTTGCGGCAACCGGGTTCTTGATTTGTCCCAGACGCATGTCATGGGCATTCTCAATGTCACTCCCGATTCTTTCTCCGATGGTGGCAAATTCAGCCAGCTCGATACGGCGTTGCGCCATGCGCAAGCCATGGTTGCGGCTGGCGCCACCTTGATCGATGTTGGCGGCGAGTCTACTCGGCCAGGCGCGAGGGCGGTTTCACCGCTCGAAGAGCTTGAGCGCGTGGCACCAATCGTTGAAATGATTCACCGTGAACTGGATGTGATCATCTCGGTCGATACCTCCACGCCCGCGGTCATGCGCGAATCGGCGCGGCTGGGTGCCGGCCTGATCAATGACGTGCGTTCCTTGCGCCGCGAGGGTGCCCTGGATGCGGCGGCGGCGACCGGCTTGCCCGTTTGCCTGATGCATATGCTCGGTGAGCCGGGTGACATGCAGGACAACCCGCACTACCAGGACGTCACCCAAGAGGTGGGCGAGTTTCTAGCCGAGCGCATGGCTCAATGTGCGACGGTGGGGATTCCAGCTGAGCGGATCATTCTTGATCCGGGTTTTGGGTTCGCAAAAAATCTGCAGCACAATCTAAGCTTGTTCAAGCATATGGAAGCCTTGCATGCCTTGGGGCGCCCGTTGTTGGTTGGGGTGTCGCGAAAGAGCATGATCGGTCAAGCGTTGAGTCGCCCTGTCGGTGAGCGCCTGTATGGCGGTCTTGCCCTGGCGGCGCTGGCAACGCACAAGGGCGCGCGTATATTGCGTGTCCATGACGTAGCTGAAACAGTTGATGTGGTGAAAATGATCACCGCAGTGGAATCAGCCGAATAAGAATTATGGAGTAGTTATGACAAAGAAATATTTTGGCACCGACGGCATTCGCGGTCGGGTCGGTGTTTATCCGATCACTCCTGACTTCATGCTCAAGCTGGGCTGGGCTGCCGGCATGGCGTTCCGCAAGATGGGTGCGTGCAAGGTGCTGGTGGGCAAGGACACGCGGATTTCCGGTTACATGTTCGAATCGGCGCTCGAGGCCGGGCTGACATCGGCGGGTGCCGACGTGATGCTCCTGGGCCCGATGCCGACACCGGCCATCGCCTACCTGACGCGTACCTTTCATGCCGAAGCCGGCATCGTGATCAGTGCTTCGCACAATCCCCATGACGACAATGGCATCAAGTTTTTCTCCGGGAAGGGCACCAAGCTTCCCGATGAGATCGAGCACATGATCGAAGAGTTGCTCGACACCCCGATGACCGTGGTTGAGTCGAGCAAGATCGGCAAGGTCTCGCGAATCAACGATGCCTCTGGCCGCTATATAGAATTCTGCAAGAGCAGCGTGCCAACCGGCACCAGCTTCTCCGGTCTGAAAATCGTCATCGATTGCGCCCACGGTGCGACGTACAAGGTGGCGCCAAGCGTATTTCGCGAGCTAGGTGCCGAGGTCGTGGTTCTGTCCGCGCACCCCAATGGCCTGAACATCAACGACAACTGCGGTTCAACCCACATGGGCCAATTGCAGGCTGCCGTCTTGGCCGAGCATGCCGACCTGGGTATCGCATTTGATGGTGACGGCGATCGGGTGTTGATGGTTGATCACACCGGTGCCATCGTCGATGGCGACGAGCTGCTGTTTATCATCGCTCGCGATCTGCATGAACAGGACAAGCTGCAAGGCGGCGTAGTCGGTACGTTGATGAGTAACCTGGGGCTGGAGCTCGCCCTCGCGGACCTGGCGATTCCCTTTGTGCGCGCCAACGTCGGTGACCGTTATGTGATCGCGGACCTGCTGGAGCGTAACTGGCTGATCGGTGGCGAGAACTCGGGGCATATCGTGTGCTTCCATCACACCACGACCGGTGATGCGATCATTGCCGCGTTGCAGGTGTTGATGGCGTTGAAGACTCGTTCGCAAGGGTTGGCAGAGGCTCGTCAGGCGTTACGCAAGTGCCCTCAGGTATTGATCAATGTGCGTTTCGGTGGCGGTGCAAACCCGCTCGAGCATGCGTCGGTCAAGGAAGCCAGCGAGCGTGTCACCCAGGCCATGGCGGGTCGCGGGCGCGTGTTGTTGCGCAAGTCCGGGACCGAGCCGCTGGTGCGTGTGATGGTCGAAGGCGAAGACGAAACCCTGGTTCGCGGCTATGCCGAAGAGCTGGCAAAACTGGTTACTGAAGTTTCTGCCTGAATTCGGCTTGCCAGCCTCGATTGTGTTGGGTAACATCTGCGCCCACTTTGACCGACGAGGTACAGCATGCGTCGCCCTATGGTAGCTGGTAACTGGAAGATGCACGGTACCCGCGCCAGCGTCGCTGAGCTGATCAACGGCCTACGTGACTTGGCCTTGCCGAGCGGTGTTGAAGTAGCGGTATTCCCGCCTTTGTTGCATATCAGCCAAGTGGTTGATGGCTTGAAAGGAAAGTCGATTTCGGTCGGTGCGCAGAATTCTGCGGTGGAATCCGGACAAGGTGCGCTGACCGGTGAGGTCTCGCCTAGTCAGTTGGTGGATGCAGGTTGTTCCCTGGTTCTTGTCGGGCATTCCGAGCGCCGCCAGTTAATGGGTGAGCAGGACGGAGTGCTGATTCGCAAGTTCGCAGCGGCACAGGCAAGTGGCCTGGTTCCGGTGTTGTGCATAGGGGAAACCCTTGAGCAGCGTGAAGCCGGGAAGACCCTTGAGGTTGTCTCGCAGCAATTGGGCAGCATCATCGATGAGTTGGGTGTCGGTGCGTTTGCAAAGGCAGTAATTGCTTACGAGCCGGTCTGGGCCATTGGCACCGGGCTGACTGCTTCGCCGCAACAGGCGCAGGATGTGCACGCAGCCATTCGCGCGCAGTTGGCGGCAGAGAATTCTGAAGTCGCACAAGGTGTGCGGCTTCTATACGGCGGCAGCGTGAAGGCGGCCAATGCGGTCGAACTGTTCGGCATGCCGGATATCGATGGGGGCCTCATTGGTGGGGCTTCCCTGAATGCAGATGAGTTCGGTGCGATTATTCGCGCCGCGGGAAACTGAAAAAATGCTGGAAACAGTCGTAGTCGTTTTTCATCTGCTGGGTGCATTGGGCGTAGTAGCTCTGGTTTTGCTGCAGCAGGGTAAAGGTGCGGACGCTGGCGCGTCTTTCGGAGCAGGTGCTTCAAATACTGTGTTCGGAAGCCAAGGTTCCTCTACCTTTCTTAGTAAGTTTACTGCTATACTTGCCGCAGGTTTCTTCATAACCAGCTTAGGGTTAGGTTACTTTGCTAAAGAGAAAGCTCACCAGCTGACTCAAGTAGGTTTGCCAAACCCAGCAGTGTTGGAAGTACCAAAGCAACAACCGGCTTCTGATGATGTCCCGGTGCTTCAAGAGCAAAAGTCGGCTACTCCAGCGACTGACGTGCCTCCAGCTCAAGAGCAGAAGTAAGAAGGGTTTCAAACGTAGTATTGCCGAGGTGGTGGAATTGGTAGACACGCAACCTTGAGGTGGTTGTGCCCATAGGGTGTAGGGGTTCGAGTCCCCTTCTCGGTACCAATTAGTCAGGAGAGCCCGCTGTTGCGGGCTTTCTTGCAGGTGGAAGGTTACATTGACCCTGTCGGGGATCGGTCGTATACTTCCGCCCCAGCTTTGTCGCGGGGTGGAGCAGTCTGGTAGCTCGTCGGGCTCATAACCCGAAGGTCGTCGGTTCAAATCCGGCCCCCGCAACCAGTTTAAGGAGCCCCTTTTAAGGGGCTTTTTGTTAGCTGGACACTTCCAACGCCGCTGTTCGACGGCGTTTCAAGGATGGGCGCTTCGCCCATTTTTTTATTTTGCATAGCATGCACATACATGCACGAGGGGGTTCAGGTGTCGAGCAAGCTAGAAGAGTTGCAGGCCTTGCTGGCCCCGGTGGTCGTGGCCCTAGGCTATGAATGCTGGGGTATCGAGTTTTCGGCTCAGGGTCGTCACTCGATGTTGCGCGTTTATATTGATAAAGAGGGCGGTGTGCTGGTGGACGATTGTGCCATCGTCAGCCGTCAGATCAGCGGTGTGCTGGATGTTGAAGATCCAATCTCCGTTGAATACACCCTCGAAGTTTCCTCGCCAGGCATGGAACGCCCGCTGTTCACTCTTGAGCAGTTTGCAAAATTTGCCGGTGAACAAGTGAAGATCAAGCTGCGCTCGCCTTTTGAAGGACGACGCAACTTTCAGGGCCTTCTGCGCGGTGTAGAAGAGCAGGACGTCGTGGTGCAGGTAGAAGACCATGAGTTCCTGTTGCCGATCGATATGATCGACAAGGCCAACATTATTCCCAGTTTTGACTGAGGCGTGCCAGATACTGCGGATCCCGCGGATCCAATGGCTTGCGAAAGGCGAGGCGTACGATGAGCAAAGAAGTACTGCTGGTTGTTGAGTCGGTATCCAATGAAAAGGGCGTACCGGCTAACGTAATTTTTGAAGCGCTGGAGCTCGCTCTGGCCACGGCTACCAAAAAGCGTTTCGAGGACGAAGTCGATCTGCGTGTGGAAATCAACCGCCACACCGGTGCGTACGAGACTTTCCGTCGCTGGACGGTCGTCGAAGAAGACGATCTTGACGATCCGGCCATCGAAACCTGGCCAAGCAAGGTTGCCGAGACGCATCCTGGCGCCAAGGTCGGTGACGTTGTCGAAGAGAAGATCGAGTCCATCGAATTCGGCCGTATCGCTGCACAGACTGCCAAGCAAGTCATCGTGCAGAAGGTTCGCGAAGCCGAGCGCGCCCAGGTTGTCGACGCTTACCGCGAACGCCTGGGTGAAATCATCTCCGGCACCGTGAAAAAAGTTACCCGCGACAACGTGATCGTTGATCTGGGCAACAACGCCGAAGCGTTGCTGGCCCGTGAGGACATCATTTCTCGCGAAACTTTCCGGGTTGGCGTGCGCTTGCGTGCGCTGCTCAAGGAAATCCGCACCGAGAACCGCGGCCCGCAGTTGATCCTGTCGCGTACCGCGCCGGAAATGCTGATCGAGTTGTTCCGCATCGAAGTGCCGGAAATTGCTGAAGGGCTGATCGAAGTAATGGCTGCGTCCCGTGATCCGGGTTCGCGCGCCAAGATCGCCGTTCGCTCCAAGGACAAACGCATCGACCCGCAGGGCGCTTGCATCGGTATGCGCGGTTCGCGCGTCCAGGCAGTGTCGGGCGAGTTGGGCGGTGAGCGTGTGGACATCGTCCTGTGGGACGACAACCCGGCTCAGTTCGTGATCAACGCCATGTCCCCGGCTGAGGTTGCGGCAATTATCGTTGACGAAGATGCCCATGCAATGGACATCGCCGTCGGCGCAGACAATCTGGCTCAGGCCATCGGTCGTGGTGGTCAGAACGTGCGTCTGGCCAGCCAGTTGACTGGCTGGACCCTGAACGTGATGACCGAATCGGACATCCAGGCTAAGCAGCAAGCAGAAACCGGCGACATCCTGCGCAACTTCATCGACGAGCTGGAAGTCGACGAAGATCTGGCACAGGTGCTGGTCGATGAAGGCTTTACCAGCCTGGAAGAGATTGCCTACGTACCGCTGGAAGAAATGCTCAACATCGACGGCTTTGACGAAGACACCGTCAACGAGCTTCGCGCTCGTGCCAAGGATCGTTTGTTGACCAAAGCCATCGCTACTGAGGAAAAGCTGGCAGACGCCCATCCGGCCGAAGACCTGCTCTCGCTTGAGGGTATGGACAAGGATTTGGCGATGGAACTGGCGGTGCGCGGCGTAATTACCCGCGAAGACCTGGCCGAGCAGTCTATTGACGACCTGCTCGACATCGACGGCATTGACGATGATCGTGCCGGCAAGTTGATCATGGCCGCCCGAGCCCACTGGTTCGAGTAATTAGGCGCGGCCTGAGGAGAGAAATGCATGACGCAAGTCACGGTGAAACAACTGGCCGATGAGGTCAAAACACCGGTAGAGCGCCTGTTGCAGCAGATGCGTGAGGCAGGTCTGCCGCACACCGCCGCCGAAGAAAGTGTGACTGACAGTGAGAAGCAATCGTTGCTGACTCACTTGAAGAGCAGTCACAAGGCGAAAGTGGAAGAACCACGCAAGATTACGCTGCAGCGTAAAACCACCAGCACCCTGCGTGTTGCTGGCAGCAAAAGCATCAGCGTTGAAGTACGCAAGAAGAAAGTCTTCGTACAGCGCAGCCCGGAAGAAATCGAAGCCGAGCGCAAGCGTGAACTGGATGAACGTCGCGCAGTAGAAAATGCTGCACGTCAGAAGGCTGAAGAAGAAGCCAAGCGCCGCGCCGAAGAAGAAGCGCGTCGCCAGCCAGCTGCTGCGCCGTCCGCCCAAGCCCAACCTGCTGCAGCGCCAGCTGCGGTGGCCGAGCCTGTGCGCGAAAGCGCGCCGGTCGTGGCTGCCGCTCCGGCACCTGCAGCCGATACCCGCAAGCGCGACGAGCAGCGTCGTCCGGATAAGCCACGTGCCGACGACAACAGTCGTCGCGGTGGCGGCGATGGTGAGCGCAAAAACGCTCCGCATCGTGCTTCGGTCAAGGAGAAGGCGCCTGCGCCACGCGTTGCCCCACGTACTACCGACGAAGAAAGCGATGGCTTCCGTCGTGGTGGTCGCGGCAAGGCCAAGCTGAAGAAGCGCAACGCCCACGGTTTCCAGAGCCCAACCGGCCCTGTCGTGCGCGAAGTGAAGATCGGCGAGACCATCACTGTGGGCGATCTCGCCCAGCAGATGTCGGTCAAGGCTGCTGAAATCATCAAGTTCATGTTCAAACTGGGTACCCCAGCGACCATCAACCAGGTACTGGACCAGGAAACTGCCCAGCTGGTTGCCGAAGAGCTGGGCCACAAAGTGACCCTGGTCAGCGACACCGCCCTGGAAGATTCCCTGGCTGAGTCCCTGAAGTTTGAAGGTGAGGCGGTTTCCCGTGCACCGGTCGTGACCGTAATGGGCCACGTTGACCACGGTAAGACTTCCCTGCTCGACTACATCCGTCGTGCCAAGGTAGCTGCTGGCGAAGCCGGCGGTATCACCCAGCACATCGGTGCCTACCACGTTGAAACCGACCGTGGCATGGTGACGTTCCTCGACACCCCTGGTCACGCCGCGTTTACCGCAATGCGTGCCCGTGGTGCCAAGGCGACTGACATCGTGATCCTGGTGGTTGCGGCGGACGACGGCGTGATGCCACAGACCATCGAGGCTGTTCAGCACGCCAAGGCTGCTGGCGTTCCGCTGGTTGTCGCAGTGAACAAGATCGACAAGCCAGGTGCTGACCTCGATCGCATTCGTAGCGAGCTGTCGGTACACGGCGTGACGTCGGAAGAGTGGGGTGGTGACACTCCATTCGTACCGGTTTCGGCGAAAATGGGTACTGGCGTCGACGAATTGCTCGAAGCGGTACTGCTGCAAGCCGAGGTCCTGGAACTGACTGCAACGCCATCGGCTCCTGGCCGTGGTGTCGTGGTTGAATCCCGTCTGGACAAGGGTCGTGGCCCGGTGGCTACCGTTCTGGTTCAAGACGGTACCCTGCGCCAGGGCGACATGGTCCTGGTCGGTTCGAACTATGGCCGCGTTCGTGCCATGCTCGACGAGAACGGCAAGCCAATCAAGGAAGCCGGTCCGGCCATCCCTGTCGAGATCCTCGGCCTGGACGGTACCCCGGACGCTGGCGACGAGATGAGCGTGGTTGCCGACGAGAAGAAAGCCCGTGAAGTGGCTCTGTTCCGTCAAGGCAAGTTCCGCGAAGTCAAGCTGGCCCGTGCTCACGCCGGCAAGCTGGAAAACATCTTCGAAAACATGGGTCAGGAAGAGAAGAAGACGCTCAACATCGTCCTCAAATCCGACGTCCGTGGTTCGCTGGAAGCGTTGAACGGTGCCCTGAACGGCCTGGGCAACGACGAAGTGCAAGTGCGCGTGGTCGGTGGCGGTGTTGGTGGTATTACCGAATCCGACGCCAACCTGGCACTGGCTTCCAACGCTGTACTGTTCGGCTTCAACGTGCGTGCCGATGCCGGCGCTCGCAAGATCGTCGAGCAGGAAGGTCTGGATATGCGTTACTACAACGTGATCTACGACATCATCGAAGACGTCAAGAAAGCCTTGACCGGTATGCTCGGCAGCGACGTTCGCGAGAACATCCTGGGCATCGCCGAAGTGCGTGACGTGTTCCGTTCGCCGAAGTTTGGCGCGATCGCCGGTTGCATGGTGATCGAAGGTGTTGTTCACCGTAACCGTCCAATCCGAGTACTGCGTGAAGACATCGTTATCTTCGAAGGCGAGCTGGAATCCCTGCGTCGCTTCAAGGATGACGCTTCCGAAGTACGTGCCGGCATGGAATGCGGTATCGGCGTGAAGAGCTACAACGACGTCAAGGTCGGTGACAAGATCGAAGTCTTCGAGAAGGTCCAGGTTGCTCGCAGCCTCTAACTCGCGCACTTCAAGAGCCGTGATGGCCAGCCGCATGCAATTGCGCGGCGCATCGCCCGGACTCTAAACGCAACGCCCGGTCTGGCTTTTGTCAGGCCGGGCGTTTGCCGCTTTCAGACCTTACGGGTTTCACCGTGGGGCAGTAACAGGTAACAAGACATGGCAAAAGAATACAGCCGTACCCAACGTATCGGCGATCAGATGCAGCGTGAGCTGGCACAACTGATCCGTCGTGAAGTCAAAGACCCGCGCGTCGGCCTGGTCACCATTACCGCTGTGGAAGTCAGCCGTGACGTCGGTCACGCCAAGATTTTCATCACCGTGATGGGCCAGGACAGTCACGAAGAGATCGCGCAAAGCATCAAGGTGCTCAACTCCGCCGCTGGCTTCCTGCGCATGCAACTGGCTCGCGAGATGAAGCTGCGCAGCGTTCCACAGTTGCACTTCCACTACGATGAAAGCGTCGTGCGCGGTGCGCATCTGTCGGCCTTGATCGAGCGCGCAGTGGCTGAAGACAACCAGCACTCGGTTACGGCACAAGCCGAAGACACCAAGGAGTAATCGGTGGCTCAGGTCAAACGTATCCGTCGTAACGTCAGCGGCATCATCCTGCTCGACAAGCCGCTGGGGTTCACCTCCAACGCAGCCTTGCAGAAGGTCCGCTGGTTGCTCAACGCCGAGAAGGCCGGGCACACCGGTAGTCTCGATCCGCTGGCCACTGGCGTGTTGCCGCTGTGCTTCGGTGAGGCCACCAAGTTCTCGCAGTACCTGCTCGATTCCGACAAGGGTTACGAAACCCTCGCGCAACTGGGCAAGACAACCACCACGGCCGATGCCGAGGGCGAGGTTTTGCAGGAGCGCCCGGTGACCGTTGGTCGCGCCGATATCGAAGCTGTATTACCGCAATTTCGTGGGCAAATCAGTCAGATACCGCCGATGTACTCGGCTCTCAAGCGTGATGGGCAGCCCTTGTACAAGCTGGCCCGTGCAGGTGAAGTAGTGGAGCGCGAACCGCGTTCTGTTACTATTACGCGCTTGGAATTGCTGGCCTTCGAAGGGGATACTGCGCGGCTTGCGGTGGATTGCACCAAAGGCACCTATATTCGCACCCTGGTGGAGGATATCGGTGAGCAACTCGGTTGTGGCGCTTACGTTGCAGAACTGCGACGTACCCAGGCCGGGCCTTTCACCCTGGCGCAGACCGTGACCCTCGAAGAGCTGGAAGCGGTACATGCCGAAGGCGGCAACGAGGCGGTCGACCGCTTCCTGATGCCATCGGACAGCGGCCTGCTGGATTGGCCACTGTTGCAGTTCTCGGAAGCGAGCGCGTTCTACTGGCTCAATGGCCAGCCGGTACGCGCCCCGGATGCCCCGAAGTTCGGCATGGTACGGGTACAGGATCACAATGGTCGCTTCATCGGTATTGGTGAAGTGAGCGAAGACGGGCGCATCGCGCCGCGTCGACTGATTCGGTCAGAATGACCGGACGAGTGTGGCTGTTAGCAGGCACGGTCACTACTCATTTTTAGATACAGGGATTTGTCCCTGGCCTGTTGAAACTGTTTTTGAAACAGTTTCCTGATAAAAGGATTGCCACATGGCTCTCGACGTTCAAGAAAAAGCTCAAATCGTAGCTGACTACCAGCAAGCTGTTGGTGACACTGGTTCGCCAGAAGTGCAAGTTGCACTGCTGACCGCCAACATCAACAAACTGCAAGGTCACTTCAAGGCCAACGGTAAAGATCACCACTCCCGTCGTGGTCTGATCCGCATGGTTAACCAGCGTCGTAAGCTGCTGGACTACCTGAAAGGCAAGGACGTGAGCCGTTACAGCGCTCTGATCGCTCGCCTGGGTCTGCGTCGCTAATCAGCGATTGCGCTAGAGGTTGGTTGTCTGTCATGCGTCAGCGGGTTTCCGCCGGTGCATGGCAGGCTCCCAGCCTCAAGTTTTATCTGGATACTCGTTTTGCCTGTGCAAGAGCACCCAGGACAACCCGTCGGGCCGATTCCCGGTGTTGCCCAAGAATTTCGCAAGAACCCAGTTTCCCCAAGAGCCACAAAAGAAGGTAGGACACCGTGAACCCGGTAATCAAAAAATTCCAGTTCGGTCAGTCGACCGTTACCCTCGAGACTGGCCGTATCGCCCGTCAGGCCTCCGGCGCAGTATTGGTCACCGTTGACGACGACGTCAGCGTATTGGTGACCGTCGTTGGTGCCAAGCAAGCCGATCCAGGCAAGGGTTTCTTCCCACTGTCTGTTCACTACCAGGAAAAGACTTACGCTGCCGGTAAGATCCCTGGCGGTTTCTTCAAGCGCGAAGGCCGTCCTTCCGAGAAAGAAACCCTGACTTCCCGACTGATCGACCGTCCGATCCGTCCGCTGTTCCCTGAAGGCTTCATGAACGAAGTGCAGGTTGTCTGCACCGTCGTGTCCACCAGCAAGAAGACCGATCCGGACATCGCTGCGATGATCGGTACCTCGGCTGCCCTGGCCATCTCCGGCATTCCTTTCGATGGCCCGATCGGCGCTGCCCGCGTTGCCTTCCACGAAAGCACCGGCTACCTGCTGAACCCGACTTACGAACAACTGAAGGCTTCGAGCCTGGACATGGTCGTTGCCGGTACTTCGGAAGCTGTCCTGATGGTTGAATCGGAAGCCAAAGAGCTGACCGAAGACCAGATGCTGGGCGCAGTATTGTTCGCCCACGACGAATTCCAGGCCGTGATCCAGGCCGTCAAGGAGCTGGCTGCCGAAGCTGCCAAGCCAACCTGGACCTGGGCTCCGCAAGCTGAAGCCACTGAACTGCTGGGTGCGATCCGCGCCGAGTTCGGCGAGGCGATCTCCCAGGCCTACACCATCACCATCAAGGCTGACCGTTACGCTCGCCTGGGTGAGCTGAAGGACCAGGTCGTCGCCAAGCTGTCCGGCGAAGAAGGCCAACCTTCCGCTGCTGAAGTCAAAGCGGCTTTCGGCGAAATCGAATACCGCACCGTTCGCGAAAACATCGTGAACGGCAAGCCACGTATCGACGGTCGCGACACCCGTACCGTACGTCCGCTGAACATCGAAGTCGGCGTTCTGCCGAAGACTCACGGTTCGGCCCTGTTCACCCGTGGCGAAACCCAGGCCCTGGTAGTTGCGACGCTGGGTACTGCCCGTGACGCACAACTTCTGGACACCCTGGAAGGCGAGAAAAAAGACCCGTTCATGCTGCACTACAACTTCCCTCCGTTCTCGGTGGGCGAGTGTGGTCGCATGGGTGGCGCTGGTCGTCGTGAAATCGGGCACGGCCGCCTGGCACGTCGTTCGGTTCAGGCCATGCTGCCTGCCGCTGACGTGTTCCCGTACACCATCCGCGTTGTATCGGAAATCACCGAATCCAACGGTTCGAGCTCCATGGCTTCCGTTTGCGGTGCTTCCCTGGCCCTGATGGACGCTGGCGTCCCAATGAAGGCACCGGTTGCCGGTATCGCCATGGGTCTGGTTAAAGAAGGCGAGAAATTCGCCGTCCTGACCGACATCCTGGGTGACGAAGACCACCTGGGCGACATGGACTTCAAGGTAGCCGGTACCGCCAAAGGCGTGACCGCGCTGCAGATGGACATCAAGATCAAGGGCATCACCGAAGAGATCATGGAGATCGCTCTGGGCCAAGCCCTGGAAGCGCGCCTGAACATCCTCGGCCAGATGAACCAGATCATTGGCCAGTCGCGTACCGAGCTGTCGGAAAACGCTCCGACCATGATCGCGATGAAAATTGACACCGACAAAATCCGTGATGTCATCGGTAAAGGCGGCGCGACCATTCGTGCGATCTGTGAAGAGACCAAGGCTTCGATCGACATCGAAGACGACGGTTCGATCAAGATCTTCGGTGAAACCAAGGAAGCTGCAGAAGCTGCGCGTCAGCGCGTCCTGGGTATTACCGCTGAAGCCGAAATCGGCAAGATCTACGTCGGTAAGGTTGAGCGCATCGTCGACTTCGGCGCATTCGTCAACATCCTGCCTGGCAAGGACGGTCTGGTTCACATCTCCATGCTGAGCGATGCTCGCGTAGAGAAAGTGACTGACATTCTGAAAGAAGGTCAGGAAGTGGAAGTGCTGGTACTGGACGTGGACAACCGCGGCCGTATCAAGCTGTCCATCAAGGACGTAGCGGCGGCGAAGGCTTCGGGCGTTTAATCACTCCCGCATCTGACCGCTGAACAACAAAACGCCCCGACTGGTTCGGGGCGTTTTGCCATGTGCAGAAAAATCAAAGGATCGTAGCCTTATGCGGGCGTTGCAGAAGGCTGCGATCTTTTGATTTTTAACAGTGTTCGAAGTTGCCTGGCCCCATGGTCAGTGCTAGGTTTAGCCCACTGCCCGTGTAGCTCAGTCGGTAGAGCAGCGCACTCGTAACGCGAAGGTCGCAGGTTCGATTCCTGTCTCGGGCACCAGCGACACGTTGTTTTCAGATGATCCCGAATGGTTCTGAAGGCCAGAAAAGCCGGGCTTCACGCGGTTTTTTTGCGTCAGAGAGATCCTTGATGATCCAGATCCATCTTCCATTCCCCCGATCAAAGAGAACGCCATGACCGTTAAAGAATTGTCTCAAGAAGCCAGACACGAAGAAGCCCTCAAGAAATACGTGCTGGACGTACCCCATTTGCTGGAAGAGATCAAGGACTTGCCACCCGATGATCAGAAGGACCAGATCCAGTGGGCATTCGAGGATGAAGCCGAAGCCCAGGGCTTGCAGCCGTGGGAGTTGACGCTCAAGTACACCTCGACCCCTGAAGAGTACGAGACCGAACGCCTGAAACTGCACAAGGAAGCGGCCGAGGTCTTGGGTGTGGAATGGGAAGAGTACTGCGAGATGAACAATCTGGTGGTCTGACAAAAACGCTCTTTAAGAGGCCGGCTTGCCGACGATAGCGTCCTTCAGATCGCCATCGCCGGCAAGCCGGGCTTCTACAGGTATGCGTTGCTGGTCACAGACTCAGTCGCATCGACAGATCGACAGCCTTCACATCCTTGGTCATCGCCCCAATCGAAATGTAATCCACCCCGGTTTCGGCAATCGGCAGCAGCGTGCTTTCGTTGATCCCGCCGCTGGCCTCCAGCTTTGCCTTGCCGTTGTTCAAGCGCACGGCTTCGCGCATGTCATCCAGGCTCAGCTCATCAAGCATGATGATGTCGGCACCGGCCGCCAGGGCTTCCTTGAGTTCATCCAGGCTTTCCACTTCGACTTCTACCGGCTTGCCCGGCGCAATCTTGTGGGCGGCGGCGATGGCCTGCGGGATGCCACCGCTGGCGGCGATATGGTTTTCCTTGATCAGGAAGGCGTCATACAGGCCGATGCGGTGGTTGTGGCAACCGCCACAGGTTACGGCGTACTTCTGCGCCAAACGCAGCCCTGGCAGGGTTTTGCGGGTGTCGAGCAGTTTAACTTGGGTATTGGCAACGAAGTCCGCCAACTGCTGCGCGCGAGTGGCAACGCCAGAGAGCATTTGCAGGAAGTTCAGCGCGCTGCGCTCCCCCGTCAGCAGCGAGCGAGCTGGCCCTTCGAGGTGGAACAGTACCTGATTGGGTTTGACCCGCTCGCCATCGGCAACCTGCCAGTGCACCGCAACCCGTGGGTCGAGCTGGCGAAACACGGTATCCACCCAGGCGGTGCCGCTGATGACGGCAGCGTCGCGAGTGATGATGGTGGCTTTGGCCAGGCGTTCAGCAGGGATCAGCTGTGCGGTGATGTCGCCGCTGCCGATGTCTTCGAGCAACGCGCGGCGCACGTTGGCTTCGATTTCGGCGTTCAAGTCGGCGAGACGTAGATTCGGCATAAGGCGCTCCACAAACAAAGTGCCCCGATTATAGGGCCATGGTACTGAGCAACCCAAGGCGTCAGAACGGTTGCTGGCGTTCTGAAGCCTGCATTTGGTCGATTGCGTGTGTGATGCCCCCTTGGGGCTGCCTCCTTTTCCTGCGAAGTACGCGCCGGGGTGGCGCAAGGACGCCCTTTACCTGATAATTCGCCTTGGATTTGACGTCATGGCTTTGACGGTCTGGAATTTCAGGAGGCTGGATGCACATCGACGGGAATGTAGTGCCATTGCGCAGGGTCGCTAGTGACCAGGCGACGCAACTGCCACTCGCCCGCCTGCCTGTCATTGTGTTGCAGGTTCGCGACAAGGCGACGCAACAGCTCAGGCAGGGCTTGCAGGCGCTGTTCGATAATGCCGACGATACCCTCTTCGAAATGGCCGACCGGGCACCTGACGATGTTGAGCAGAATCTTTTCTTTGAGGCGATGCGCGATTTGCGTTTGAAACGCAAAAGTATCGAGCGGTTGTTTTTCGAGCAACTCTTCAAGGCGTTCATCAACCTCGGCCAATGCGATCTCGCCTACAGGATGCTGCCTCGGTCATTGTCTCCCAATGCGAGTGTTGCGCCGACTGATGACGCGCCCGAACGCAACCTGGCTGTGCAAGCGATGGTCAACAAGGTGCTCTACCGCGACGGTTTCGCCCTCGACCAGCTCACCGCACGCCTCAGTACGTTGTTGGGAAGGACGCTGATCGAACAGCACAATCCCCTGGGGCCCACGGTGCTCTGCAAGTGCTTCCTGGCGGCCGGGCGTCACCTGGGTGTGGACATCAAGGTCAAGCTGATCATCCTCACGCTGTTTGATCGCTATGTGCTCAGTGGCGCCGGCCAGCTTTACGCCCAGGCCAACCAACTGTTGATCGCCACCGGCGTGCTGCCAGGCCTGACACCTGCCCCTACAAACGACACGATGGATAACAACATCGCTTCTGAGCTTGCCATGCCGGAAGGTGAGCAAGCTGACGCGCTCACCCGTGACGAACGCCGACGCATTGAACGGCTGGAGCAGCGGATTCGCGACGCCGAAGAAAGTCACGCCCAGACCGCTTTGGCCCGCCAGCGAGTAGAGCAAGCTTTGAACCAGGCTCTGCTGGGTAAGACATTGCCGCAAAGTGTGCTGGCATTCGTGCTCGAGACTTGGAGCAAGGTATTGCTACTGACCTGCCTCAAGCGTGGCCATCTGTCACTGCAGTGGCAGGCTGATGTGCAGACCATGATGCAATTGATCTGGAGCGTCCAACGTCATGACCCGCCCGATGCTCGTGAGCATTTGTTGACGCTGGTTCCGGCGTTGCTAAAGGCATTGCGCGAAGGGCTGAGCGGTTCGGCGTTCGATCCATTTGCGACCCGTGCGTTTTTCAGCGAGCTGGAGTACCTGCACGTTCAAATGTTCGAGCATCCAGGGCATTCGCGAGCCGACGCGACAGCGACGGTCGAGGTATTGGAGCCAATCATCCTGTCTACGGCTGAGGAAGGTCCGGTCGATACTGCACGTGTGTTCGACGATGGCGTATTGTTTGAACCAGACCTGGCTTCAGTGATGGGCAAATTGCAGTACCTCAATCGCGTCAAATGATCGCCCCCGATGGCCTATCGCGGCATACTGGCGCCAACACAGTCGTCGTTGAAGGAACCTGTATGCAGTTGGACCCCGCCAGCGGTTGGTGCAAAGGCGTGCATTTATGCCCCTCGCCCAACTTCAATGCGCGCCCCGAGGGCGAAATTTCCCTGCTGGTGATCCACAACATCAGCCTGCCGCCAGCGCAGTTCAAGACTGGAAAGGTGCAGGAGTTTTTCCAGAACCGCCTGGATGTCACGGAGCATCCCTATTTTGAAGGGATTGCGCACCTGCGGGTTTCCGCGCACTTTCTGATCGAGCGTGACGGCACCGTCACTCAGTTTGTTTCTTGCCTTGAGCGTGCCTGGCATGCGGGCGTGTCGAGTTTTGAAGGGCGGGAAACCTGTAACGATTTTTCCATAGGCATCGAACTCGAAGGCACGGATGATCTGCCGTTCGACGATGCGCAATATCGAGCGTTGACGACCCTGACCCGGCAGTTGCAATCGGCATTTGCGGCCATCACCACGCAGCGTATCTGCGGGCACAGCGATATCGCCCCTGGGCGCAAGACCGATCCGGGACCCGCGTTCGATTGGGCACGCTATCGCGCGGCCTTGGCACAAGAGGAAGGATAATGAGTTTTCTGGTGTTGCTGTTGGCGGTATGGATCGAGAAGTTTTCGGCCCTGCGCCACCGGGTTCAGCACGACGCTGGCTGGATTCGTGAGCTGAACAAGCTAGAGCTCAGCCCGCGTCTGGTAGAGCGGCCGTGGCTGGTCCTTGCCGTGCTGGTGTTGTTTCCAGTGGCGGTGCTGGGCTTGCTGCTGGTGGTGCTCGACCCCGTAGCCTACGGTCTGTTGGCGTTGCCGGTGCATTTGCTGGTGGTGATCTACAGCCTGGGGCGTGGTGACCTGCTGGGGGAGCTAGGATCCTTTCGCGATGCCTGGCGTCGCGAAGACCTGCAAGCGGCGGCTCATGTGGCCAAGCGTGACCTGGACATCTGCGCCGACAATGCCGAGCAACTGCTGGAGCGGGTCGAAGGGCATTTGCTGTGGGAGGCCTACCAGAGCTTTTTCGCGATCATTTTCTGGTACTTCCTGCTCGGGCCGGTGGCCGCGCTGAGTTATCGATTGCTGGCGCTGGCCGAAGAACACGGGCAAAACCCGGCTGTGGTCGAGCGCGCGGCGCAACTGCGCCATGCATTCGACTGGGTGCCGGTGCGTCTGTTGGCAGCGAGCTTTGCCCTGGTCGGCAACTTTGTCGCGGTCAGCCGGGTGATGTTGCACGAACTGTTGAACTGGAACATCAGCGCTGCCCAATTGATCGAAAAGGTCGGGCTGGTAGCCGGTGAGATTCCAGCCCCGGTGGTCGGGCCTGAAGGCGTCAACAGCCTCGATCGCATCTGGGAGTTGCTGCTGCGAGCGGCAGTGCTCTGGTATGCGGGGTTTGCGTTGTGGACGGTTCTGCCGTAGGCGCTGGGTTGCCGGCGAACCAGGCGCCGCGGTGTGTCTGTAGCACCGCGTCATCGTTCTTCGCGGGAATGCCGTCACTCTTAAAATGTGTCTTCCGTTAACCTTAAGTTACAAAAATCTCCCCTGATTTACGCTATACAGAGATAGCGCCGAATACTGGCTATCTGCCGTCTCGCTGCGCCCGCCAATAAAAATAAGAAATCGAAGGGAGACTTCCAGTGAAGAGCTTGCTCTATCCCGCCGTCGCGCTGATGAACCGCCTGAGCTTCGGCATGAAGTTCAGCCTGATCAGCGTACTGTTCCTGGTGCCGATGCTGGTAACCAACTTCTACCTGGTGCGTGATTCCTATCGCGAGTTCCAGGGCACCCGGGTCGAATTGCAGAGCCTGGATCTGTTGGGTAGCAGTCTCGCGTTAAGGCGTGATCTGGAAACCCTGAACAATCTTGTGCAGATCAACGTCGCCTTGGGCCAGTCGGGCAAGGCGGGAAATGTCGAGACGCAGATCGGTACGCTTGAACAAGGTGTCCTGGCACGTTTGCAGGGCTTGACGGCAATGGCCACCGATCCGGAGCAGGTCGTGCTGTTCGATGCCAAGCGCGATGAAATGATCAGCGCATTCAAAGCGCAGCAGACGGAAAAGTCCCTGCAAAGCAAAAGTGCACTGATCAGCAAGTTGCTCGGCAATGCGCAGGTCTTCGGCCAGATCATCGCCAGTCAGGCCGGTCTCAGCCACGATAGCCAGAGTGACATGCGTCAGCTGAGCGAGCTCGTCACCAACATCACTCCGCGCGTTACCCAGATGCTGGGTGAAGGTCGCGCATTGGGCTCCTCTTCCCTGGGCCAGGGGTTTCTCAATTCGTCGTCGAGCACGCGTTTCGATGAATTGCTGGTACAGCTCGACAAGCTCCATGCCGAGTACGGCCTGAAGCTGCAGGACGCAACGGGCTCGAGCAACGCCGCACGCGAAACCCTGGCGACCCAGGCTGACAGCAGCAAGGCCTCGTTGAAGAAGGCCAGCGAACTGTTCGAAGAGCAGGTGGTGATGGCCGACACGCTCGATGCACCATGGCAGGCCTTTTACGATCAGGTCTCGGCGCTGATGGGCCAGACCTATCAACTCAATGAAGCCACCTTGAAATTTCTCGGCACCCAGTTGCAACAACGCCTGGAACAGAACCGCACGCACATGATTCTGCAGGCCGTGGCGCTGTCGGTGGTGTTTGTGCTGATTTTTTATCTGTACGGTGCGTTCTACGCCTCGACCCGCACCACCCTCAAGCGTCTTGGCGAGGTCATGGACAAAGTGGCGGCCGGCGACATGACGGTCACTTTCAACGCCCACAGTCGTGATGAGCTGGGTGAGTTGGGCGAGGTGTTCAACGGCACCGTGAAAAAGATCCATGACTTGATCGAGCGTGTCGGACAGACCGTCGGCGAGGTCGAGCGCCAAGCCGGGCAAGTAGAGAGTGTCTCCGCGCAAAGCAACCAGGCCGTGGCCGGTCAGCGCTCGCAGATCGAGCAGGTCGCCACGGCGATGAATCAGATGTCGGCCACGTCCCTTGAGGTGGCGCGCAGTGCTGCCGCCGCCGTCAGCAGCGCCCACAGTGTCAACGACGAAACGGCGAGCGGTCGTGGGCTGGTGGAATCGCAGCAGGGCAGCATCGCTGCGCTGGCCAGTGAAATCGACCAGTCGGTGCAGGTGATCAACCAACTGGCCAGCGACAGCCAGTCCATCAGTCGTGTGCTGGAGGTGATCAAGAGCATTGCCGAACAGACCAACTTGCTGGCACTCAATGCCGCTATTGAGGCAGCCAGGGCGGGTGAGCAGGGGCGCGGATTTGCGGTGGTGGCGGATGAAGTCCGCACACTGGCCAAGCGCACCCAGCAATCGACCGAAGAGATCGAACAGATGATCGCCAAGCTGCATGGCGGTGTTGGGGCCGCGGTCAAGGCGATGAGCGTCAGCCATGAGATGGCCAATGGAACGGTGGGGCAGTCGGAAAAGGTCCAGCAAGCCCTGGACAATATCCTGGGCGCTGTCGGCATGATCGTCGATCAGAACCAGCAGATTGCCGCGGCTGTGGAGCAGCAGACCGCCGTGGCCCACGACATTGACCAGAACATTGTCGAGATCAATCGTGCCGGAGAGCGTACTGCCGAAGGTGCGCACCAGACGGAGGATGCCAGTCGCGCGCTGTCGGCGCAGGTGGTGCAGCTCAAGCAGTTGATCAGCGCCTTCCGGGTCTGAAGACATCTCACCAACCTGTGGGAGTTCAGTCCCACAGGTTGGTGAGCGCCTGAAATTTCTGTAGTACCTCATCCTCTTCTTTTGTAGGAAAGGTCCTTATTTTCTTAGGAGCTGCTTTTTTCGTCTTCAATGAAGGACTATCAACGTCACTGACCGCATGGAGGAGGCACGGTTATGGCTGTCGCAACACTTGGTATCCAGGGGCGCTGTGCACATTGCCAGCGCACGCTATTGCTCAAACCCTGGCAACTCAATGCCATTGCAATCAACGAAGCATTCACCTGTACCCACTGTCAGAAAGCCCTGCAACTGAGCGACCCGAAACAGATCAGGCGCTTCAAGACCCTGGACTCGTTAGCCATGTTGAAGGCCAGCCTGCTAATCATGATTTGCAGCACATTGCTGGTGGCGTTGGTACTGGAATGGATTGGAATGCTCAGCGTCGTGGAGCAACTGAACATTTCACTGGTGGCGATTTTCGTCTACTTCGTTGCTCTTCGATTCGCCCGCCAGCGTCAGCACATGACGTTGATTCTCGAGGCCGCCAAGGCCCACGTCGACTGATTACCAGTTGAACAGTTCACGGGCGTTGGCGCTGCTCGCGGCGGCCAGTTGTTCCGGGGCGAGCGACATGATTTGCGCCAGCGCCGTGCAGATCGCTGGCAAGTGCGCCGGGCTGTTGCGCTGGCCGGGGAACATCGCTGGCGCCATGTCCGGCGAGTCGGTTTCCAGCACCACCGACTCCAGTGGCAAGTGGGCGAGTACGCGGTGCATGCGCAGCGCCTGGGGCCAGGTCGCAGCGCCGCCGAGGCCGAGCTTGAAACCGAGCTTGATGTATTCGCGCGCTTCTTCCTGACTGCCCGCGAAGGCGTGGATGATTCCGGCGCGTTTCAACTTGAAACGCTTGAGCGTGGCAATCACCGCCGCATGACTGCGCCGCACATGGATCAGCGCGGGCAGGTGGAAATCCACCGCCAGTTGCAGTTGCGCATCGAACAACGCCTGCTGTCGTTCGCGGTCCAGGGTTTCGATGAAGTAGTCAAGGCCGATCTCGCCCACCGCACACAGCTGGCGATGGCCGGCCAGTCGCCCCAGCCAGTCGCCCAGTTCGGTGAGATGTTCGGGGCGATGATCCTCCAGGTACACAGGGTGCAAACCGAACGCCGCATGCAGGTCGGGATCGCTTTGCACCAATTCCCAGACGCGCTGCCAATTACCCTGATACACCCCCAATACCACCATTTCACGTACCCCGAGAGCTCGGCTCTGGGCCATCAGTGCCTGACGATCCGCGTCGAAGTCGGGGAAGTCCAGGTGGGTGTGGGTGTCGATCAGGTCCATGGCTCAGTCCTGGCGAATACGTTGTTTGAACGTCCGCGCGATGGCCAGCACACCGGGTTGGTAATCGGACTGCTCGATGGCTGCCAGGGCGAGTGCGAGCGCCTTGTCGGCAATCAATTGGTGTTGTTGTGCCATGGCGTTCACCGGCAGCGGCAGGAAATCCAGCAACTGGGTGTCTCCAAATGTGCCGAGGCGCAGCGGGCGGGTTTTCAACGGGAAATCGTGCAACGCATCGAACACACCCTGAAGCAGTACATAGGACGTCGTCACCAGGGCCTCGGGCAAATGTCCTACGCGTTGGATCAGTTCTTCCATCAACTGCTTGCCGCACTCACGGCTGAACGAATCAGCGTGTTCGATGAGCACTTCGCCGTCGTACCCGACCAGGGCCTGCTTGAAGCCAGCAGCCCGTTCCTGGCTGATGCTCAATTCGGGACGCGCGCCGATCAAGGCGATCTGCTTGGGCAACGGCTCAAGCAGGCTTTGGGTCAGGTGCAGGCTGGCCTCTCGGTCATCGCTGATCACCGAGCAGAAATATTCAGGCTCCATGACCCGGTCGATGGCGATGATCGGAATGCCTTTGGCTTGCAGTTGGCGATAGCTGTCGTCACCCCGCGGCAGGCAACTGGCAACGATCAGGGCATCACAACGACGGGCGCGGAACAGTTGCAGCAATTGCCGTTCGCTGTCGGGTGCATCGTCGGAACTGGCAATCAATAGCTGGTAGCCACGCGCCCGGGCACCTTGTTCAAGGAGCTTGGCGATCCGCGCGTAACTGGGGTTTTCCAGGTCCGGCAGAATGAAGCCCAGGGTCCGGGTGTGGCGACTGCGCAGGCCGGCCGCCTGGGGATTAGGCGTGAAACCATGTTCTTCGACGACCGCGCGCACGCGCTCAACGGTGGCGCTGCTGATACGTTGCTGTTCGGCCTTGCCGTTGATGACGTAGCTGGCGGTGGTGACGGACACACCGGCCAGCTGGGCTATATCACTGAGTTTCAACCCGCTATTCCTTGTTTTTTCGAGCTTGCCTCGACATTTTCACCAATCCTACCCGATTCAGGCAGGCGACCTTGGTCACAACGCATCCGACAAGTTGGGCTTCAACGATGCACCATTATCGAGTAACGTGCCAATCACTCTAGATTAAACGATTCAGCAAGCGTATTTTCTACATTAATGGCTGCTTTGGCCGGTTCTGCCGTGAAACCGCCGAAGATTGTTTTAAGACAAAGGCCTAAGCTGAATCATTCAAAAACAATACCTGGCGCCCCAAGGGCGCCAACAGGAGACAGCATGCTCGAGCTCACCATAGAGCAGATATCCATGGGCCAGTCGGCTGTGGATAAATCCGCCGCGCTGCAACTGCTGGCCAGGCACCTGGTCGACGATGGTCTGGTTGACGAAGGCTACCTCGCCGGCTTGCAGGCACGCGAAGCCCAGGGCTCGACTTTTCTTGGTCAAGGTATTGCCATCCCCCACGGTACGCCAGAAACCCGCGACCAAGTGTTTTCCACGGGCGTGCGCCTGATGCAGTTCCCCGACGGCGTGGACTGGGGTGACGGACAGATCGTCTACCTGGCGATCGGGATTGCCGCCAAATCCGACGAACACCTGCGCCTGCTGCAACTGCTGACCCGCGCGCTCGGCGAGACCGACCTTGGCCAAGCCTTGCGTCGCGCCAGCAGCGCCGAGGCCTTGCTGAAACTGCTGCAAGGCGCGCCGCAAGAGCTGGCGCTGGATGCGCAGATGATCGGCTTGGGCGTCGCTGCCGAAGATTTCGAAGAGCTGGTCTGGCGTGGCGCGCGGTTACTGCGTCAGGCCGACTGCGTCAGCAATGGTTTCTCCGCCGTGTTGCAGCAAGTCGAAGCGCTGCCGCTGGGCGATGGGCTGTGGTGGCTGCACAGTGAACAAACGGTCAAGCGTCCAGGCCTGGCGTTCGTCACCCCGGACAAACCGCTGCGCTACCTCGGTCAACCGCTGAGCGGCCTGTTTTGCCTGGCCAGCCTGGGCGAGGCCCACCAAGCGTTGCTCGAACGCCTGTGTGCGTTGCTGATTGAAGGTCGCGGCCATGAGTTGGGCCGTGCCACCAGTTGCCGCGCGGTGCTTGAAGTGCTCGGCGGCGAGTTGCCGGCAGACTGGCCGAGCGCACGCATTGCGCTGGCCAACGCCCACGGTCTGCATGCCCGTCCGGCGAAGATCCTCGCGCAACTGGCGAAAAGTTTTGAAGGCGAGATTCGCATCCGCATCGTCGACGGCCAGGACAGTGCGGTGTCGGTGAAAAGCTTGAGCAAACTGCTCAGCCTGGGCGCCCGTCGTGGGCAGGTGCTGGAAATCATCGCCGAGCCGAGCATCGCCGCCGATGCCTTGCCCGCTCTGTTGACCGCGATTGAAGAGGGCCTCGGTGAAGAAGTCGAGCCGTTGCCAGCGGTGAGCCAGCCTCGTGAAGAAATCGTCGAGGTGGCCCAAGTACTGCTCGCCCCGGCGCCGGGCAGTCTGGTGCAGGCCATCGCCGCCGCTCCGGGAATCGCCATCGGCCCGGCGCATATCCAGGTACTGCAAACCATCGATTACCCGCTACGGGGAGAGTCCGCCGCCATCGAGCGTGAGCGCCTCAAGCAAGCGCTGGCGCACGTGCGCCAGGACATCGGCGGCTTGATCGAACGCAGCAAGGCCAAGGCTATCCGCGAGATTTTCATCACCCACCAGGAAATGCTCGACGACCCGGAGTTGACCGATGAGGTCGACACCCGTCTCAAGCAGGGCGAAAGCGCGGAAGCGGCGTGGATGTCGGTGATCGAAGCCGCTGCCAGGCAACAGGAGTCCTTGCAGGACGCCTTGCTCGCCGAGCGCGCCGCCGATCTGCGCGATATCGGCCGTCGAGTGCTGGCGCAGCTCAGTGGTGTCGAAACACCGCATGAACCTGAGCAGCCCTACATTCTGGTGATGGACGAAGTCGGTCCGTCCGATGTGGCGCGCCTTGATCCGGCCCGTGTCGCCGGTATTCTCACCGCCCGCGGTGGCGCCACCGCTCACAGCGCGATTGTTGCGCGGGCCTTGGGAATTCCAGCCCTGGTCGGTGCCGGTGCCGCGGTGTTGCTGCTGGCGCCGGGCACGCCGCTGTTGATCGATGGCCAACGCGGGCGTTTGCATGTGGACGCCGACGCGGCGACCTTGCAGCGCGCCACCCAGGAGCGTGATACCCGCGAGCAACGCCTGAAGGCCGCCGCCGAACAACGCCATCAACCGGCGTTGACCACCGATGGCCATGCCGTCGAAGTGTTCGCCAATATCGGTGAAAGTGCCGGCGTCACCAGTGCGGTAGAGCAGGGCGCCGAAGGCATTGGTCTGTTGCGCACCGAATTGATTTTCATGGCCCACCCGCAAGCGCCGGACGAGGCGACCCAGGAAACCGAATACCGCCGTGTTCTCGATGGCCTGGCCGGTCGTCCGCTGGTGGTGCGCACCCTTGATGTCGGTGGCGATAAACCGCTGCCGTATTGGCCGATCGCCAAGGAAGAAAATCCGTTCCTCGGGGTGCGCGGCATTCGCTTGACCCTGCAACGGCCGCAGATCATGGAAGCCCAGTTGCGCGCCTTGTTGCGCGCCGCCGACAACCGCCCGCTGCGGATCATGTTTCCGATGGTCGGCAGCGTCGACGAGTGGCGCCAGGCGCGGGACATGACCGAACGCCTGCGCCTGGAAATTCCAGTGGCGGACCTGCAATTGGGCATCATGATCGAAGTGCCGTCGGCGGCCTTGCTGGCGCCGGTGCTGGCCAGGGAAGTCGACTTTTTCAGCGTTGGCACCAATGACCTGACGCAATACACCCTGGCCATCGACCGTGGCCATCCAACCTTGTCGGCCCAGGCCGATGGCTTGCATCCGGCGGTGCTGCAGCTGATCGACATCACCGTGCGCGCGGCCCATGCCCATGGCAAATGGGTCGGTGTGTGCGGCGAGTTGGCGGCCGATCCGTTGGCGGTACCGGTGTTGGTTGGCTTGGGCGTGGATGAACTCAGTGTCGGCGCACGCAGCATTGCCGAGGTCAAGGCGCGGGTTCGCGAACTCAGCCTGACCCAGGCTCAAACCCTTGCCCAACAGGCACTTGCCGTGGGCAGCGCGAATGAAGTGCGCGCATTAGTGGAGGCTTTGTAATGGCCAGGATTTTAACCCTGACCCTCAACCCGGCGCTGGACCTCACCGTCCAGCTTGCGCGCCTGGAACCCGGTCAGGTCAACCGCAGCGACACCATGCACACCCATGCTGCGGGCAAAGGGGTGAACGTGGCGCAGGTGTTGGCGGACCTCGGGCATCAATTGACCGTCAGCGGTTTTCTCGGTGAAGACAATCAGCAAGCTTTCGAAAACCTGTTCGCCAAACGCGGTTTTGTCGATGCGTTCATTCGTGTTCCCGGTGAGACGCGCAGCAACATAAAGCTGGCGGAAAGCGATGGACGTATCACCGACCTCAATGGGCCAGGGCCGCTGGTCAGCGCCGCGGCGCAGCAGGCATTGCTCGAGCGTCTCGACCAGATAGCGCCGGGGCATGATGCGGTAGTGGTTGCCGGCAGTCTGCCCCAAGGCATCAGCCCGCAGTGGTTGCAGGCATTGATCGGGCGATTGAATGATCTGGGCTTGAAGGTCGCCCTGGACACCAGTGGGCAAGCATTGCGGGCGGCGCTCAAGGCTGCTCCATGGTTGATCAAGCCCAATGCCGAGGAGTTGGCTGAAGTGCTCGGTGGCGAGACGGTGTCGGTCCTGGCCCAGGCGCAAGCCGCGAGTCGCCTGCACGCCCAAGGCATCGAGCATGTGGTGATTTCCCACGGTGCCGAGGGTGTGAACTGGTTCAGCGTCGGTTCGGCGCTGCATGCCACGCCGCCGAAAGTCAGCGTCGCCAGTACGGTAGGCGCGGGCGATTCGTTGTTGGCCGGCATGCTCCACGGGTTGCTCAGTGCCGATACGCCTGAACAAACCTTGCGCACCGCCACGGCGATTGCCGCGATGGCGGTCACCCAGATCGGCTTCGGTATCAGCGATGCAGCGCAACTGGCGCAGCTCGAACAGGGCGTGCGCGTGCGCCCCCTGACAGAACAATAAGAGGGTTGGTCATGAAGTTAGCCATTGTTACTGCCTGCCCGAACGGCATGGTCACCAGTGTGCTGTGCGCCCGGTTGCTCGATGCCGCGGCCCAGCGTCAGGGCTGGAGCACCAGCGTGGAGATCAGCGATTCGGCACATCCCGAACGGCAACTGTCGGCCGCCACGATCGAGGCGGCCGAGTGGGTGTTGCTGGTGACCAGCGCGCCTGTGGATATGTCGCGTTTTGTCGGTAAGCGTTTGTTCCAGAGTACCCCTGCCCAAGCGCTGCAAGACGTCGAAGCGGTATTGCGCCGTGGTGCTGAAGAGGCTCAGGTGTATGTCGCACCGCAAGCCGTGGTTGAGCCGGTGGCCGTCGTTAAAAACGCGCCGCGACTCGTTGCCGTGACGGCCTGTCCAACCGGTGTCGCCCACACTTTCATGGCCGCCGAAGCCTTGCAGCAAGCGGCCAAGCGCTTGGGCTATGACTTGCAGGTGGAAACCCAGGGTTCGGTCGGCGCACGCAATCCGCTGAGCGCCCAAGCGATTGCCGACGCCGATGTGGTGCTGCTGGCGGCGGACATCGAAGTGGCCACCGAGCGATTCGCTGGCAAGAAAATCTACCGTTGCGGCACCGGCATTGCCCTCAAGCAGGCTGAAGCGACACTCAATAAAGCATTGGCCGAAGGCAAGCAGGAAAGCGCTTCGACCGGTGCCAAGGGGCCGGTCAAACAAGAGAAGACCGGGGTCTACAAACACCTGTTGACCGGCGTGTCGTACATGTTGCCGATGGTGGTGGCAGGCGGCTTGATGATTGCCTTGTCGTTCGTATTCGGCATCACCGCCTTCAAGGAAGAGGGGACGCTGGCGGCGGCGCTGATGCAGATCGGCGGCGACACCGCGTTCAAGCTCATGGTGCCGCTGCTGGCAGGCTACATCGCTTATTCGATTGCCGACCGTCCGGGCCTGGCGCCGGGGATGATCGGCGGCCTGCTGGCCAGCACCCTGGGTGCCGGTTTTATCGGCGGGATCATTGCCGGTTTCCTCGCCGGGTACGCGGCGCAGGCGATCAATCGTTATGCGCGGTTGCCGCAGAGTCTCGAGGCGCTGAAACCGATCCTGATCATCCCCTTGCTGGCAAGCCTGTTCACTGGCCTGGTGATGATCTACGTGGTTGGCAAGCCGGTGGCGGGCATGCTCGCCGGGCTCACGCATTTCCTCGACAGCATGGGCACGACCAACGCGATTCTGCTCGGCGTGCTGCTGGGCGGCATGATGTGTGTCGACCTTGGCGGGCCGATCAACAAGGCCGCGTATGCGTTTTCGGTCGGGCTGCTGGCGTCGCAGAGTTATGCACCGATGGCGGCGACCATGGCCGCCGGCATGGTGCCGCCGATCGGCCTGGGCATCGCCACGTTCATTGCCAGGCGCAAGTTCGCCCAGACCGAACGCGAGGCGGGTAAAGCGGCCTTGGTACTGGGGCTGTGCTTTATCTCCGAAGGCGCGATTCCATTTGCCGCCAAAGACCCGCTGCGGGTGATCCCGGCGAGCATTGCCGGCGGTGCGCTGACCGGTGCGTTGTCGATGTACTTCGGCTGCAAGTTGATGGCGCCCCATGGTGGGTTGTTTGTGTTGGCGATTCCGAATGCGATCAACCATGCATTGCTGTACTTGCTGGCGATTGTGGCGGGGAGTTTGTTGACGGCGGTGGTGTATGCGCTGGTCAAGCGGCCGGAAGTGGTGGAGATGGCGGTGGAACCCGTCAACGCCTGACACTGGCCCCCTGTAGGCGCTATCAGGCTCCGGGCGTTAAATCAGATTGATCGTTCCCACGCTCTGCGTGGGAACGCAGCCCGGGACGCTCCGCGTCCCTTCCGGAGCCGAACGCGGAGCGTCCGTTGAGGCATTCCCACACAAAGCGTGGGAATGATCACTGTAGGGTCAGTAAACGTCGCGGCGGTAGCGGCCTTGTTCGATCAAGCGCTCGACTTCGGCGGTGCCCAACACATCGTTCAGCACCTGATCGACGCCTGCGGCCATCCCCTGAAGACTGCCGCAGATGTAGATCACCGCACCCTCCGCCAGCCATTTCTTCAGCTCTTCGGCCGAATCGCGCAAGCGATCCTGCACGTAGATCTTCTCGGCTTGATCACGCGAGAATGCCAGGTCCAGGCGCTGCAAGTCGCCGGAAATCAACCACTCCTCCAGCTCGTCGCGGCACAGGTAATCGTGTTCGCGATTGCGCTCACCGAACAACAACCACTGGCGTTGCTGGCCATCGGCGATGCGCGCCTTGAGCAGGCTACGCAAGCCAGCGAGTCCCGTGCCGTTGCCCAGCAGGATCATCGGCACCGGTTCATTGGGCAGGTGGAAACCGCTGTTGCGCCGCACGCGCAGGCTGATGCTGCCGCCCACGGCGGCGTGTTCGGTCAGCCAGCCGGAGCCGACGCCAAGGGTGCCATCAGGGTGCAGCTCCTGGCGCACGATCAATTCCAGGATGCCGTCGGCGGCTATCGAGGCGATGGAGTATTCGCGCATGGCCAACGGCACGAGGGCATCCACCAGGGACTGCGCATGCAGGCCGACCAAATGGCTGCGGTTCTCGGGCAGCTGCCGGCTGGCGAGGGCTTGTTCCAGCGGTTGCGACAAACCCTCGTGGGTAATCGTCGCGCGACCGTCGATCCCCAATCCTTCGAGGAAGTGCTCGATGGCCCAAGGGCAATTGCGCGGCAGCACCTCCACCAGGTCACCGGCCAGCCAGCTGTTGGTACCTGGCGCCTTCAGGCCCAGCAAGTACACCGATGAGCCGCTGCTGTCGGGGTTGAGCAATTCCCTGCGGACCAGCGTCCAGTTTTCGTAGCTCGGTGCTTGCCAGGTGCCCACAGGCGCCTGACCGGTCAACAGGCCCAGTTGCTGCTGCCAGTGACGCAAGGCATAGGGATCGCCGCTGTCGACTTCCACCGGCGCGAACAAGGTCTTGCCGCCGTGCTCGCCCAGCCACTTGTGCAGGCGCTGGGCAAACCCGCAGAAGTGTTGATACTGCCGGTCGCCGAGTCCCAGCACGGCATAGTTCAGGCTGTCGAGGCTTAACGACCGGCCCAGCACCTTGCGCTCGAAACCCCGGGCGCTGTCCGGCGCTTCGCCGTCACCGAAGGTGCTGACCACAAACAGCGCGTTGTTCGAAGCATGCAGGTCCTGCTCGCTGACATCCGCCAGTGGCTGCACCTTCACCGGCAGGCCCGCCGCCTGCAACTGGCCGGCGGTCTGCCAGGCCAATTGCTCGGCAAAGCCACTCTGGCTGGCGAAACCGATGAGCCAGGCCGGGGTGTTACTGTCGGGTTGCGCCAGGCCTTTGCGGGCGTCCTTGATCTGGCGTTTCTTGCGTCGACGATCCAGGTACAGCAGCCATCCGGTGACGAAGAACAGCGGCATGCTCAGGGCCGTGAGCGTCAGGATGATGCGCCCGACGATGCCGAAATAGCTGCCCACGTGCAGCGCGTAGATGCTGGTCAACAGCTGCGCCTTGAAACTCTTGTCGCTGTAGCGGTCATGCCGTTTGATCGCGCCGGTCACCGGGTCCAGGGTGATCTGGTTCAGCGCGCGGTCGTGGGGCGAGTTCTTCAACAGGTAGAAAACGCTTGCCGGTTGCCCGGCTACGGCCGGCATGCGGGTGTTATAGAAACTCAGGTCGGGACCGGCAGCGCTGTAGATGCTGCTCCACATCGACGAGTAGTCGACCACCGGTGCCGGACCGCTTGGCCCAGGGCCGCGTCCACCGCGAACACGTTCATTCTGTGGCGAATCGGAGAGCAGGCGTGTCAGGCCCTTGTTGTACCACTCGTAAGACCAGGACAACCCGGTCAGCGCGGCCAGGAGATAAAACACCAGGCACCAGGTGCCGGCAACCGAGTGCAAGTCCCAATTGAAGCTGCGGCCTTTTTTCTTCCAGTCGAGGGTCAGCCAGGCGCGCCAGCTTTTCCACTGGCGAGGCCAGCGCAGGTACAGGCCGGACAGGCAGAAGAACACCAGGATCAGGGTGCAGGCGCCCGTGATTTGCCGGCCGGTATCGCCCATGGCGAGGAAGCGGTGCAGTTGCAACATCAGGCCGAAGAAGCCTTGGCCGGTGGCGTCGCCCAGGAGTTCGCCGGTGTACGGGTCGACGTAACGCATGGGGCCGCGACGCTCGCCCGCTGGCGGGGTGAAGAACACTTTTGCGGCAACGTCGCTGTCGATGCCGACCGAGAGCATCGCCACTTTCATCTGCGTCGCCGCCTCGATCTTCTCCACCAGGTCAGCCGGTGGCAGCACGCCGGCGACTTGTTTCTGGACCTGCAACACGGAAGGGTTCAGCGCGTACAGGATTTCATCCTGAAACGAGACCGTCGCCCCGGTAATGCCCATCAGGGCCAGGACGAGCCCTGCGCTGATGCCAAAAAACCAGTGCAACTGGAACAGGGTTTTCTTCAACACGTCGCTCGCCTTGCTCGTTTAAAAATAGTCATCACGGCGCGCATTATGCCGTGGGTTATCGAGGAACATTCCCTTTACACACAAAAGCCCCGTTCACCTGGATGAACGGGGCCTGACCCCTGTAGGAGCTGCCGCAGGCTGCGATCTTTTGATCTTGATTTTGGGCGGTGGTGCAATCGCCGAAGATCAAAAGATCGCAGCCTGCGGCAGCTCCTACAGGTTTGTGTCCATGCTTCTGTTATCAGAAGTGGAAGTTGGTGCTCAACAAGGCAGTCCGGCCCGCCGCCTGGTTGGCGAAGTGGTTGGAGAACGCCTTGTCGTAGTAGGTAACGTCGGTCAGGTTCTGCACGTTCAGCTGCAGGTCAATGTTCTTGGTCAACTTGTACGCGGCCATCGCGTCGTAGCGCACATAGTCATTGACCATGGTGGTGTTGGCCACGTTACCGAACACGTCGTCGACATAGAACGCACCGCCACCGATGGTCAGCCTTGGCGTGACCTGGTAGGTCGTCCAAAGGCTGGCGCTGTTTTTCGGCGTGTTAGGCAGTTCGTTGCCGTCGTTGGCTTTGTTTGCCGGCAGGTCACCACCGTCGACTTGCTCGCTGTCCATGTAGGCGTAACCGGCGAAGACTTGCCATTTGTCGGTGATCTTGCCAGTGGCCGAAAGCTCGACACCCTGGACGCGGGTCTTGCCAGCGTTTTCGTATGTGGTGGTATCGACCTGGACGCGGGCGTTGTCTTTTTCGGTGCGGAAGATATCGGCAGTCAGCGACAAGCGATCGTTGAGCAGGTCCCACTTGGTACCGATTTCGTAGTTCTTGGTGGTTTCCGGCTCCATGTCGCTTTTCAGCAGGTTGCCGTTGCGATCCGGGGTGCCGCCCAGCGGGTTGCCATCCTGACCTTCGCCAAGCGTGGAGCCCGGAGGTATCGCGGACGTTGCGTAGGACGCATAGATGCTGCCGTTCTCCGCTGGTTTGTAGACCACACCGAACTGACCGGTTACGAATTCGCTGACGTCATCGCCCTTGAAGGTCGTGGTGCCTGCGGCGTTGTAGGTCTTGTAGTCGGTGTCGAAATGGTCGTAGCGCAGGCCCATGTTCACCAGCCACTGTTCGGACAATGTCAGAGTGTCGAACACGTAAAGCGCATAGGTTTTACCCGTGGTGTCGGTGCCGGCGTAGTTGCGGGTGATCGAACCGTTCCATGGATCGTTCGGGTTCGGGTTCGACAGCGAGGTGCAGTTGTAGCCGCTGGGTGCGCCGATGATTGCCGGGTTGCACGTGGTGGTGACTGGAGTGGTCCCTGGCGTGGTGTCGGTGTTGACGGTATATGAGGACTTCTTGCTTTCCTCGCGGCTCAACTCGATACCGGTCGCGAAGCTGTTCTTGAAGCCTGCGATGTAGACATCACCAAACAGGTCGGTCTGGTTGGTCGTCGTATCGGTGTTGCTGACGCGGGTGTTGGCCCGACGCCACACGGTACCGTTGTTGACGTTGCCCTTGCTGTCGTCCGGCTGGGTCAGGATGTAGTCCTGCATGCTGCTGCCGTGGCGCAGGGTGTTCTTGACGGTCAACGCGTCGTTCAGGTCGTGCTCGATGGCGATGGTCGCGGTGTCGGTACGACCCTTGCGGAAGTCACGATCGGTCAGGCCGTAGAAGTTGCTGCTATCGCCGCCGGCATAGGGCTTGTCCGGATTGGACTTGGTGCGGGCAGCCGAGCCACCGGCCGGGATGGTGTAGGGAATACCCGAATCTGGCGTGTCGTTGCTTTCCAGATGGTAGTAGTCAAGGTTGACACGGGTGTCGGTGCCCAGGCCGAAGGCCAGAGAAGGCGCGACGCCCCAGCGATCGTAGTCGACGCTTTCGCGACCGGCGACATTGCTTTCGTGACTCATCAGGTTCAGGCGACCGGCAATGGTGTCGGAGAACTGGTAGTTGCCGTCCATGGTGTAACGCTGGGTCTGGTCCGAACCCCAGGTAAAGCCACCGTCGAACGAGTCGCCCAGATGCGCTTTCTTGCTCACCAGGTTGATGCTGCCACCGGCAGCGCCGCGACCGCCAATGGCGGAGTTAGGGCCCTTGCTGACTTCGATCGATTCAACGGCAAAGATCTCACGGCTCTGCGAACCGGTATCGCGCACGCCGTCCAGGTAGGTATCGCCCTGGGCATCGAAACCGCGGATGAACGGACGGTCGCCCTGAGGGTTGCCACCTTCACCGGCACCGAAGGTGATGCCCGGGACGGTACGCAGTGCGTCCTGCATGTTCAGGGCGCCGGTGTCCTTGAGGACTTGTTGCGGGATGACAGTGATCGAGCGCGGAGTGTCTACCAGGGGCGCGGTGTACTTGGGCGAGGAGGCTTTTTCGACGTTGTAGGAGGTCTCATCCTGGGCTTCGCCGGTGATCGCGGTTGCGCCGAGGGAAATCGTGTTGCTCGGTGCCTGCTCGTTGGTTTTTTCCGCCGCGAAAACCATTTGGCCCGCAGAGCCGGCAGTGATCGCCACGCCAATTGCAGAAGCGAGTAAACGCGGTGAACTGACCGGTAGTTGTGGTTGTTGGCGTGACATTTTTATTCCCCTCCCCAAGGATTTGAGGCGGCGGAATATAGTGTAAACACGTATTTGTATCAATTGCGAAAAATTACTATTCGCACTGAATTTACAATCTTTACAATTTAGCCTTACGGTTTTTACTGTTTCGTTCGTCTCGCGGGTTTTACAAGGGCAATAAGAATCAATACCATTGGCATCCCTTTGCTTTCTGGTGCTTGCCCCATGCTGCTGCACATTCCCGGCCTGTTCGAAAAAGAAGAAGTGCAGCGCATTCGCGAGGCTCTGCAACAGGCCGATTGGGCTGATGGCAAGATCACGGCCGGGTACCAGTCGGCCAAGGCCAAGCACAATCTGCAGTTGCCGGAAGGCCACCCGCTGGCCAAGGAAATCGGCGCGGCCATGCTGGAGCGGCTGTGGAAAAACCCGCAGTTCATGTCAGCAGCGTTACCGCACAAGGTGTTTCCTCCGTTACTGAACTGTTACACGGCTGGCGGCAGTTTCGATTTCCACATCGACAACGCGGTGCGTCAGCCCAAGGGCAGTATCGAACGGGTGCGCACCGACCTCTCGGCCACTTTGTTCTTCAGCGAACCTGAGGATTACGACGGCGGGGAGCTGGAAATCCAGGACACCTACGGCACCCAGCGGGTGAAGTTGCCGGCGGGTGACATGGTGCTGTACCCCGGCACCAGCCTGCACAAGGTCAACGCCGTCACCCGTGGTACGCGCTACGCCTCGTTTTTCTGGACCCAGAGCCTGGTGCGCGAAGACAGCCAGCGTGCGCTGCTGTTCGAGATGGACGGGGCGATCCGGCAGTTGACCCAGGACGTGCCGGATCAC
Source organism: Pseudomonas sp. G5(2012) (assembly GCF_000408945.1). Lineage (NCBI taxonomy): Bacteria > Pseudomonadati > Pseudomonadota > Gammaproteobacteria > Pseudomonadales > Pseudomonadaceae > Pseudomonas > Pseudomonas sp. G5(2012). Next base: position 131,691 of record NZ_APIO01000025.1, read on the forward strand.
CCGTCATTGATCCGCCTGACGGGCACGTATCACAACCTGTTGCGCCGTTGGGTCGAGGTATGAGTTTTCAATTGCGCCGCCAAGAGGTACTCGATGGAGACCGTCTCAAAGCCATGCTCGACGAAAGCCCGGCCCGTGCGGCCCAGGCGATCGTAGCAGCAGCCCGCGAGGGGCTTGTCGATGCCCAGGCGCTGCTTGGGCAGATCCTGCTGGACGGAAATGGAATCGCCCAGGATCAACCGCTGGCGTTGCGCTGGTTCGACATCGCCGCCCGACAAGGGCACCTGATGGCCCGCAACATGCTGGGGCGATGTCACGAACACGGCTGGGGGTGTGTGGCCGATGCAGCGGCGGCTGCCCGGCATTATCGAATCGCCGCAGAAGCGGGGCTGGATTGGGCGATGTACAACTACGCCAATCTGCTGGCGACCGGGCGTGGGGTGGCTGAGGATCAATCGTCGGCGCTGAACCTGTATCGCCGCGCTGCCGAGCTTGGCCACGCGAAATCGATGAACCTGCTGGGACGCTATCTGGAAGAGGGGCGTGTTTGCCCGGCAGATCCCCAAGCGGCTCGGGACTGGTATCGGCGCTCGGCAGAGGGAGGGGATTTTCGTGGGCAGTTCAGTTTTGCGGCGGTGTTGGCCGCAGAGGGGAGTATCGATACTGCATTGGTCTGGCTACGCAAGGCATTGGCCAATGGCAATCTGAACTTTCTTCGGGTGGCAAGCCAGGCGCTCATGGGCGCAACCGAGCCCCGGATTCACGCAATGGCCGACGACTACGCCAAACGTTGCGCCGAACTGTAGGCACACCTGAAGACAGATCGTTCCCACGCAGAGCGTGGGAACGATCAGGTACAAAAAATTTCAGGCACAAAAAAGCCCATGACTCGTCATGGGCTTTTTGATTTCGGCGTGTAGCGCTTACACGTAGAACGACTTCAACGGCGGGAAGCCATTGAATTCAACCGCGCTGTAGCTGGTGGTGTAGGCGCCGGTCGACAGCCAGTACAGGCGATCACCGATCGCCAGGTTCAGCGGCAGGCCGTACTTGTAGTTTTCGTACATGATGTCGGCGCTGTCGCAGGTTGGGCCGGCGATGACGACTTCTTCCATCTCGCCTTTCTTTTCGGTCCAGATCGGGAACTTGATGGCTTCGTCCATGGTTTCGATCAGGCCGGAGAACTTGCCCACGTCCGTGTATACCCAACGCTCGACGGCGGTGCGGGATTTACGGGCGACCAACACCACTTCGCTGACCAGGATGCCGGCGTTGGCGATCAGGGAGCGGCCTGGTTCCAGGATGATTTCCGGCAGGTCGTCGCCGAAGTCTTCCTTGAGGAAGCGAATGATTTCTTCGGCGTAGGTTTCCAGGCTGTTGGTGCGGGTGATGTAGTTGGCCGGGAAGCCACCGCCCATGTTGATCAGCTTCAGTACGATGCCGTCTTCTTCCTTCAGGCGTTCGAAGATCACCTTGACCTTGGCGATCGCGGCGTCCCAGACGCTGATATCGCGCTGCTGCGAGCCTACGTGGAAGGAGATGCCGTACGGCACCAGGCCCAGGTCACGGGCCAGGATCAGCAAGTCCATGGCCATGTCGGTCTGGCAGCCGAATTTGCGCGACAGAGGCCAGTCGGCGGTGGTCGAGCCTTCGGTCAGGATGCGTACGTAGACTTTCGAGCCCGGTGCGGCCTTGGCGATGTTGCGCAAGTCGGCTTCGGAGTCGGTGGCATACAGGCGCACGCCCTTCTCGAAGAAGTAGCGGATGTCCTTGGATTTCTTGATGGTGTTGCCGTAGCTGATCTGATCGGCGCTGACGCCGCGGCTCAGCACTTTGTCCAGCTCGTAGATCGAGGCGATGTCGAAGCTCGAGCCTTTCTCTTTGAGCAAGTCGATGATTTCCACCGCCGGGTTTGCCTTGACCGCGTAGTAGACCTTGGCGAATTCGAAACCGGCGCGCAGGTCATCGTAGGCCTGGCTGATCATCGCGGTGTCGATCACCACGAACGGGGTTTCTTGCTTGTCGGCGAACGCCTTCATTTTCTGGAAGGTTTCACGCGCGAAATAGTCTTCGACCTGGATCGACATGCTGGGAACTCCTACTGGCAAACTGAAATTATCAATGGGTGCAAATGAACGTCCTCCGTATCCCCACTTTGGTTCGCCTACTTCCCAAGGCATGTCGCCGAAAGCAAAAAGGCCATGGGAAGCGCTGCTTTCCCTTGGCCTTGCTGTCTCGTCGTCAGTACTTGAGCCGGATGGATCGTTTCCAGCATGGACGTTCGGCGCGAACTTTAGGGCGTGAGGGGCTTGAGATCAACAAAAAATGTCGCGTTTTTGCACGCATCCGTCGTAAGGCAGCCTACAGCTACCTGTGTAACCGACAGGGATGACGGATTGATGTTCCCCCAGGAGGGAGATTTGAAAGGAATTCGAACGGTTTTTGTGGCGAGTGAGCAAGCTCCTTCACCACAAAAACTTTGTTTCGGTGGAAAAGTCAGCAGTAAAGTGACTACATGTGTTGGGTTGCTGGCTTGGTGATTTTTAAAACTAGATTTGATTAAACTGCATTGACAGCAAATGTCGTGGTTGCTTTCAGGTTTGGATAGTTATGCACTGTTGCAGTTACTGTTACGTTGTAGCTTCTCTGTACACTAGGCAAATGGATTCTTGCGAATTGAGTGCCAGTTTTAATGGCAGTCATATTGGAATCCGGCTGCGATGATACTTCCCAGTTGATAAACTCATTGGGGAATGTACTTCCGTTTGGGCCGTGCACGCTCACGCCGGTGTTAGCATTGAGGGGGTTTCCGGTTTTTATAGGCTGTGTAGGGATGCCGCTAATTCTGATTTCATTCGGCACGTTTTTCACACTTTCAGTTGTTTCAGTTTTCATTAATCTAATCCTTGATTCGAAAAAGTTATTGGTCACTCGAGCAAGCTGTTGTGATTCAGATATTTTGTTTGAATCCGGACTGATGGTGTCACGAGTCGAAAGGTGTTGAAACTATCTGAAGTGTTAGTTTTAAGAGTTAAAAAGAATGGAAATTGTGTTTTTGTGAGAGTTTTCTATTTCTAATAGGGGGCAGCTCCTAAAATATAAAGCAGCCTATTACCCCCCTCCATCGGTTGAACGCGGTCGGTTGAAGCAGGCTATCAGGCCGACACAGTTTCGGCCGGCGAAACGATTTGGGTCTTGCCGCCACGTGACTTGCCGGAGCTCAGATACTCGGCAATCGATTCTTGCGTCACCTCGCCCAGAAACACTCGTTCGGCATCCATCACCGGTAGCCACGCTCGATTGAACTCATACATGCGCGACAGCAGGATACGCAAATGCTCGTCGTAGGCCGCCGTAGCGTTGAACTCGCGCAAGTACTGCGCGCAGGCACCGGTCTGACGGTGCAGGTCGCGGCGTCGTACATAACCCAGCGCCTTGTTCTCACCGTCGGTGACCACGACATAACGCCGGTCATGCTCGTCCATCAGTTCCAGCGCCTCGGCCACCAAGGTCTCCGGGCTGACGGACGGGGCGTTATCCGCCGCGTCTTCAGCCTTGACCAGCAACAAGCGCTTGAGAGTGCTGTCCTGGCCGACGAAGTTGCTGACAAAGTCGTCAGCCGGGTGGGCCAGCAGGGTATCCGGGTGGTCAATCTGCAGCAATTTGCCGGCACGGAAGATCGCGATCTTGTCGCCGAGCTTGATGGCTTCGTCGATGTCGTGGCTGACCATGATCACGGTCTTGTTCAGCGCCCGCTGCATCTCGAAGAATTCGTTCTGGATCATTTCGCGGTTGATCGGGTCGACTGCGCCGAACGGTTCGTCCATCAGCAACAGCGGTGCATCAGCGGCCAGCGCGCGAATCACGCCGATCCTCTGTTGCTGGCCACCGGACAATTCCCGAGGGTAGCGATGCAGGTATTGCTTGGGTTCGAGCTTGATCATGCTCATCAACTCGCGGGCGCGGTCGTGGCATTTCTGTTTGTCCCAGCCGAGCAGTTTCGGCACCACCACGATGTTCTCCTCGATGGTCATGTTCGGGAACAGACCGATCTGCTGGATCACATAGCCGATGTTACGGCGCAGGGTCACTGCGTCGAGACCGGTGGTGTCTTCGCCATTGATCAGGATCTTGCCCGAGGTCGGTGTGATCAGGCGGTTGATCATCTTCAGCGTGGTGCTTTTGCCGCAACCCGAAGGCCCGAGGAACACGCAAATCTCGCCTTCATTGACGGTCAGGCTCACCGAGTCCACGGCTTTCACGTCTTTGCCGTTGCTTTGGAAGGTCTTGCTGAGGTTTTGAAGTTCGATCATTTGAGCAGTCCTTTAGGAGTCAGCGAGCGTTGCAGCCATTGCAGGAGCAGGTCGGCGAAGATGGCCAGCAGGCTGACCAGCACTGCGCCGACAATCAGCATCGACATGTCGCTGCGGCTGATGGAAGCGAGGATGAGCACGCCGAGGCCACCGGCGCCGATGGTCGCGGCAATGGTCATCACACCGATGTTCATGACCACGGCTGTGCGCACGCCGGCAAGGATCACCGGCACGGCAATCGGCAGTTCAACCATGCGCAGGCGCTGGCCGAAGGTCATGCCGATACCGCGCGCGGCTTCGCGGATGCCCGGTTCGACGTTGGTCAGGGCCAGGTAGGTGTTGCGCATGATGGGCAGCAGCGAATACAGGAACACCGCGGTGATGGCCGGCATCGGGCCCAGGCCCTGGCCGAATTTCGAGTAGAACGGCAGCAGCAGGCCGAACAGGGCAATCGATGGTACGGTCAGCAGCACGGTGGCGCTGGCCTGCAGCGGCCCGGCGAGCGTCGGAAAGCGCGTCATCAGGACGCCCAGCGGCACGCCGACCACGATCGCCAAAGTCACGGCGATGCCGACCAGGGTGATGTGTTGCCCGGTCAGGTGCAGTACCTGTGCCCAGTCGAGGTGGGAAAAGGCGTTGATAAATTCCATGGCTTTTCCTCCTTATTTGATTGGATGCTGGCGCAGGAAATCTGCGGCAACGGACGAAGGGCTTTCGTGATCGACATCGACCCGCGCGTTGAGCTGGCGCATGGTTTCGTCATCGAACAGTTCGGCCAGCGGCTTGATCTCTTGCGCCAGTTGCGGATGGGCATCGAGGTAATCCTGACGCACCACTGGCGCAGCGGTGTAGTCCGGGAAGTAGTGCTTGTCGTCTTCAAGCAACTTGAGCTTGAAGGCGTTCAGGCGACCGTCGGTGGTGTAGACCAGGCCGGCGAACACCTGGCCATTGCGCAGGGCGGTGTAGACCAGCCCGGCATCCATCTGGCGGATGTTTTTGCGGGTCAGGTTCATGCCGTAGAGGTCGACCATGCCGTCCAGACCGTCGGAACGGTTGGCGAACTCGGTGTCCAGCGCGACAAGGTGATTGGTTTTCGCCTCAGCCTGCATCACGGTGTTCAGTTCGCTGATGGAGTTGATCTGCGGGTAGGCCTTTGCGGTTTTTTCCGGCAGCGCCAATGCGTATGTGTTGCTGAACTTCGACGGAGTGAGCCAGATCAGGCCTTTTTTCGCGTCGAGTTCTTTCACCTTGGTGTAGGACTGTGCGCTGTCGAGTTTTTCGGTGACATGGTTGTAGGCCACCAGCGACACGCCGGTGTATTCCCACATCAGATCCAGTTGGCCACTTTCCTGGGCGCTGCGGGCCAGGTTACTGCCCAATCCACCGGTCACCCGGGTGTCATAACCCTTGGCGCGCAGGTATTGAGAGGTGATTTCCGCGAGCAGGGTTTGCTCGGTGAATACCCGGGCGCCGATGCGGATAACGGGTTTATCCGCGGCTTGGGCAAATCCTGCGAACAGCAGCATGCAGCCTAGTAAAAAGCTTGATGTTTTCATGATGATTCCTTTGCCGGGGCTTAAGACGGGCGCAAACCGCGTTCGAGCCAGAGACGGCTGGCGAGTGTCACCAGGCCGTCGAGCAGCAACGCCAGCAGGGCGGTGCAGGCCGCACCCAGCAGCAGTTGCGGCTGGTTGTTCAGGGCGATGCCTGGGAAGATCAGGCTGCCCAGGCTGTTGGCACCGATCAGGAACGCCAGCGGCGCCGTCCCGACGTTGATCGCCAAGGCGACGCGCACGCCGCCGATGATGATCGGCACGGCATTGGGCAGTTCGACCCGCCACAGCACCTGAGACGGGGTCATGCCGATGCCGACGGCCGCTTCCTTGAGCGAACCCTGAACATTTTTCAGGCCTTCGTAGGTGTTGCGCACGATCGGCAACAATGAAGCGAGGAACAGGGCGAATATCGCGGGGCCGCTGCCGATGCCAAGGACGCCCAGGGCAATGGCCAGTACGGCGAGAGGTGGCACGGTGTTGCCGATGTTGAAGACCTGCATGAAGCATTCGGCGCGTCCAACCATGGTCGGGCGGCTGAGGAAGATGCCGGCAGGAATGCCCACAATGAGGGCGGCCAGCATGGAAGCGAGGACGAGAATCAGATGAGCTTGCAGGTAAAACAACAAATCGTCGCGGTAGTGTTCGATCGTGTTGATGCCGATCCAGTGGACCAGCAGGGCCAGAAGGGCGATTACCAGCGCGCCTCCTATCAGCCCTTTGCCATAGCGAATAGCCACAGGCGGACTCCTTTTTTTCAGTCGGCGAACACTTTCTCGTGTGGCAACGCCATTCCTGGCTGCCGAAAAAATGATCGCGAGAAGCAGCTCATGCCGGGCGCGGTCCCCTGTAGGAGCGAGCATGCTCGCGAAAAACCTTCAGACAACGCGTACATTCAGGTACCCAGCGTTATCGTTAACGTCCATCGCGAGCTTGCTCGCTCCTACAGGGGGAGGCGTACGGCTATTGAGCCATGAGCACAGCCTCGTCAGGCCGCTTTGCAGGTGTTTCAAGCCCCCGACGAGTGGTCGTTACGGGGGAGTGGACGTCTCCGTGTATTGAAAGGTTCCCATCTGAAGCAGCATTTGGCCACCCCTAATGTGCTCAATGGTTCGGATATTCAATCAAGTTGGGCTATAATCTGCGCCCTTTTTTGAATCACCTGCCAGGCGATTTCCCATGACCAAACAGGCCGCCGAAGTCGCGAAACGCCGCACTTTCGCCATTATTTCCCACCCTGACATTACCCTCTGAGTCAGGCTAAGACAGCCCCCGCCATATTCACAAATAATCTACTGATTTCATTGATGAAATCAGGCCAGGTCGCGACAATCTGAGACATCCGAAGACAAGCTGAGCCACGCGATCTGTGTACATGACCGCGTACACAAAACAGCATTTCGGAACCTCCAGAAAATTATGTACGCAGTCCGGAGAAGCCCATGGCGATCTCAGACACCTGGCTGAAAGCCCATAGCGGCAAACCCCACGCCACACGCGAAGAGAAGGCCGACCGCGAGGCCTTAAGTGTGCGCGTGACGCCCAAGGGCAAGATCACCTTTCAGCTGCGCTTTCGCTATGACGGTCGTCCTTGCCGTCTTGATCTCGGCACGTATCCGTTGATGTCGCTCAAGGAGGCGCGCGCAGAAACGCAGCGCCTGCGCGCCCAGCTGGAGCAGGGGCATGACCCTCGGGTGGTGAAGCAGCTGGAGAAGCAGGCGATCCTCCAGGCCGACTCCGTTGAGTCCTTGTTCCGCCAGTGGTACGCGGCGTACTGCAAAGGCAACAAGAAGGGGCATCACGAAATCCTGCGTTCCTTCGAAATCCATGTGTTTCCGAAGATCGGCAAGCTCCCGGCTGGGAAAGTCACCCTGCACGAATGGCTGGCACTTCTTGAGGGGCAGGCCAAAGCAAGGCCGGGCATCGCCGAGCGCATCCTGGTCAATGCCAAGCAGATGCTGAAATGGGGTGTGAAGCGCCAGTTGATCCCCGCGCACCCGCTATCGGATATCAACGCCAAGGAAGACTTGCAGATCAAAAAAATCGCCGGTTCGCGCTCCCTTTCCGATGAGGAAGTCAGGCTGGTGTGGAAAGCCATGGAGCAATCGCGCATGGCGACCAAGAATAAGCTTTTTCTGAAGCTTTGCCTGATCTACGGCTGCCGCAACAGTGAGCTGCGCCTGAGCGAAAAAAGCCATTTCGACTTTGCCAAGAAGGTCTGGACGGTGCCCACGGAGAACCACAAGCTCGGTAAGGCATCAGGCAAGCCGCTTCTGCGCCCGATCACCCCGGAGACCGAAGCACTAATCAAGCAGGCTATGGCGCTCAGTACCGAGGGCAAACACCTGTTCACGAATAGTGGAACGAGCAAGCCGATGGGAATAGGAGCTCCCTTGCAGTTGCCCTACAACATCATGCAGTGGCTGCGGCGGCATCAGAAATACGAAATGCAGCACTGGTCGGTTCACGATTTGCGCAAGACGGCACGGACGAATTTCTCGACCCTTACCGAACCTCATATCGCCGAAATCATGCTCGGACACAAGCTGCCGGGGAGCTGGCAGGTTTACGACCAATACGACTATCTGGCTGAGCAGAAAGAGGCCTACAGCGCTTGGTGCCAGCGCTTGAAAAGTCTCGTCGAAAGCGGTCCGGCCACCCTACCCATGGCTCTGGAATCGGCCTAGGATCGGGCAAGGATCGGGCAAGGATCGTAATTGTTTAGTGCCTTTCTTCTTCCCGCGAGAGGTAAAGATCATGACTAACGTAAGTCTTCTGAAAATAGCTGCTCTGGGCTCTCTACTAGCCAGCAGTACCATCGCAGGCACAGCCATTGCTGATTACGACATTCTCACCCGCGAGCAAAGCGCGGAAGGTCTCTTTAAAGAACCTACTTGTGATTACGAAGTCCGTATTAAGAGAGCCTTGTCCACGCTATTAGGTGAACAACCGACCGGCATTACGGCATCGAATAGCAAATGGGATATGGAGCTTTATGCGAACCCGACTGATGGTAACTGGACCTTAGTTGGAAAAAGCAAAGAACTCACGACATCCAGCATTAAAAAACTTTGCCAGTTGGCAAGGGGCCTGCCAGACAATCCATATACGCAGGAAGTCTGGTTCAGGAAATACTTCCAGGGCACACCCTGAGCAAGCACCGGTTCACGACCTGCGCAAGACCGCGCGCCCCAATTTCTCGACCCTTACAGAGCCCCATTTCGCCGAAATCATGCTCGGCCACAAGCTGCCGGGCAGTTGGCAGGTCTATGACCAGTACGACTATCTGGCCGAACAGAAAGAGGCCTACAGCGCCTGAAAAGCCTTGCGGAATAGCGTTCTAGGTGCCTTTTCAAAGCCCTGGAATCGGCCTAGGATCGGGCAGGGGCTGAAATTATACCCTTGACGGAATATTCACTTAAGGATATATTTAATCATGGCGTGGCATATCGAATTTTGTGACGAATTTGAGCCGGAATTCGAGGCCATGGCTGAGGCGGTTCAGGACGAACTGTTGGCGCAGCTCAAGGTACTTGAGCGATTTGGCCCGGAGCTGGGGCGACCCCACGTGGATACGCTCAACGGCTCGAAGTACGCCAATATGAAAGAGCTGCGCTTCAAGGCTGATGATGGGGTCTGGCGCGTGGCCTTCGCGTTCGATCCCGAAAGGAAGGCCGTCGTACTGGTCGGTGGTGACAAGTCAGGCGGCAGCGAGAAGAAGTTCTACAGGGCTTTAATCAAGAGCGCAGATGCCCGCTTCGACCGGCACCTGAGCACATTGAAGAAAGGGTAAGTCAATGGCTAAGTCACTCGACCAGGTTATGAAAGGGCTTCCCGCTGCGCGCAGGCAGAAAATCGAGCAGCGCGGCGCAGAGCTCATCCAGGAGCAGATGACCTTGCAGGAGTTACGCAAGGGGTTAAACCTTACACAAGAGGCGATGGCCGATCTTCTCGATATAAAACAAGGAAACGTCTCCAAAGTGGAGAAACGCACCGACATGCTGATCTCCACGCTGCGCGAGTACGTCGAAGCCATGGGGGGAACGCTAGAGCTGGTAGCCCGCCTTCCAGGACGCTCCCCCGTGAAGCTTGAAGGTTTCCGCGACCTGAACGCGGACTGTAAGTAAAAAAGGCCATCCATACGGATGGCCTTTTTTATTCACTTAAAGTAGGGGACATTCTATGAAACCCCAGAGCTTTCTCCAGGCAGCCTACATAGGATATCTGCTCACTATATCTGTAAGTGCGGCAGCTATGACCGATCCCCTTGGGAATGAGCTCGATGTAGAGGAATTATATAAACAGCCTATCTGCGGCTATGATCGCGTCATAAAAAAAGGGCTAAAACTTGTATTGGGCGAAGAGCCCACTGGAATCAAGGCTGAAAACGATAAATGGGAGTTGGAGATATACACTGATCCAAAGCATAACACCTGGACATTAGTGGGCAAAGGCAAAAGCCCTGATAGTAATCCCAGAAAATTATGTCACCTGGCAAAGGGCATTACTTCAGATAACCCCTATCAAGAAGCGATATGGTATAAAAAATATTTTTAGACGGCTATCCGTCTCATACGGCGAAAGTGTCTCCTGCTCAATGCTTTAGCGGGCATATCAAATAGTTAATGACAAAACTTCCCAGTCTTAAAATTTATTGATTGCTTGTTAATTAACCTCTGATATCTTTGGGATAGGTCGGAATATATCTGACCCAGGGCGTAGAAACCCCGACATAGACGGAAGGCATCGTCCGCTTTTTTGATGCCGCAACTCAGCTTTAGGCCGGGGGGCGTTACTCTGACAAGGGAGGTTGGATTGGCCAAGGCAGGCATCTTTTTATTCTTTATGTCCTTTATTTCTCTGTTTCCGGTATCTGTACGTGCTGCGGAAACCCAACCGGGTGATGCTTGTCCGACGGCAGGGCTTATACGCGACACAGGTGGGCCCGAGCAAATCCCCGGCATGGTTCTGATTTGCAATGGGACGGTCTGGAAAATGCTGGAAGAGCGCGCAACAGATGGCAAAAGTCTGTTTCAGGTCAACTCTGACTCCGGGGCATGTGACAGCGATAAGCAGGGGCGACTGCGATACACCAGCGCCAGCGATACTTGGGAGTATTGCTCAGGGAGTACCTGGAGCCCTTTTGAGCAAGCCGGGTTAGTTGGCCCGGCGGGGTGCGCGAATATCGGCGATCTGTGTGCGGATGGGACGGTGTACGCGGGGTATCACCCGATTACGCAAGAACATCTGTTCATTCCAACCACGGATCAGGGAACGACAAGCACATGGAAAACATCGACCGGAACGAACGATATTGCCACGGATTCAATTTATGATGGACGTATAAACACCGATCAGGTGGCGAATAGCACAACATTCCCGGCGTTTAAATTATGCAAGGATTTAGGGACGGGCGGTCATGCTGACTGGTATCTGCCAAGTCAGGTGGAAACTTATTACTTATGGTCTGTGCGAGATATAATCCAGGCAGGCGGGAATATTACGAATTTCCAGAGCGCTCTCTACTGGGCCTCTACGGAGGCCACTACGACCACTGCGTGGAGCCAGCAATTAGGCGGGGGGCAGCACAACACCAGCAGTAAAAATAGTTTTTTTCGGGTGAGGTGCGTCCGCCGCTGAGGCATTTACTTTTGAAACGCTGAGCCAAGTTCATCACGCCCCGTTATTAGCAAATTAATAAGCACAAGAAAAACCTACAGAATCAATTTTTAGCGGGCGCAAATATTCCTCTCCCGCCGCTCCCATTGGAATACCTCTTCAGCGTCCCAAAGATTGCAGCTTCCCGCATGCTTCATGCAGGGGGCGGGAAATGGATTCACTATCCGCTTCATACGCCGAAACAGCGTACGGCTTGAGCAGCGGAAGCGATCACAGAGATCCTGTGTAGAGTAGTAGGCAACCATGGCAAATCCCCCGCCTGGGAACATGGCACCACCTTATCCCAGAGCAACATACTGACCGCCTCTCGCGTTCCTCTTGGGGCGCATTCGGGTCGCAAGGGACTGGCGCAGACCGACAAGGAATCGACTAAGCAAAATCTACAACTATAGAGTGTAAAAATTAATAGTTTATAAACTGATCAGGGCTCATCATAAAAATATAAATAATAAAATTTTCTATTTGGGGAAAGAGACACGCGGTGATGCAAATCATAATCAGAGGGGAGATGACCGTCGCCCAGTTGCGCCAGGCGTTCTATGAAAAGCTCCATGAGCTGGAGAATGATTACAACGTTAAGCATCTCAAAAACGTGACCCTTTACGTCAATCCCATAAACGAGTTTGGTGAAGAGGTCGTGCCGCGCAACAAACTGGGGCAGCAGGTCAATAAGCTTCACAGTAACGGGCCGTACCGGAGCGCCGCTGAGGACTACAAGATTTAACTTGGGCAATAAATATTAGGGGGGATTAATATTGTCATGGAATTTCCACGATACGTGAATATAGAGCAGGCCAGAAACGTACTGGCCGAAAACGGAATTGAACTCAGTCAGCGGCAAATAAAGCGCGCAGCAGATCCCGATGCACACGGAAAACGTAAGCTGCCATTCTTCGTTGACCCCATCGATGGAAGGCTAAAAATAGACAAAAATCTGCTGGTAGAAATTTACAATACTTGTCAGGTAACCGCCAAAAATAACGCGCATATAAATGTAGAAAGCCTTAAGGGAGTATTTGACCGGAAGGGCTAAATACGATATGACGAATCATGTCCGACATTCGAAAAAGAACAGGTGCAAAAGGCACAACATATCAAGTTCGCTACCCTTGCAAAGCAAGTGCAACAGGCTATGCGTACAAGACATTCTCGACTCTGAAAGAGGCACGTACATTTCGTGAAGATGCAGTGTCGCGCATCGGTGCTGCTCCCGTATCGACCAGCGTCTGCACGGTTGCCCAGGCAATCGACAAATGGCTTGATGTCTGTGAGTCAGAGGGGCGCAATGGCCGCGATCCCGTCACGGGCTACACGCTCAGCAATTATCAGTATCGCGCTGAAATTATGAAGCGATACGGTTGGACGACAGACCTCCATGAGATTACTGCGCCAGATATTGTCGCCTTTCGTTCCTGGTTAATCAAAAATTGCGCCAGTCGAGATCAGGCTCGCAAGGTTATGTCCTCGTTTCAATCAGTCGTGCGCGAAATGGCGCAGCGTGGTCTTGTTACGAGCAATGTGGCGGCGGGAGTCAGTATCCGCAAGGAATCGCGATATGATGAGCCCATCCAGATTCCGACCGAAAACGAAGTTCGCGATCTTCTGGCTGCTGCTGACCGCCTTGCCAACTCCAAGAATAAACAGATTGCGCTTACCTGGAGAAGGTATCGCCCGATGCTCTATCTCGCTATCGATAGCGGCATGCGTCCTCAGGAATATCTTGTCGTGCCCCAATTCAATCTGCGTGACCAGGGCGTTGCGGTTGACCGTGCTATTGAGCGCCCAGGGGATAGAATTTCCGTAACGAAGACTCCGGCTGGACGGCGATTCATTGATCTCAGTCCTGCCGCATACGACATCGTGAAGCATTACGCCGATCACCATGCAATCGACAATCCGCACGACCTAATCTTTCCCACAGCAACGGGACATTGGCAGAGCGTGGACAACTGGCGCAAGCGAGGCTTCTACGTCGCATGTGAAGAAGCAGGGCTCATAAAAATGGTCGAAAAGGATGAGGGGCAGGTTGAGGAGCCGAAATTTACCCCCTATGCCCTTCGGCACTTCTACGCCTCAATGCTTATCGAGCGCAGACTTAACCTGAAGCGAATTCAGAAGCTGATGGGACACGCCAACATCGAGACCACTTTGAACACATACGGCCACCTGATCGAGCAGGCCGACGACGATAAGAGCAATCGATTCGGAGTCGTTGGGACGCTTGGCGCGAATTCATGTGGCGAATCTGTGGCAAGCACTACCTAATAGATTGTAATTCAATGCTTTTTTGGGGACTCCAAAACCGTAGGTCGAGGGTTCGAATCCTTCTGCCCCTGCCATTTTAAAATCAATGACTTAGCAAAATATTCTGGAAAGAAACGGCCCCTTGGGGCCGTTTTTGCCACAACTTTGCCACCCTCTGAAACCCGCAGAAATCCGCCATTGTCCATCACGGTCGTTTTGAGCTTGTGGCGGGTGTGTGGCGAATCCGCCTGGCGCGCAGGCCAGCGTTCCCCTGGTGGGGGCTTCCGAATCATCTGGGCTGGGCTGCTTCCGGGCTCTGTAGCGCATTGACAAGTGTCGCTTGACGCTTGACCATTGCGCTCCGACGAAGGAGCGGGAGGAGTCGCTATGTCCGTCAATGATATTCATCCCGGTGCGCTGGTGCGGCAAGAGTGTCTTGAACGCAGCGGCCTGTCCGTGACTGCCGGGGCTGAAATTTTAGGGGTCAGCCGACAGGCGCTCTCCAATTTATTAACAGGTAAATCCGGGATTTCTCCAGAGATGGCCATCCGGCTTGACCTGGTGTTTGGTGGTGGTGCCGAAACATGGCTCCAGCGCCAATTAATATTCGACCTGGCCGAAGCAAGGAAACGCACCGCCGCCATTAAAGTTCGGTCTCTCCACGTACAACCGAACGCTATTATTTAATTTAAGATCCTTTATAAGGCCACATGACAACATCTCTTAAACTTCATCAGCTTTCATTTCCTGACCTCTGCCCGGTTGCGGCAGCCGTCCATGCCTTGGCGACCACGGGCGGTGTGGAAGCAAGGGGGGCTGTTTTTACCCGCAGAGAGGTTGTCGAATTCATCCTGGACCTGAGCGGTTACAGCAGCGACCAGCCGCTGCACCGCATGCGCCTACTTGAGCCTTCCTTTGGTGGCGGCGACTTTCTGCTTCCGGCTATCGAGCGACTGCTGGATGTCTGGCAATCCAGCGATTGCAAGAATGACGCGCCCGGCTCGTTGGGTGGGTGCATTCGTGCTGTTGAGCTGCACCACGAAACCTTCAGCCAGACCAAGGCGCTGGTGATCCAGACGCTGGAAGACTTCGGCATCTCCCGTATTGATGCCTTGGCACTCGCAGATTGCTGGCTCATTCAGGGCGATTTCCTGCTGGCCGAGGTTCCAGGGCAGTTTGATTTTGTCGTGGGCAATCCGCCCTATGTCCGGCAAGAGCTGATCCCCGACGTGCTGATGGCCGAATACAGGTCTCGGTACAAAACGATCTATGACCGGGCGGACCTCTACGTTCCCTTTATCGAGCGGTCGCTCAACCACCTCACGAAGGGCGGCAATCTGGGCTTCATCTGCGCTGACCGCTGGATGAAAAACCGTTATGGCGGGCCGCTCCGCCATATGGTTGCCGCAGGCTTTCACTTGAAGGCCTATATCGATATGACCGCCACCCAGGCGTTCCATACCGATGTGATTGCCTATCCGGCGATTACCATCATCTCCCGGCAAAAATCCGGACCGACACGCATCATGCATAGCCCTGAGCTGAACCGCGCGCACCTGAAAAAGCTTGCGGGGCTCATTGCCGAGAAGACCTTGCCCGCAGGTGAAGAGGCCATACGCGAAATCGCTTGCGTCACTGCGGGCGATGAGCCCTGGATTCTGGAGTCCTCAGACCAGCTCAATCTGGTGCGCCGTCTTGAAACGGTATTCCCAGCCCTAGAAGAGGCGGGGTGCAAAGTCGGCATCGGTGTGGCCACCGGAGCGGACAAGGTTTATATCGCGCCTTTCGATACGCTTGATGTCGAGCCTGACCGCAAACTGCCGCTCGCCATGACGCGCGACATCGTCAGCGGGCACATTGAGTGGCGCGGTTACGGTGTGATCAACCCCTTCCAGGATGAAGGGGGGCTGGTTGACCTCGAAAAATATCCGCGCTTGCGGCGTTACCTGGAAACCCACAAGGAAGTCATCACCAACCGGCACTGCGCCAAAAGCCAGCCGTCCAACTGGTATCGCACCATTGACCGGATTACGCCTTCGCTTGCGAAAAAGCCGAAGCTGTTGATCCCGGATATCAAGGGCGATGCCCATATCGTCTATGATGATGGCACTTTGTACCCTCATCACAATTTGTACTTTATCCTCTCGGAGGACTGGGAGCTCAAGTCTCTTCAGGCGGTGCTGCTGTCCGGCATAGCGAGACTTTTTGTAACTGTCTACTCGACCAAAATGCGGGGCGGGTATCTGCGCTTCCAGGCGCAGTATCTGCGTCGTATCAGGGTTCCGCTCTGGAAGGACGTTCCTGAAGCCTTGAGGAAAGAGCTTTCCGAAGCCGCCGAGAGACACGATATCCCGGCCTGCAACCGCGCTGTTTTTAAACTTTATGGACTCACTCCCGAAGAGTGTGCCGCCCTTGGTGGAAATGGAGAATAACTGTGCCGCTAGACCTTGTTGATTACGAGAGCAAGACGCCAGAAGCTATAAAAGCCTTCTGGCAAAGCCGGGATGACGCTAAGCAGAAGCAGTTGGAATCCGGCAAAGCGGACCAAGGCGAACGCGCCGGTGTCACCGGCGGCAAGAATATGGACGGCTTTACCGATCTCATCACGGAGATCGTAAAGAAAAACGGCCTTGCCCACGCGCAGATTCATCAGCAAAAGGCTGCCCTGACGCTTCCGGGCTATTTCAGGCCCACCAAGCTCTGGGACATTATCGTCATGCACAAGGGGCAGCTGATTGCCGCCGTTGAGCTCAAGAGCCAGGTGGGACCGTCTTTCGGGAACAACTTCAACAACAGAACGGAAGAGGCCATCGGCACAGCACACTGCCTGTGGACGGCCTACCGTGAAGGCGCGTTCGGTAAGCAGCCCCGGCCTTTCATTGGTTGGCTGATGGTGGTTGAAGATGCCCCAGGCTCGCGGACACCCGTTCGTGACAAGTCGCCGCACTTCCCGACGTTCAAAGAATTTAATGGGGCGTCCTATCTGAACCGGTACGACATTTTGTGCCAGCGTCTCATGCAGGAGCAGCTCTATTCTGCCGCCTCTCTGATCGCCTCGCCGCGTGATGCTGTGAGCTCAGGAGTGCACGGGTCTCTTTCGGATTTGACCAGCTTCAAAACCTTTGTGACCAGCCTGGCGGGGCATGTCGCCACTGTGGCGGCGCAGCTGGAATAAGCATAAAAAAGATTGTAGTAATAGGAGTTGGGGCAATGGATGAGTTTTGGAAAGCAGCGTTGAAGGCTGGTGGCCCCGTAGCCATCGTTTGCTTTTTGATCTGGTGGTTTCTCGGGCAGGCATTTGAACATCAGCTGGTAGCCGTATTTGGCAGCGAGCAGAAGTTTGCATTTGTGCTGGTGGTCACAGGCGGGCTATTGGTCTGCCTGTATGCCGCCATCGTTCATTTTGGCAAAAAGCCCGTTACCACTGTTCATAAAGAAAATAAGGCTGTTTTCCACAGGACTATCATCAAGGGTGATGTTGTCCTTGGCGACAAAACCGTAAATTCAAAGGAAGAAAATGGGGAATAGTGCTGAGTTCCATGGAGAGATACAGGGCGATGCCGTCCTGGGGGACAAGCATGTCCATGAAGCAGCACTGCTTCCCCTGGAAAAGGCAATCCGCGCCTTAAAGCTTTCGATCAAGGAAAACCCAGAACTCGAATCTATTATCGAGGAACTGGCCGAATACACGACCGATAGGCCCGGTCGGCCCATCATTGGTGTCGAAGGTAAGCTTGCGAATGGTAATCGCCAGGATCTGGTCGAGAATGCGATCTATCTGAAGAATAAATTTGAAAGGATGCTCGCGAAACGCCAGATGTCATTGATCGAGCAGAAGGTCTATGCCCATGTTCTGGCCATGATCGACACAACCTTCAACCAGAAGATTCGTCCTCTCATTCTGGAGAGGAAAGACAAATCTATTGTCGATAAAGCGGTGCAGGATCACATTGTTGACCCCGTATACCAATCAATCGTTGGCTTCAACTCGTCGATTACGACGCAGCATGTCCTCGGAATGCTTTACTTCCTGACTGGCAAATGTCATCTCGTGTGGGCCGAATAACATGCTTATCTACCACCCTGCATACGACATTAATCACAGTATTTATCGAATCCTGCTCATCCTGAACTCTTCGATCCACAAGGAATTTCAATGGGATTTGATGAGATTGATGGATTTTTATGTCTTGTTTCCTCATCTACTTAAAGACGTATCGCCGTTGCCGATTACGGTCAAGTCCTATAAGAAACTTATCAATGCGCTGCCTGACGCTTATGAGTCGATGCTAAACACCAAGCGCATTCTGTTTGAGCTGGAGCCCATCCAGAATACGGCCATTCAGAATATTCTGGCCAAAGATTTGATTGATCTTGAGAGATTTCAGGAAGGTATTGTCACACGGTCTGAAACTGCGCTTCCAGACGAGCTAATGGTGCGACTTCAGGCGGACGAGACAACTGGCGAAGAGTGGTTCAGATTTATTGCGAATGAGCTTCCTGCACTCGAATTCAATGGAAAATCTGGATTGAAGTCCAGGTCTGGATTAATGGAATATAAATATGATACTTGAGACTCGTTCCTCTCATAAATTTCCGGCCCTGTTCGTCACCAGATTTATAGTTATTAAATCCGGTGAGTTTGTCTACGATCAAATATTCAAGCTGGGCGTGAATATCATTCGCGGTGACAACGGTACAGGCAAGTCCACTGTCATGGATCTTATGTATTACGCCTTGGGTGCCGAGGTTTCGGACTGGACAGAAGAGCAGATTGCTTGTGACGAAACCATTGCGGAAGTAAAGCTGAACTATAAAACTTACTGCTTGAAGAGAGAGATTTCCGAAACAGGCAAAGCAGCCATGTTCCTCTATGAGGGAAATGCGGAGGCTGCCTTGGCCGATAAACTCAACTGGTTCAGGTATCCAAATGCACGCAATAAGGATACCCATAGTTATTCACAGCAGCTATTTCTGTTGATGGGGCTTCCGTCACACAAAACGGATGAAGCCAAAAACCTCACAATGCATCAGATTTTACGTCTGATGTATGTTGATCAGCTTACGCAAACTACCAAGCTGCTCAAAGAAGACAAGAATTACGACAACGCTGATATACGTAAGGCAATCGGTGAGTACTTACTAGGCATTGATGATCTCGAAGCGCATAACCTGCGTCAGGAACTCATTGAGGCCAATAGAGAATTCGACGCCCTTGCCAGCGAGCTCAAGGCCATCTATCGCTTCCTCGGGTCTGACGTTAGCCTTATCAGACGGGAAAGAATTGAATCTGACATAGCCGCCCTGGAAGTCGAAATCCTGGCTCTTGAAGAAAAGCGGAAGGCTATTCGGCATGAAAAGCTGGAACATGTAACCGAAGGTATCCGGGATCGCGCAGCCGCTATCGCAGAAGAGCTTGAAACGCTCTCCGCAGATAAAGCAGACCTGGAAGAGCGGAAATCCATCATCACCTCGGAGATCGTGGATACAAAGCTATTTCTGCAATCTCTTAAGCAGCGCCTTGCCGCCCTCGAAAACTCAAAGGCTACCAGTACATCGCTCGGTGAGTTGATATTCAAATATTGCCCTGCTTGCCTAAGCCCCATTGAGACTCATGCCGATGGGACGGCTTGCGGCCTTTGCAAGGCAGGGCTTGATCTGGAAAAGCGTCACTATTCCTATATTCAAAAAATAAATGAAATTCACTTTCAGATTCGTGAAAGCGAATACCTTCTCAAAGAGTATCAGAGCAAGTCTGACAGCATAAGCTCATCACTTCCGATCATTTCTCATCGTCTCAACTCCCTGAGAATGGAGTATGCGGAATTGATGGGTAACGCCGATGCGGTGGACGCGGCCATCTCGGAGATCGGGGCGCAGATAGGTTTTGCCCGCAGCCAAATTACCAACTACGGTGAAAAATTAAAAATGGTGGATCAGATTGAAGACCTGACTACCCGGAAGACAGATGCCAA
Source organism: Pseudomonas sp. G5(2012) (assembly GCF_000408945.1). Taxonomy (NCBI): domain Bacteria; kingdom Pseudomonadati; phylum Pseudomonadota; class Gammaproteobacteria; order Pseudomonadales; family Pseudomonadaceae; genus Pseudomonas; species Pseudomonas sp. G5(2012). Next base: position 151,455 of record NZ_APIO01000025.1, read on the forward strand.
TTCTCGCATCACCACGCTTAAAGAGAAGCTGGAAGTACTGGCCGAAGCGACAAAAAATCGCTATCAGGATGTCTACACCGACATCGAAGAGATCGCTAAAGAGTTCATTAAGGCAGACGGCGGCTATGAAAACGTCTTTGAAAACCCCGAGGACGTTACGTTTGACTTCGCACGAGACAAGATGGCCGTAAACGGCAGATCGAAATTCTCAGCCAGTTCCATGGTCATCCTGAAAAACTCCATACGGGTTGCCATTTTCATTCACTCTGTAAAGGATCAGATGGCACGGTATCCTCGCTTCCTTATGCTGGATAACATCGAAGATAAGGGGATGATGGAAGCCAGAAGCCAGAATTTCCAGCGAGTTCTAGTAGAGAAGTGCGATGAGCTGGAAAATGACTACCAAATAATCTGCACCACATCCATGATCGATCCGAAACTGAACACCTCCAACTATGTGGTTGGTCCTTTCTACAAGAAAGGCGAGCACACGCTCAAGTTCTCGAAAGGCAACGCGCATTAAAATCAGATCTCAAGGGCGCAATGCCCTTGAGAAACTCCTGTACAAAGATTGTGCGGTGAGGCCAAGACATCTTAATAGCCTTGGCTTTCCTATCTCCTTGGCGGCGACAAACCCTCCGTCATCACGGAAAGAGCCAATAAGTCTGCTGTCCATGTTGACCGCCTGCTGACCCAGGTAGGCGAGCGATGATCGCTTTGCTGCGCGCTTTTGTGCACCGTTGCTGCATTCAGTTCTATCCCCCACCCAATTGCTGCAAAATATCTACTCGTTTCTCGCCTGTACGTAGAGGGCGCGCCTCGAAATGGTTGGCGTTGTAGCTATGCTCCTTAGAGCGTAAGTCACAAGGGTGGCTGGCTCTGTCCATGGAGAAAACAATGTCAAGAAAATCCGTACTACTTATCGCACTAACAGGCGCTTTCGCCACGCCGGCATTTGCTGATGAATTTGAGATTTGCAGGGCACCGTTGCTATTAGCTGCCACAGAGAGCTTTGAGCAGTTCGATCAGGTTGATCAAATGAGTTATCGTTATGATCGCGCTTGCGGAGTAGAAAAGTCTGAAAGTAGCAATGGTTTCGATGGTTTCATTGAAACCGTTGTGAAGGTGCCATTCAAGGCTGGGCTTAGTGCGGAAAGCACAAACTCAAATTCGAAGCAGTGGTGCAAGGAGAACAGCAGCTTTGCAAGGGATAAAAGCTTTTCTAGTCGCGTATACAAGACGGTGTTCGCACCGGCCTTGACCTCATTTAATAATTGTATTTCGGCAATGAAATCAAAACTTCAAGTAGAGCTAAAACCGCAAACAAGTGAGAAGTTTGTTGTTACTATGATAAACTTGGAGCACAGGGGCGGCGTCTTATTTCAAGGTGTCAGCACAACCCCTGAGAACCAGGCCAATTGCGATATAACATACAAAAAAATGGTTTTAAAAGGGAGGCAGGCTAAGTCGGTAGTGCCTTTTGATTTTGATCCGGGGCAAATGATAACCTTTGACTGCACTAGATCAAAAGTCAATGGTATTTATCCTGAAGCGTCCTTCAATTTTAAAAATAATCTTCAAAACTATACCTACGTCATGGCAGAGTTTAATGCCAACCCAAAAAAAGATCCTGTTGAGCCTCGAAAATATGTGATGCGATTAGATGGCGAGACAATGGGTAATGAGGCCTATTGGGATGGTAAGATGCAATTTACAAAGAGATGCAGGGAAACGCCTGCTGGCATGGCATACATAGGAAAAGACACTGAGCTCCCTGTTGTTCATAAACCAGACACTGTACCCTACTGCCTCGATCCGGTGAAAGATTTCGGTGGCAATATACCATGCACTGGAAGTAACGAGTTTTGCAAAATTATACAGGTCAAAAAAGGCTGCTACGTTAACAGCGAGTGGCTGACCTGGTACGATAATGCAGTGAAGAGTAAAAATTTAGTTAGATCAGACGAGCAAATATGTGCTCCGCAAAATATTATCTAGAGCACAGCTAGCTACGCGGTGCGGCAATGTAATTGGGCCGCATCGCATCGTACCGTAGAAGGTAAATTTAGGTCGGATGGACTACCTATTTATCGCCCTCTAATTCGATTTTCTTTTCTCCGTCACAGCGAATAAAATTTGGAGTCTTCTCCAAAACAGGACTGTGAAGGGATGTCTACACAGAGAAATAATACAAGCCATGGAAACGAACTGATCCTGGCTTCGGCAAGTGATGCCGAACCACCCTAGCGAGTGTCTGACGAACTGTCACTTGGCCCCCGCCTAGAAGGTATGATTCGCGACAGCCTGACCATCGAGTTTGAGGATGCCAAGCAATCAGGGATGCTGGGCTACATGTCTCGCTCTTTGGTGCGGGCAATCCCCTTACACTCGCCGCCATTACTGTCCTGCGTGAAAAAGCATACTCGGTTTTGCTATATTCAGTCCCACGCGCACATGCGTCCTATCAGGAGTGATAACAGTGTCAAAATTGGCAGAATTTCGAGCGGCTGAACGGGCGCTACAGGAGCAACTTGCTCAACTGGAAGCGCTGAAGACCAATGCCGGATTGAAGAAAGAAATCGAGTTCGAAGAAAAGCTGACGAACCTGATGCAGTCCTATGGCAAGAGTTTAAAGGACGTCATTGCCATCCTTGATCCTGCCCCGGCTGGCCGCAAACAGGAGAAGGTCGTTGGCGCGCATCGGCGTCCGCGCGTATTGAAACGCTACAAGAACCCTCACAATGGCGAAGTGGTGGAAACCAAGGGCGGCAATCACCGCGTCTTGAAAGAGTGGAAAGCCCAGTACGGTGCCGCCACCGTGGAATCCTGGCTCCAGGCCTGATTGGCAATCCGGAGCGGGCTTTTATGCCCGCTCCGAATGAGGGCTCAAGGGTGCAACGCTCTTGCGTTTATCATGCGGCGAATGTTTTCCAGCGAGGCCAGGGCGTTCCAGCGTTCCTGGCTTGTCCGGTCAGCGCTGACGTCGGCGTTGAACGCCCTGGGAATGCTGAAAGATTAAAGCTTGAACTGACTTTGGGTTGATCGGCGCGAAGCCAGACGGGAGCTGTCAATCAGCTGGCCATAGCGTCCAAGATTCTCGCGGCTATAGTCGTCGCAGCCGATATCCCGCCGGTAGTGATAGGGATGCTGTGGTGGATTTTGCATGAAGACCATGGCCAACCCTTTTTCCAATGGTGCAACGCCATTGCAGAATGCCGACAGGTACAGCGCCGCGCGTTCCGGCGTCAGGCTTACATGACCGCGTTCTAACAAAGCGGCAGTCATGCCCGCACCTTCGGCGCTCTGCATCAGATAAAACGCGGGGCTGGGTGTATCCAGGTATTTCGCTTCCCCACAGAATTGCCCAAAGGTCGCATCAATGAGATGCCAACGGCTATCAGCCTTTTCGGCGACCTTACACACCAGGACCGCATGCCCTTGCTGGTAATAGCCTTCCAACGATTGCGTCGCTAACGGTTTTACCGGTACGCCCAAATCCTGGAGCGCATATCCGGCGATACATTGTGCCAATCCGCAGCACCCGGCAAAGATGGATTGAAGACTTGTTGAGTCTTGAGATTTTTCAGGTACTGAACACCCCGTAACCGTACAACGCAGAATTTTTTGCGTTTCCTGGATCACTTCGTCTAGCAGTTCTGGCGTTCCGTAGAGCAACATTCCTCACTTTCTTCATAAGATATAACACAAGCATAACAATATGAGCCAGAAAAACCGTCATAGTCCTAGAGTCGATTAAAAAATCATTAATATACGGATGCCCTATAAATAACGTCGACTGGCAAAAAAATAAATGGCGGCTATTCTTGAATGGCTACGCTCAAGACCTTCAAGCGACTCAGCAGTAACAGGATGCTTGATGCACACCCTGAAACAAAGGAGTTTGATGCCATGCAACATCATGCTACTTCGCAACCGGTTTCTTCATCATCACCACTTGAGTTTCTCTGGCTGGAACTAACCAACAGATGTAATTTGCAATGCACACACTGCTACTCCTCTTCTAGTCCGTATAGCGGTGAACTCGATGTATTGACAGCAGGCGACTATATTCGCCTGCTCAATGAAAGTTATGAGTTAGGTTGCCGTCAGGTTCAGTTTATTGGCGGAGAACCCACGCTCAACAAGGCGCTTCCCTCACTGATCGAGCATGCCTCAAATATCGGATACGAGTTTATTGAGGTATTCACAAATCTGCTTCACCTGAGTGACGAACTCATAAGTCTTTTTCAAAAACACCGTATTGCCGTCGCAACATCCTTTTACTCTCGCAATAGCCTGACACATGACAGCATCACCAAATCTCCAGGCAGCTTTAACCGCACCACTACGAATATACGGAAAGTGCTCTCGGCAGGAGTTGGCCTTAGAGTCGGCATTGTCGAAATGGAGGAAAATTCAGGCGAGCTGGAAGCGACCATGCATTACTTAAATGCACTGGGCATTACCGATATTGGGCATGACCATGTTCGCGGCTTTGGGCGCGCTCAGCCAGGCGAGAAATGCTCCATGGAGAATCTGTGCGGTCGATGCGCCGAGGGCGTCCTGGCAATCGGCCCCGATGGCGTTGTGGCTCCCTGTATCATGTCCAAGAGTTGGCCTGTGGGTTCGATTCTCGGCAACGCGCTGGAAGACGTCGTCGGTTCAGAAACATTGTCGCTGGTCAGGCAACAAATCGCCCAGGCGACGAGCAACAACGCCTTCTGTCAGCCCGACTGCGGTCCCAATAACAAGGAGTGCATGCCAGAGTGTGGACCATCCAGGCAATGCCCGCCTTGCGGCCCCAATGCAGGGCAAAAATGCGAACCCAATCGCAATTGTTCGCCCTAGGTCGTGGCACTCATCTGATTTGTGGTGACGAGAAGCCCATGGACTCAAGGGCGCAACGCTCTTGCGCTCATCACGCGGCGGATATTCGCCAGCGAGGCCAGGGCATTACGTTGTTCCTGGCTTGTCCGGTCAGCGCGGGCGGCTTCATTGAAGGCCTCGCGGTACAGCGCGCGCAGTTCGTGATCAGGTTTTGCAGCCAGTTCAAAGATCGTCAGCAGTTTCATTTCAAATCTCCTTTTGCCTTTTTCGCCACCCTTCGTGACCTTGTGACGCTGCATCAGCACAGGCGTCGGCTGCGCAGCACCCGCTTCGGGCCGCAACGTAAGAGAAGGAGTCATTGATGACTTGCCGCAGGACAGAGACGACGTTTGTGCTACAGCAAAAACAAAATGGGCATGAGGCGTGACGATCCAGGAGGAGAGGGGAAGTGAAAGTTCTGATAAGCAGCTTCTGAACTTAAGCAAAAGCATGGGCGCACCTGACGGCTGCACCGCCAGGCCGGGCTCTATGCGCTAACCGCGCACCGGGCCAATGGAAAGCCTTTGTCCCGGCCAGTTGGTGACGATCCCTTTCGTGAAAACAAGGCTGCTTAAAGGGGCGTCCCGCTCCCTGGCGCAACGCAAGGGTACCCACCCGTCGACTCCAATTTCGAAAGGCTTGATGTACTAGCCATATGCCGCTAAACCGTATTATGACGATCAGCGGATAGGTGATGAAATGGCATCGAGATTTGTTGTCGTTCCTGGGATACCAGAGGAAACGGGGTCGGTACGTGATGGCTCTCGCTACTACTCCAGCATGGCGCCTTGTGGCTTTAGCATCTACGACACCAAAGAAAAGTGTCGACTGCCCGCGTCATTTCCAACACGAATGGAAGCTGAGGCTGAGTGCGAAGCGAAAAACTCAGAGCAGCTATTCCGCTCAATGTCCTGATTGCCGCCCCAGAGATGATTTCATTTCAGAACGCCTTTAGTCTTGCCCAAGAGTTTTTGGGACCTTGCCCGCTACCAGCTACTCACTCTAGTAGGGCGTATATCTGAAATGGTGATTTATGACGGCGAGCGAGGATCTGACTGATTGGAACGACCGCTGGAAAATCACTAATGGCATTGTGTCTTGCCGATCCTGCCAAGCACAGCAGAAAGAAATAGATCGTGGTGAAGCGTTCGTCCATTCCTCAGCTTGTGGTTACTCAGGACAATGGCGTAACCCGTGGGATGACTTAGACGCGATCCGCAAAAAGTTCGGTCGCACCATCTAGCGGGTTCATGCCGTCAAAGAACCTATCTGCCCGATTCAGCAGTACCCTGTGTAGGTCACCCAAGCATCCTTGACTAACTTAACCAGTAGAAAAATTCTCAGTCTGCCGATGGTGCGTAGCCACCTGCCGCCCGCCCATCTAGAACAGGCATCGGGTCAATTTTTGGTGCGCTAAGAAACGTAGCCCACGCCTCATACGCTAGCTTCTGGCGATTGGTAGCTTCAATCCACGAAGCGCCCTCTACCTGCCGTGCCGATACAAGCATCATTAAATGGGTGGTTGCGGCGTCAAGCTGGAGCAAAAGCTCGTGAGACTGGAAGCGAAAATCGTCTAGGTTGCTCATCGGAGTCGTACCCCCATCATCGACGTGACCCGGAACTACGATCCGTTGTTCCTATCGGTTTAGTGTGACATCAGTTTCATTATGGCGTTAATCCGAAAGACAATCGGCTTCGTGGTAGGCCAGTTACCAGATCAGGGGAACGCCTACCCCGACTCCAATCCAGGCGATCATGTAAAGACAGGTGACTGCTATGGGGCGATTATTGCCTGTCGCCACCGTCAGCCATGGGGCGTTTTCTGCCGGCCATGGCCACGCAGTGTGATGGTCAAATCCGATTGAAATGATTGGTCAGGTCAAATGCAAATGGGTGGGCAAATCTGTGCAATTACCCAGCAATCTCCTCAGAAGGCCTTACCGATCATCATTTGATTCAATTGAAGGCTGGCCAGCACTGCTGGAAATAATTTTGGGTGAGCCATAGATCATTCCTCCATTTGGACATTGGCCGCGAAGAAAACAAAAAGCCCGCACGGAGCGGGCTATCTGTCGAAGGGGCGCTAGTCCATTAGCTGGTTCGAGTATAGGCCAATGAGGTCAGTGCCTCACTGGCTTTTCTTCCGTTTTGTATCCAGTGATGAGCGGCTAAGGCGCTGCTACGCTTAAAGCCATGCGCATGGGGAGATGATCGCTTGCGCTTGGGCCTTTATGGGCCTCTGGATAGTTGACGCCATAGCGCTTACTTAGGCAACAGAGGGGAGCACCATGCGGCTGTCCCGTTCTCAAATCACCATCATGCTGGCCTTGCTGATGGCCATGATCATGGGCGGGAACGCTTTAGCCCAGCGCTATGATAGCTACTATTCGCAGCAGCAAATGCAGCGCCAGCAACAGATGCAGCAGCAACAGCAGCAACAGCAAATGCAGATGCAGCGCCAGCAGGAACAGATGCGGCGGCAACAGGAACAGGCCCGCCAGCAACAAGCCGCCATCCGTCAGCAGCAGGCAGAGCAGCAAAGGATCATGCGGGCGCGGCAACAAGAAGCCCAGCGCATCATGCAGCAGCAGCGTGATCAGGCCATGCAGCAGCGTCAGCTGGCTCTGGATCGTCAGCGTCAAGCGACGTCACAACGGGTCGAATCAGAATCCAGGAAAGCGGCCAAAGACCAGGTTCTCGCAAAACAACAGGCCGTTGACCGGAGTGCCCTGAAACAACAAGGGTTAGAAAAAAGCAGGCAGGAGCGGTTGCTGCGGCTTAAGCAGGATTTTCTGCAAAAGCAACGTACTACCTCGGGGAAAGCCAATATTCCCCAGCCTGCAAGGCCGCTCACTCTCAGCGAAAAATTCAAAGCTAACTCTGGCGCGAAAAATATAGCGGCGTACCAGCCAGGTAAGCAGCTCACGACAAAAGAGTTCGCGGCCCAACGTCAAGCGTTCCAGGTGGTAGCAAAAAAGCTAAAGGTTTCAACGGGACAAGACACCAACTTATCTAGGCGGGTGGGCGCGCAATCAGCCAAAAAAGCGGGTGGTTTGAAATTAGCAGCCAGTAATTTCGATAGCTGTGATTATAATCACTGTAAGGGTGGACTTAATCTTTTTAAGTTTGGCGCGAGCAGCACAAGCAAAACTAGCAATTGGAAAGATGGCGACTTCATGTTATATCTTCCAAATAAAGGAACCCCTAAAGCAAATTGGTCTCAAAATTCTGGAAGACTGCGAGAACAAATGGCAAAAGGAGACCCAATATACGATTCATATCGCAATCCAGTGACTGGTGAACGCATCCCGACCGGAGGTTTTTTACGCGCAGAGCGCAGCCTATTAGAGACTCGCGGCTGGCGATACAATCCGTTGACTGGCGCGTATTATCCACCTACAGATCTTAATAAGAAGCGACGGAAATGAAATTGCCTTCTATCACCAAAGCAAAGGACTGTTTTGACAAAGTTGCAGACGGCTTCGGGCTCACCTGTATCGAGTCCAGTGAACAACTACTTAAATATCAAAATGAATTTGTTTCTTTGACGGTAGCTCTGGATAGGCTTAGGAGTTTTGAGTTGAGTATTACTTTAGGTGGAAATGGTGCTCAGTATCCACAAGAGAGTTTTTCGCTGGCGGAAATACTTAGATTTCGGGGAAGACAAGAATCTGACTTTCTTGATGGCCTAATGGTTGTCGATGAGGAGGGGTTGTCTAATATCTTGCCACGGGTTGCGAATTTGATTCTAATTCATGCTGCTGACTTCCTTTCAGGAAATAAAGAGTCATATTCTCAAATTCAGGAATGGCGCAACATGGAATGCAAGAAATTCGAATTGGATTCGAGTTTGAAATATGCACGAGAAATCATTGAGGAGGCTTGGAAAGCTAGGGATTACGAAACAATAGTTAATGTGCTTTCTCCTATTAAGGGGGGGTTGACTGAGTTCGAGATTAAGCGACTTGAATACGCTCTAAAACACACTGGTCATACTAACTCGTCAAGTTGATGCAGTAGCGCAAGCAGTATGGCTTTTTAAGGTGTCTTGCTAGTTGTCGTCACGCGCTATATTTAACCTTCAATTTGCTGCCATTTCTTACCGCTAACTTTCCTGAATTTGCTGAACGTGTATTCCATGGAATTGTCGCAGGCGAATTTCATCATCTGGTTCATAAACTGAATCATCTGGTCTTGCCCCATACTCCCGCTGGTGCCGCATTCGGCAACCACCATGTACTCGCAAAAGAACTCTGTCGCCGAGGTTTGGAAGCACTCTTTTATTTTCGCATCGACGACGCGGATGGATGTGGTAACCCCCAAGATTCCATAAGAGGCGTCCCTGACCGGGAGCGCCTGGACAATGTCTTGGGGCGTCGGTGGGGGAATGTCCTTGTAGAAATCAATCCCGCTCGGGTTCAGCTCTTTGACCATCGCCAGGCCTTTGGCATACCCCGCTTTTCCTGAAGCCTTGTATAAGTTCAGGGCGTCAATAAACGCATCCGGATCATCGGATGTCGCCAGCAGCATTTCAGCGCGCAGATAGGTAGCGGCTGCATAGCCCTCGGATGCTGCCAGCTCAATGTAGTCACGGGCCGACTCCTGATCGCCCATGAACCAGAGCAGGCGACCAAGCTGGAATTGCTGGCGCGTATCGTTGGGATCGTTCTCGACGGCGGCGATACAGGCATCCAGCGCCTCGTCAAAGTTAAATCTGGCGATGTCCGCTTTCTCAAAATCAATGCCAGCGGCAAGCTTCTGCGGGTCGAAGCTGTCAGCCGCGAGCCGGTCACAGGCACGTATGCCTTGCGCATCCGGCTCGCCGCTCGGGGCCGGGGGCGTCAGTTCAGCGACGCTGCTTCCGTCTGCTCTCAGCCTGTCCTCGGCGGCCTTCTGATAGGCCGCAAAACCGGAAAACTGGGTGCTCAGTTCCTGAAATGAACCGGCTTGCTCTTGCAACGCGCTGGCGTTTTCATCCGTGAGCTCGATCAATGCCAGGTCCTGTTTGTACTGCTCCAGCCCGGAGGTTAAGACCTGCTCGATATGGCTCACCATCGCGCTCAACAGGCTATGGCCAGCATCCACAAAGCCGGACTCCTCAAACTCTCCCGCCAGCGCAAAGCTGGTCTCAAGGATCGTGTCCACATCGGCATAGCTGGTTCCCGATTCCTTGATGACCTCGACCGCCAGCGCTTGCAGGGCTTCGACCCTTTGCGCCAGGCGGGCGGGCAGTGCGGTTTCTAAGGAGGCGATCAGCGCGGCAGTTTGCGGTAATGTTTTTACGTCTTGTGATCGCGGCAATTCCGCCAGATACCCGGCGGCCCAGGCGACCTCATAGAGCGGCGCGTCGTTTATATCTTCCTGTATAAGCGCCGTTTCCTCGCCGATCCACTCTGCAAGCTGGGAGTCTATGTATTGCTTAAACTCAGCAGAAGGAGCCGCATTCGCCATTTTTTGCGCATCGGCAACAATATCTTTCATCGATTTCTCGCTATCAAACAGAACAGCCACACGCGACGACCAGTAATGATCTTTGAGGCGGCTTGATTCTTCTGTGAAGACAGCGTTGTATGCCGGGTATTGAGCGGGTGCGTAGTTCTTGATGGTGCTCAGCACATCCTGGTAGTGACTTAAAGCACTCTCAAAATTCTGAAATTTCCCGCCTTGCCCCTGGAGATAGGTACGGAATTTTTCTGTGTCACCATCGACAACAGTGGCCAGCCGCTTTATCTGTTCATCCAGAGCTTCATACTGATAGCTCTCCTGAATTCCTGTGACTTGCCCATAATCTTTTAACTTGCCCTGCGCGGTGCCGAGGTGAAGAAAATCAGGCTGGTACAGGCTCAAGAACAGGGCCAATGCCTCCAAAGGTGCAGGGGCGGTTTGCAAGGCCCATTTGTCCTGTTTCTTCGCCTCGGCCTCAAAAACGACAACACCGTCCGTCAGGCCCAAAAACCTGAGGTAAGAGATCTTCGGGCATTCAAAGCCCAGCATCGCGCTTGCCGTATTGACCAGCTGTTGCACCGTCTGTGCGCCCTGATCGAAATAAGCGGCGGATGCTGTGACAATTTTAATATCTGCTTTTGGCCCGCATTTAAAGGCGCTGTCAATCGTTAAGCGAACAGCCGCGCCCTTCGATGCGAGCTCACGCTCAGCGGCCCCGGCATGGTTCATTCCCATGCTGGCAAAGGCAAGAAGCACGGTGCAGAGGAGGCGCTTCATGGGCGATCACCTGTGAAAGTCAGCTCTTAACCTTCCAGCCATCGCCACCCTGACACGCTTCAATCGTTTCAGATTTCTTCGACCCATCGGGCAGGGATACGGATTGCTCTATGGTGCGGCAAACACGTTCTGAGGCGACCTGCTGCTGTGCGACATCGCCCTGGGCGATTATTGTCCCGGAGGGCGGGGGGATAGTCCCAGGCGCATGTTCCATCAAGGGGGCGGAGACAAACCCGCTGCCAACACCGTCCTGGCTGATCAAATACCAATCACTGGTCTTGACCTTACCAACAACATTGACAGTCTCCCCGGCATTGAGACTTCCCGTTTTCACGTAATCAGCGCCTGGCCCGCCGCGCACATTGGAGATACTTTTAGCGCGATAAGTATCACCAATAATATCCAGAGGCGGTATTTGTTTAACTTTGCTTTTCAGGATGGGAACAACGACCGGTTTGGGCTCTTTGCGTGTTTCGACAACGCGCGCCTGCCCGCTTGTCTTGTTTTCAGTATTCGTCCAGATTTGGGTTTGTCCGGTTGTAATCGCCTGTTGGGTCGATTGCGCCATGCGCTGCTTATCCTGCTCGTCCAGATATTTTCCGATACTGCTTCCGATAAAGTACCCGGCTGCTATTCCGAGGGAGGTGCCGATTACCTTGTTATCTTTACCTCCGATTTTATTGCCAATGATCCCGCCTGTTATTACACCTAACGTGGTACCTATTTTTTCTTTTGTGCCCATGTTCTCGCAAGACGTCAGGGTCAGCATGGGTATTGTCAGGGCCAAAGCTGTGAGGATAAGCCTTTTCATCGTCTTTAAGCCCTCTGAAAATTGGCATGCCGGAAGTCTTGCATGGGCGTGATCTCGTAATGATAGCCCTGACGTCTGATCCGGCAAGAATGCGTTCCTCAAAGACCATGCCCCCTCCTCGAAGAGCAGGGGGGTAACAGCATCAGATTCGGGGTCGAATCTGGCGGCTACGCCGCCAGTCCGGGCTTCTACGCTTGGCCGCGCACCGGGTAATGGACAATCCTTGTCCCGGACTCGCGATCCTGCCCATCAAGTAGGCAGGGGGTGACGATCCCTTTCGCGAATGCGGGCCATAGAGCGCATTTTTAGTTATCTTTGTCTTCATCAGTTGAAAGCTTGTCGAGCTTTTTCTTAAGCTCCGCTTTCGCAATAGGGCCAAGAGCCTCACCCAATGCCTCGATCTCCGCTTCGGCGTGATCTTGGCCGGATAATGTGCCATTTTCAGTTACTGCGAATTTGGCATAGACTTTTGAATTATCATCGCTGGACACATAAAGAATTGGCCTGGTGGCAGAAGGTGAGGCAGGAAGGTTATCTCCCGCCAGCAATCTATTGTTGATAGGTATTTTTCTTAATTCTCCTTTCTCACTAACAGGTACAGAGCTGATGGTTATTGTTTCGCCTGCGCCACTAGCAATTTCTGTCGCTGACTTCTCATATGTCTGCGTCAGTGCTATCGAGAGCGAAACATGACCGAGAGCCTCGCCAAGGCAATGCGACTCGCACTTGGTGAGCGCCACGCTCTTTCGAGAAGCCGCAATTATGGGGCTAAGTTGGAATGAGTTATCACTAAAAGGTATAACGCGGAGAAGGACAGCCATTTGCACGTCTTCGCTGGTTAGCTTCTCTTGATTAGGAATGTAGCGAATTAAAGCAATGCATTTGGTTGCTTTCATCTCGCTAACCGTGGCAATCCAATCACCTGTCCAGGATTTACTGGCGCGGTTTCTGATGTCCTTGACTTTGTCATTTGCTGCTTTGACAGTCATATCAATTACTACCCCGCCAACTGCGTTCAAAACTGTAGCGGCAACTGGGGCCAGCAAAATACCAACTTGGTTGGGGTCGGTACTTGGTGCGCCACATAAGCTAAGGTCATAGTCTTCAGCTGTACCGAAAAGCGCCGGAGTATTAGCGCCATATAACGGTATAGCCATTGTTTTTTCTATTGTCGAACCTGAAGGATCAACCTTCGGACCAAAAATTATTCCCATTGAATTGCATCCGCTGAGTACCAAGACGGCTGCTCCCATCATTAAAAGTTTTCGCATGCTGTGCTCTCCTTGCATGTGCGTGATGGCGTATTCCCAAGCGATGGAATACTGGCTCATTGCCCACTCACTGGTATAGCTGAGCCTATAGAAGCTTGCTGAAATTTCGATCTGCTGCACTTGGGCTTCAGTCCATTCCGCCCAGTTCCAGCGAGAGGGATGGACCCCGCACCGGTCATATGACGATCCCTTTCGTTCAAGAAAGCAAAGCGGCTATGGGGTGCTACCCCTGGCGCAACGCAAGGGTAAAGCTGCGCCCCGATAAAGGGTTTCCCCGACCTTCCGCACCCATAAAAGACATGGGTTTGTGCAGGCCGGGTGATCCCCCTCCCTTTATCGGCCCCTTGCGTTTTACCTCCCCGGTCTCGCCGACGGGCAGGGGTGCATGTGCGACCTCACGCACAGCACCTCGAAGCCCTATAGGAGATCAAAGCCATGACCACTGAACCCAGAATTTACGTTGCCGACCTTGCCGCCTATAACAGCGGTTACCTTCACGGCGTATGGATTGACGCGAGCGCGGATGTTGACGACATCCAGGAGCAGATCAACGTCATGCTGGCCGCATCGCCCGTGCCTGATGCCGAGGAGTACGCTATTCATGATTACGAAGGCTTCGACGGCTACCGTTTGGGCGAGTACGAGGGGATTGATACCGCGCACGAGATCGCCTGTTTCATCGAGGAGTTCCCGGAATTCGGAAGCGGCCTGCTCAATCAGTTTTCGAGCATCGAGGAAGCCCGCAAGGCCGCCGAGGAGGATTACTGCGGCTGCTATGAATCGCTGGCTGATTACGTGCAGGAGCTCACCGAGGAGACCACCGAAATCCCTCAGTCCATCGCCTATTACATCGACTACGAAGCCATGGCTCGCGACATGGAATTGAACGGCGACGTGTTCACCATTGAGGTCGGTTACCGGCAGGTGCATGTGTTCTGGAATCGCTAACCGGCAGGAAAAGGACTTCATCATGGACACCATCCGCGAAACCTTCATCTGGCAAGGCCTCACTATTGAGGTCTTGCACACCCCGAACTGGTCGGAGACCTACCGCGCCACCTACGGCCATGCTCTCTCCCATCTGCAAATAAGCACGGCGGGACGGGCACCGCTGCCGATCAGCGCCACCGGCTATCGGTCGCACTTCGAGCGCGCCGACAACATCGAGGTACAGGGCGGTGCGGTGGCCTACGTACAGGCGTGGCTGGAGTACGCTGCCCAGTCTCCGAGCTGGTCAGAGGTGCACCAGAAGGCAAGGCAGCTCTCTCTGTTCTAAAAAAATCGGCCCTGCGGGCCGCATTTTCTTAAAGTCTGGCAATCATCACCTGGCCCGTCCGGTCTCTCGTCCCTCGCGCCCGGACGGGAAGCCATTAAAGTGCGTCCTGATTTCTGGCGGGCAGTCCTTGCGGTTAACACCGCTCTCCTGCCGGGCCGGATTATCAAGCCTGACGATCTCATGCCGATAATGCTCGCGGACAAGATTCGACTCCCTCAAGTTCTGCGCCTCCACCATCCGCCTGGCCTGCTTTTCCAGTTGCTCGCTGCTCAGGGGCTTTTGTTGTGCATAGGACGGCCTGCATTCCGGCCTGCTATGTGCCAGCAGAATCTGACGTCGCGCACTGTCCATGTCCTGCGCGTGTCGGCGCATCTGCTCATGATTCAGCGCCTCTAGTTTCTCGTCGCGCTCACGTTGCAGGTCTTTGGCCCGCCGCGCCCGGTGAGTGTTCTCACCTTGCGCGGCCTGATTGAATCGGCCTTTCTCATTCATGATGGCATTACCAGGCCATCAAGCCTTGCGTGGCAAGGCAGGTTGAACGGGCGGCTTCGTCAGCATTTTCTGGTCCATTTGCGGCTGGCCTTGCTGCCCGTTACGGCTTCGTGCGAACTCCAGGTTAATGCTGGTTCTGACGACCCTTCCGGTGTGCGCACAGGCGGGACAAAGCAGCGTGTCCGCGTCATCCGCGATACAAGAAATGTTGCCGCAACGGGTACACAGCACCAGACTGTCGTTATCGCAGTGCGGGCAGCCCCGATAGTTGCCCTGCAGCAACTCGCGCACCACCAACTCGTTGCGCACGGCCTGCGCCGCATCTGGCGTGGTGGCGGAGGTCTTGCGACGCGCAATTACATCGGTGATCTCTGCACCTTTCTGATGCAGCTTCAGGACCAGCACAGCCGAGGCTTGCGGCACTTTCGAGCAGTAGAGAATCCGGTCGCCATGCGATGGTTCTGACGTGATGACCACGGCATGCGTGGACTTGGCTTGCGGTACAGCAACGCCCTTACAATTGAACGCGGCCAGCTCCTGCCGCGCCTTTTCAAGCAAGCTCGGAGGCTTGTCTTGCTGCTTGATTATCTCCATTTTTTTGCCCTCTTGATGTAGTCAACGGCATCGTTGACCTGCTGCATGAACACCTGGTTGGGAAACTCTTTGTCCGGATGCAGAATGGCCGCGAGCTCCCGGTGCCGCGCCTTCAACATCGTCTTGTCGAGCGGTGCAGTTTCCGGGAAGCCCAGGATTTCGAGCGCCTGGGCATAACCGCTTTTCTCGGGTGCTGGTTTTTCCGGCTTAGCCTTCGGTGGCGGTTCTTCTTCACCCAGCATGTGCCGCTTGTACTGCGCGAAGGTTGCGAACTCCTGGCGTCCGTACTTCCAGAACAACTGGCGCAGCTTTACGTACTGGCGCACGGCGCAGGACAGTTTCCTGGCCGCGAGGAAACACGGCTGGTAAAGCCACATCCATGCGCCCCGCATGACGTTGAAAACCAGCAACAGGCATTCGATAACGAAGGCATACAGAAAACAGCCCGTCAGGCGGGTGCCCTTTATGAGCATGCCCGCCGCGTACTCGATGAAGATCAAAGCCTGCCGGTAAACCGCCTCTACCAGCCACACCAGAAAGTTGAAGGCGATAGCGATGAGGACGAGTCCGCCCCCAGCTGCTGCCAGGATTTCCACGAACTTCAGGATGTTCTGGGACATGACTAGATACCTCCGGGGGAATCGTGCCATTCGGCACCGACATGGGGGTTGGTGCGCGCACCGACGCGCTTGGCCTCTTGTTCCAGCATCTGGTCGCAATACTGCAAACGGGCGACGATGGACGCGGCCTGCTTCCGGCCATACACGCTTAAGAGATCGACGCGGTGACCCGCATACACCAGAACGACATGGAAAGAGTCGCCGTAATAAACGGGCTTTTGCACCACATGGCCGTGGGCTGATGCCTCACGGGTGGCCAGGTCATTGCGCCGCCGCTCGCGTTCCGTACCGTCATGCGGTAACAGCACAAAACGATGCTCCAGGCGGCGGTCAAAGCGCTCCCAACCCCGCAGCCTGCGCACCCGGATTGATTCCAGGTCCAGATCAATACGGGTGTTCACCCGGAAGGCCTCCCGCGCGATGATGCGCAAAATCCAGATGCCCGCGATCGTGCCACCGATGGCGACCGCCAACTCCGGCAGCGCCGGGTGACGCCAGTCGGGCAGGGTTGCCACGCTCGCCACCAGCAGCCCGAGCCCCAGAATGCTGCTGATCGCATCCGCGAGCTTGGCCCCCAAAGGGGTCAGCTCACGCGGCCTCACGCGGAACGCTGAGAGCCGACCGTCCTTGTCGATCAGCTCCAGCGTGGGTGGCCGACCGTCGAGCGGGCTTTTCATCGGAGAGTTCATGGCAGCGGCCTCAACGAGTGGCGTTAGGCACTACGCTCTCATAGAAGCTACTGATGCGTTCCTCTCGGGTTCCACTCGCCCGCTACGCTTGAAGGGGAAGGGGTATGGATGTTGAAGAGATTGAGTTCAGCGACTGGCAGATAGAGCAGATGCGCTCCGCTTTGCGGCGGTATCGCACTCTCAACAAGCACTGCGGTCACCTGCCATCCTGGGAGAAGGTGCGCGACGCCATAATGAAATCGCCATCCAACATCGACAGGTACGACGATGAGGACGATGACGATGCAGACCCAGCCCCCCTCTTCAAGTCAGAAGCCCTGCGTCGCTTTGCCGAAAACATCAACAACACCCTGGGCATTGGTCGCCAGCGGGACGTTTTAAGGTTCCTCTTGGATGAAGGGCTGCTTGATCCCGAAACCTTCCAGGAGGAAAAGCAGGATCTGGCCGCATTCCTCGCCTTGCACGAGTTCTTCGCCAACGATTACACCGGCTCTGGCGATATTGTGTCCGCATTTAAGGGGACGTTTACCTTCAAGTTCCCTGACGAACCGGGTGCGAAGGAATTACGCACCATCACACTCACCCTCACTCCTGATAAGGCAGGGGGCTTTTTGCGCGTCGAGGAGGCCGTGCAGGCTGAAAACGTGGCCGCGCGCATGAGGAATGACGCCCTCAAATATCGCAAGAAAGCCAAAGACAGCGAGTTCATAAAGACCACGCGCAGAAAAGGCTATGGCTTCCCCATAACGCCCATGAAAGTCCTGCACATATTCCTCGATGGCATCGTGCCGGGTGGACGCATGACTTATGTACAGGCAGGCGAGTTGCATGGCGACTTCACTGAAAACGGCTTCTTCTTGATGCGCAACGGTGTTGCGACCGGCAGGGACAGATGGGCGCGTGATGTTTATTACGCAGAGCCCGCCGTCCTTCCCAACGTGTACAGGTTCACTCCTGTCTCCTCTGAAGGAGCCACGACATGAAAGAGACTGAGAAGAATAAAGAACCGGCGCAACCGGTCTCCCCTATCGAGTTCGTAAAGAAAGCCTACGGCTACGGCCCGATAGATTTGTCTGAGGAGCTAAATGTCCGTCATGGCGACATGCGGATGACTCCTGAGGAGCGCGAAGAAGACGCCCGGCTCCGTCAGGCAAGCGGCCTCATGCGGCAGGATGAGTTCTTCCAGAAAGTGAAGGCTGGCGATGTGCGTGAAGTTGAACTTGATCTCCTTCTGGGCATTGACGTGAATGCCAGGGACAAATTCGGGATGACCGCACTCCACTACGCGGCAGCCACAGGTTTCCGGCCTTGTATCCGGTTGCTGGTGAATAGCGGCAAATGCGATTACCTGCTCAAGGACAACAAAGGACGCCTTGCGTCTGACTTGGCCTATGAATGGGGCAGGGACGCCGCCGTGGGGCTTCTCCTTCAGAAAAAGGAGGTGCGGCAGGCGCACGAAGAAAGCCAAGGGTAGGGACGCTTCGCTTATGAAAAGACATTTGGGCGGCGGACGAATACATCTCTTGCATCCTTATATCTAAAAAATGTTCAAGCAGCGAACAGAACATAACAACAGGAGCCAGGAGAATGGCTGCGAACCAAGGAACACCTAGACGCCGGATCGACTCACTATTAATGAAGCTGAAAAATATCTCATTAACAAAAATATTCTCGTCAGTGCCAATTGTATTCATTATTGCTCTTCTGCTTACGGCCTTGGGAACGTTTCTTGGTGACAAAGAAACCCAAACGTCTCTTCAGCAATCTTTTCCTGCACTTTGCCTGGGAAATCTATCCTTCGCTTGCCTTGCCGTAGAACCGGCGGCGCGTTGGTTTATAGCTTTGTTCGTAGTGTTCTCGTTTCTTTTTTTGGGTCGCGAACTGGCCATTGGAAGAGCCGTCAAAGCTGAAAAAATTGAAATGCTGCAAGCCCTATCGAACGCTCCATCTCCGGCCTTACTCGAAAAATACGCAAAATTGTATGACGCTTTAGACGGCGCGGAAAAATCAAAAAGCAATGCAGACGTAAATATAGCCGTAGCTCTTGGCGGACTTATAACGCTGATAAAGGCCTATCAACCTTCCTGGCTTGCCGGAAAGAGAGTTTACTATAGCGCGGAAGTTCTACTATATAGGCCGATCTCAAGTATGGATGAGCGGCAGCGCACTGCCACTTTAGGAGAGCTAAAAAGTTTTTTATATAACCCAGGAAATTTAAGCGAAGTTGAAGGAGTGTTAGAGAATGCTGAAGGGTTAGCCGTTGAGGATATTGATGACGTAATCACAAGCAAGAAGGCATCACAACGGATTCTCCTGCCAATTCCTGTACAAAAAACCGCACCAGGCAACGATAAAATCTCCAGGGTCTTGGCAGGCAGCGCCGATGCGTATCAAAATAGCTATTCATACATAGACAACACAGAATTTCTGCGGGAGCTCTACGAGAACTCCAATAAGTACGACCTTCAGCCAAGCCTTATCGATAAGGAAGTGAAATTCTTTTCGGGCGACGGATGCAAAATGAAAAGCATATTTTCGATGCGCTTTGGAAACCCTTCAGAAAACACATCGGGCGTAATAACAATATACTGTGATCGTGAAAAGCTTTTTATAAACAGGTCAATCGTAGAAAACTTCAGGGCGCTGTCCAGACCCATTCTGCGCGAAATTGAAAAACTGCTATCACTCAGAAACTAACTAATAATCAAATCTCATATTTCTTAACAGTCGGATTCGGGCCGCCACTAATCCAGACAAGTGTTTCACGTGGCCTTTCCTCTTTTCCTTGTAGGATGTCATTCATAAGCTTGAACATTTTTGTCTTATATTCTTCATGTTCAAGTCGCTCTTGCGGCGACATCTCCTTGTTGGCCTCTTCAGTCAGGCTTTTCATTTACATATCTCCATCGCATTGGAAAAACTCAACCCTATGTCATTACAACCTTAGACCATGAAATGCAAGCATGGCGACCCTGCGCCAGCAAAACGCCTCTGTGAAGCCTTACCCCATGCGTACAGGTGTGGTCTCATTACAGATACGGAGCCAGCACACCGTCCTTCTCGTGCCAGATCACCCTCTGCAACATCATCGGGTGACGGCCTGCCCAGAGGATGATTTGCCGTTTAAACCGATCACTGCGCGAAAAATGACGCCTGATTTCATCTGGCGTCATTAGGTCATAGAGCTCGATGGCTTCCGACCGGCCCGATAATCCCTTGTGCTGTTGATCCTGTGCGACCTCTCCCGTGCGCGCGACTTCCACCTGCGTTTTCCCAAGCAGCTTGGAAATATATTCGGTCGTCGCCAGATCATTGTTCCCGAAGAACTGCATGATCCCGGCGTTGCCTGCAAAGGTTTCCCATCGTTCACCATAGAGCGCCTTGCCCTGGCTCCAGTCCTGCAAGATGACCCAGAGCTTCACGCCGAAGGAGGCGATCAGGCCGGAAGCGGTTTCGAGCTGCTTCATGTAACCAAGGACGGGGAACTCATCCAGGCATGCCAGTACCGGAGCAGGCGGCACCGTCTTTTCCCGCTCCATCGTATCGAGCAGCTGATTGATAAAAATCCGCATCCAGCGCCTGGCGATCTCGATGCGCGTCGCAGGAAAGCACAGGTAAATGCTCACACCTGCCGGATTGCTTTTCAGCGCCGACAGGTCGAAATCATGCTCTTTCAAAACCTTCCGAAAGGCCGAGTAGTCGAGGAACTTGGTATGACGGTTCACGGTGGAATGAACACCGGAAAGCTCAGCCCCTTTCTTGCCGTAAAAATCGAGCGCCGCCGCCATGACGGCGCTGCCAATGTCTTCAGTTTTCGGGTCGTCTTGCAGCTGGTAACCGTTGAACATCATCTCCTCGCGGAGGAGATACGTTGCCTGTTCCGCCTCGCTGTCTTCCTCGGCCCCGGGCTCAACCCACAATGCGCGTTTGATCAACTCCCGCACCTTGATCAGGTGGCGTTCCTGATCATGTAGAGGGTAGGTCGCCACATGAATAATTACGCCCTCGATAAAGTTCTTGGCGGACTCATCCCAGTGCGGGTCTTTCTGGTCTGCCGACTGCACGACAATCGACTCTGCAATCAGCGCGGCATCCTCAAGAAATGTTTCGCTGCCTGTTTTCAGGATGCTCATGGGATTGTACGAGGCGCGGTATTTTGATACCGCTTTGCTGGAAACCCCGAAGGGGTCAACGACATAAATCTTCTGCCCTAGGGCTGCACGTTTATCTGCCGTGATGTCCGCCAACTCGCCCTTGGGGTCAGTCGCCAGGATGCTGCCCGGATAGAACAGCAGGTTGCTGATCAGACCGACCGACTTACCAGAACGAGAGCCCGCCACGGTGAGAATATGGCGGTCATCCTCGATGCCAATAAGCTGATCGCCCAGCGCACCGATCAGGACTTTCTTCCCCGGCTTGCGCGGGTCATACGAGAGTATGTTGCTCGCGGCGATGTCTTCGAGCTTCATCCATCGCGCCTGCGGCACTTTCTGCTCTCGTAAAGGCCGGGTGGAGTCGCCACGCGGTACGTCCCGCATAAATTCCTGAAAGAAATCGCTCATGGTTTTGGTCTCACCGCAGGCGTTGCGATCAGTATGGCATACGCCTGTATGCAGCCTTTCCCTCGGAATCCTCCCGTTTTTCAGAAAGGGATGAGGTATTCATATACCCCCATTTTCGGGGCTGCTTTTATCCCAGCTATTAGCCTTTATCCCTTAGCCATCGTTCGCCGATGCCTTGTCAGCGTGTCAATGGGCGGCCCGCGCCAGCCTGCACCTGTTCGGGCTATTGCCCTGGTGCAGGCCCGTGTTGCCCATGACACGTCGTCGCGCGCTGGCTGTCAGGGGGCTCGTCGCTGGAATAAACCAGCCTCAAGCGAAAAGGAGCTAAACCATGAACACCAAATCCACCACATCTGAATCCAGGAAACCCGGCTTCGTTGCGAAGGTGCGCAAAGGTTCAGGCGAGCATGCTGTGTACGAACGCATCGGCGTCGCCTGGAAAAATGCCGACGGTTCTTTCTTCATCAAATTAGCCGGTACGCAGGTCGTCTCCGACTTCATGCTTTACGAGATTGAAAGCACCGAACAGCCCAGCTATTAATCGCTACTGATCGACCATCACAAAGACGGGCCGCAAGGCTCGTCTTTTTTTTCAATCCGTATCAGTCCGTCAAGATCCGTTTCGATCCCCGGCACACGCAATCCGTACAAGTACATTGCGGTCTGCCTGAAGCCGGGACTTATTTGTATCCATGCACATTCAGCCGTGCTATGGACGACCAGCAAGACATTTCTTGAAAAGGAGAGACCGATTTATCGGTCGGCTTTTTTTAGAAAATATTCATATCCCAAGCCATACACTGGACTCAAGGGCCAGATGCGAACGAAGTGAGCACAAGGTGTGCGTGGTAGTACCACGCCCACCTTGCGAGGGGACTTCCAGTCCCCCACGGTCCCCCCTGGGAATCCCTAAGCGCAAATATTCTAGGGAATATTTTTGCTAAGGGATTACAGCGCAACGGTTCGTCGTTGCATCACGATCAGGGAGACTTCGGCTCTCCCTGAACCCATCGAGTAAGGGGCACTTCGTAGCCCCTTGCGACCCTTGATCAGGACTTTCGCGTCCTGAACCACGACCGGGAATTCGGCCCGGTGCCGACCAAAAGGAGATGTCAGCTCTCCCTTTGGAAACCCTTCGACCAGCAGCGCGGACGCTGACCCGCGCGAGGAAGCCAGGAGGAGGCTGCGAATACCCGAGCCGATATGTTGATGGCATGACCAGACGAACGAAAAAACGCCCTGCGCCTATTTCCTACCGCCCGCCCGAGCGGCTGCGCGAGGAGTTTCATTTGCGCGTCATGAACTCTGGTCAGTCGATCAACGCCTTCATCACCGAAGCGGTGTTCGGTCAGGCCATACCACGCGCGCGCCCCATCTCATCCCTGGAACGAAAACTGGCAGCCATGCTGCTATCGCAGGCCGCCCGTATCAACGACCGGCTGGAGCAGGCCTGCGGTGCGTCCGATGAGGGCAACTACGATCTGCTGCTTCAGGAGTGCCGGGATGAGCTCGCGGAAATCAGGAGCTATCTCATGCTGGCCTTGGGGAGGGAGCTATGATCCCTTTCTCCTCACAGCGCGGCAGCGGCCAAGACCTCGCCACTCACCTGCTGAATGCCTACGACAATGAGCTGGCGGAGGTGGCCGAACTACGAGGAGCCATTGCCGGTGATCTGCACGGTGCCTTCAAGGAATGGCAGATGCAGGCTGAAACACTGACCCGGTGCCAGAAGTATCTGTACAGCATGTCGATCAACCCTGATCCCGCGCAAGGGGCGCTGACCCGCGATCAGTACATGGACTATATCCGGCGCACCGAAGAAACCCTGGGGCTGGGGAATCAGCCCCGTGCCGTGGTGTTTCATATCAAGGATGGCCGTGAGCACTGCCACGTCGTCTGGTCACGGATCGACGCTGACAACCAGAAGGCCGTCCATCTGGCCTTCGACCGGGACAAGCTGATGCGGGTGACGCGGGGATTTGCCCGCGATCATGGCCTGACGCTTCCCGCCGGATACGAAAAATCCCGCAATGCGGGTCAGCTCTCCCTCTATGAGCGGGCGCAGTTGCAGAAAACGGGGCTATCCACAGACGACCACAAGCGGCAGGTCACCGAGGCTTGGCAGCAGAGCGACAATGCGCGCTCGTTCGTCCAGGCATTGAGTGAGCGCGGCTACATGCTGGCGACTGGCAACCGCCCCTATGTGCTGGTCGATCTCTACGGCAACGTGAATGCATTGCCACGACTGATCGACGATAAATCCATCCGTACCAAGGACATTCGCGATTTTCTGGAGAAGGAGTTTCCAGCAGAGTCACTCCCGTCCGTTGAGGAGGCGCAAAAGCTCGTGGCCGCCCACCGGAAGCTGGTCGAGCACTCAGTTCGCGAGGAGGATTACGCCGATAAGCTTGCCGAGCTCAAAGATGCGCAGAGGGAGCGACGGCATGTGTTGGAGCAGCAGCGTGAAGCGCTCAAACACCGGCAGCATTGCCTGCGTCTGGCGCAGCAGGCAAAGCACCGGACGGAGCGGGACAGGTTGCGCATGGATCATCTTGCACTCATGCGAAAGGTGCGCCTGGATCGGTATCAAAACCGCCCCACTGGCCTGGCTGAATTCCTGGGCAAGGTTAGCGGCGTGAATTTCCTGCGGCACAAGCTCCAGCACTACCAGGACGCCAAGCGTATCCGCTCCTATCTCGATCAATACGCTCAGCTCAAAGCGCGCCAATCGCAGGAAGCCGGGACACTGGCATTCCGGCTCAAGCTTCAGGCACTCGGCCTCGACCGCCAGAGCGCGGCGCTGGAAAAAGTTGATAAGCGGGAGCTTTCGGCTTTCATGCGCGACCAGCAGCAAACGCAACGCATCCGGGCGCGCGGCAAGGACGGCGTGATGCCTTCACTGGATCACCTGACGGGTCGCAAGCGCGCTCCGGGCAGGGGCGTGGCTCCTGATGTCATGACCGCGTTTGAGAAGGCCCAAGCGCCGCGCAGCTTGTTTCCTGACGTGATGGCGGCATTTGATCGCGCTACCGCCATGTTCCGCAAAGGGAAGCAGGAGCAACGGGAAGGTGAGAGACTGGAGAAACCCAAACCGATGACGCCGCCACGCCACCGTAAAGGTGACGTGCATGATCGGGAGAGGTAGAGCATTACGAGTACAATGCAGGTCGCGAGAATTGCAGATCACAACGATTGAGGTGCCTGAGCATCTAGATTACTACGCCACTCAGCTATCTTCGGCAGCAAGAGTGAGAGCTTAAGCGGCTCATCACCCAATAATGCGGCCAACAAATTACTGCAAGTATAATCCGCCCATGGCGTTATTTTTTCGATCGTCTCAATCGTTCTTACAGCATTCTTGTTTCCGTTAAGCGCGTCAACATCCCTCCTACAAACCGCGCGGATATCCCACTCATCAAGATGTTTCCAATAGTTGGCCCCTGCATTCACAATCTCTACAAAGCATAGTCCATCTTTTACTTCCGGCGGGACTCGCAAAGCATTTAGCTTGTCAAACCCCAGCCACTTATATGTGGACCCTATGTATCGCTGAACAGCCGTAAATCCAACCCCGATTATATATTCCCCTTGGTCGCACAAACCATCGGAGTCGGGATCTCTCGACTTTTTAATGGCGGCATCGATTAGAGAAAGCTTAATGTCAAGATGTTCAAGAAACCCGCTCAAGAAATCAAAATCCCAATCGGCATAACCCCCATCAATTTTTAAAAACATAGCCGAAACCTCTTACATGCGAGAAAAATGAGCAGTGATCTAAACCCAAAACTATCTGTGTGTTCATTGAAATGAGGGCTTAGCTATCAGCTCCATCCGTGTTTCCAGATATGGAACGCGCGGTCTGACTTGTGCTGTGCAATCCACTCTTGCTGCTGAGCATTGATGAAACCACCGAAGATGCGGATCTTAGACAGGCACGGCGCTTGGCGACCCCATTCAGCGTGGACATGTGATGCGAGCTCCCAGCGTGAGTTTTTGATCTGCAGGTCGGAAACGTGTGATTGGTCCCATTCCCCCTTGCATCGAGCACAAAGCCCCGGATCTTCTGCAAGCCAGGCTTTGGCCGACGGTTTGGCGAGTGAAGCCAATATCCA
Organism: Pseudomonas sp. G5(2012); assembly: GCF_000408945.1. Taxonomy (NCBI): domain Bacteria; kingdom Pseudomonadati; phylum Pseudomonadota; class Gammaproteobacteria; order Pseudomonadales; family Pseudomonadaceae; genus Pseudomonas; species Pseudomonas sp. G5(2012). The sequence continues at coordinate 176,970 of NZ_APIO01000025.1, forward strand.
CGCCCGATCAGCGTCAGTTTGCGTCGTTACAGCCCAATCGGCCAAGAAGTCAGAAAGCTGATCCACCAGCAATCGATTGGCCTGGTCGCCTGCTTCTGGCGACTGAAAGAAAGCGCCGCGATAGCCAGTGCTGGAATTAAAAAACCAATCGAAGAGATCGGGACTCACAGTTCCACAGAAAACGGCTCGAACATATGAGGTGTCATCCGTTCGGGGCTCAGGATGGAAGCATTGGAGCGTGAGTCCGTTTTTTAGCACACCGCTCAGCTCAGTGTTTGGCAACGAATTCTCTAGCGCCGAGATGCGCTGGGGAGTGGACTCTCCGACATAGTGCCAAGCTTGTGCTTGCATAGATGCGCCCCCTTGACGGCAACTGCTACTGCGTGACAGCAATGTCGTACAGCCTATCTGTTTGCTCTGCAAGCCCTTGGAGAAGAGGCGACATTTACTCGGGAATCCAGTACGGTGCAGGACCACTTGGCATTTCCCATTGAAGGCCTGTTTTCTTACTAAGTTTTTCAAGCTCTGCGTGAGCTTTCTCCCAAATATGCTCATCAAGCCATTTGAATAGCGGAGCCCACTCCTTAGGGGCGCCTAGGCACAACACATACTCCAAATTAGAGTTGACAGTAATTGATCCATCATTGAGTTTTATATCTATATTAGTACTGACTGACTCGTGATCTCCATGATGCGCATATCTCTCATGACGAAGGCCCATGATTTGTTCGTGAAGGGGTTTAATGTTTTCAGGGATTAATTCTGAATTTAATCTTGTGACTCCATCAGTCTCAGTAAAAAGACGGCCATATCCAATTACTAGAGATGTAGTAAGCGCTTCAGAAAGCATGATGAATTCGTGAGAAATATTAACCTCAAGATTGCTTAGATACGAATATATGTAGCGAATATCAGAGATTGAATGCATTACACGAAGCATTTTTTGAAATTTGGCTATATCCCTTCGATATTCATGCTTGATGTTTTCAATATCTGGAGCAGTAGTACTCATTGTCAACTTCCTCAAATCTTGCTTGATTAGGCTCAAAAATCGCCATGGCGAGGTGAGTCCTAGCTTAGCAATCACTGTTCATCAGGGAACGGGTGTGTGTCAATCAACCCCCACATTCCATCATTCGCCTCTGAACCTCTTGCTCCCGCTTTAACAAGAAGCCTTTTTGTTTCTTCGTCGCTTGCTCCGATTACGGCAGAGAGAGTCGTAAGCTTTCTCCAGCCCTGGGGGAACCGGGGATCTTTCAGCATCGTCTTGAGCATATTTATTCGTGATTTCTCTAAATCCTTTTGGGGCTTTCCTTGTAGCCAGTGCAGCAGGATATTTCCACAGATGGTTAGTAATGAGCCAATTACAGCGCCAATTAATCCAATAATTCCCACCCAGAATTTAGTATCTGAGATCACTCTGTGTGCAATTTCATTAGCCAGCTGAGTCTCATCCATGACGCATCCTTTTTAATAAGTAGTGCCAAATAATAACGTTTTCATATCGTGTTCTCGCCATTTCAGCAAGTCGATAAGTCGGAAAATACTAACGTCTTGATGCTGAGGTTCTCAGGCGAGCAACCGCTTGCCTTCTCTTTCGGGATGCTCGGAAATCACAGCGGCCCCCTTGGTGATGAGTCTGGGCACATACGTCGTTCAAAGGCGCATTCCGTGGGCGTTTGAGGCTCCTTTTTGTTACAATGCGCGGTTTCCTGCGCTGGCCTCTAGCAATCGGCCAAAGGCACCTTTTCAGCTGTGTACATAACAGCGTACACAATCGAGATTTTGAGCGATGTCCGATAGTAAAATTGTCAACGAAGTCAACAGCCGACGCACGTTTGCCATCATTTCCCACCCCGATGCCGGTAAGACCACCATCACCGAGAAGCTCTTGCTGATGGGCAAGGCGATTGCGGTAGCCGGTACGGTGAAATCTCGTAAGTCCGACCGCCATGCCACCTCCGACTGGATGGAAATGGAAAAGCAACGTGGTATTTCCATTACCACGTCGGTCATGCAGTTCCCGTATCGCGAGCACATGATCAACCTGCTCGACACCCCGGGCCACGAAGACTTCTCCGAAGACACCTACCGCACCCTGACGGCAGTGGACTCGGCCTTGATGGTCCTCGACGGCGGCAAGGGCGTTGAGCCACGGACCATCGCCCTGATGGACGTCTGCCGTCTGCGTGACACGCCGATCGTCAGCTTCATCAACAAACTCGACCGTGACATTCGCGACCCGATTGAACTGCTCGACGAAATCGAAGCGGTCCTCAAGATCAAGGCTGCGCCGATCACCTGGCCGATCGGCTGCTACCGTGACTTCAAGGGCGTGTACCACCTCGCCGACGACTACATCATTGTCTACACCGCCGGTCACGGTCACGAACGCACCGAAACCAAGATCATCGAGAAGCTCGATTCAGATGAAGCCCGCGCCCACTTGGGTGACGAGTACGAGCGCTTCATCGAGCAACTGGAACTGGTGCAGGGCGCCTGCCACGAGTTCAACCAGCAGGAATTCCTCGACGGTCAACTGACCCCGGTGTTCTTCGGTACAGCATTGGGTAACTTCGGTGTCGATCACGTTCTCGACGCCGTCGTTGATTGGGCGCCGCGCCCGCTGGCACGAGTGGCCAACGAGCGTACCGTGGAGCCGGTGGAAGAGAAGTTCTCGGGCTTCATCTTCAAGATCCAGGCGAACATGGACCCGAAACACCGCGACCGTATCGCCTTCATGCGTATCTGCTCCGGCAAGTACGAAAAAGGCATGAAGATGCGCCACGTGCGCACCGGCAAGGACGTGCGGATCGGCGATGCGCTGACGTTCTTCTCCTCCGAGCGTGAGCAACTGGAAGAAGCGTTTGCCGGCGACATCATCGGTTTGCACAACCACGGCACTATCCAGATCGGCGATACCTTCACCGAAGGCGAAGTCCTGGGCTTTACCGGCATCCCGCACTTCGCCCCGGAACTGTTCCGCCGCGTACGCCTCAAGGACCCGCTGAAATCCAAGCAACTGCGCCAGGGCCTGCAACAATTGGCCGAAGAAGGTGCGACCCAGGTTTTCTTCCCGGAGCGCAGCAACGACATCATCCTCGGCGCCGTCGGTGTGCTGCAGTTCGACGTGGTCGCCAGCCGCTTGAAGGAGGAATACAAGGTCGAGTGCTCCTACGAGCCGATCACCGTGTACTCCGCGCGCTGGATCGAATGCAGCGACAAGAAGAAGCTTGAGGAATTCTCCAACAAGGCCGTGGAAAACCTGGCACTGGACGGCGGTGGTCACCTGACCTACCTCGCGCCGACCCGGGTCAACCTGGCACTGATGGAAGAACGCTGGCCTGACGTGAAATTCCGTGCGACGCGTGAGCACCACTAAGCGTTGACTTGAAACACCGAAAACCCCGTTGCGAAAGCTGCGGGGTTTTTTGTTGGCGAACCCAATCGTTCCCACGCTCTGCGTGAGAGCTGCCGAAGGCTGCGATCGTTTGATCTTTTCGGCATAACGCTTATTGCCAACCATTCTCCCTGTCCACGGCATTTCCGCCCAGCCGTTAGCGTCCTATCTGGAGAACCCGGCTGATCGGAACTAGATTTCACAGAGCGCCAGCCAGGCACAGAAATTTCACCTGCAAAAGGATGGATTCGACTATGAACAGGTTGCTACGCGTTGTGTTGCTGTTGAAGGTTTTGCTGATGCTGGCACTCGGCAGCTCTGCGGTCTGGGCCGAATGCGAGGATCACGAAACCCAGGCGTCGAGCGGGCAGGTAACCCACGCTGATCTGATGATCGCCAAGTCCGAATCGGAACCAGGCGACAAGGGGCAGGGTGGTGCCGACAACGATGATGACTCGACTACCGATGAGCCGGACTCCGATGATGAAGAAGGCGACAGCCAGACGTAAATCGCAGACAAAAGAAAACCCCGTCTCTCCCGATTAATGCGCAATCGAAATAGAAGGGGTTGGATGAACGAGCAAAATCCCTGTGGGAGCGGGCTTGCTCGCGAAGGCAGCGTGTCAGTCGCTATCTTTGTCGACTGATAGAACGCTTTCGCGAGCAAGCCCGCTCCCACATTTTTATGCCGCGCCGTGCACGAACTGCTCGGCGTAGTGGCAAGCCACCTGACGATTATCGAGAGGGCGCAGGGCTGGCTCTTCGGTTTTGCAACGCTCAGTCGCATACGGGCAGCGCTTGTGGAAGGCGCAGCCGGGCGGGGGGTTCAACGGGTTGGGCAACTCGCCGACGATCTTGATCTTAGGCTTGCTGGGGTCCGGGTGAATGGTTGGGGTGGCCGACAGCAACGCCTGGGTGTACGGGTGCAGGGGACGCGCGTAGATGTCGTTTTTCGGACCGATTTCTACCGGGCGACCGAGATACATCACCATCACGTCATCGGCGACGTGTTGCACCACCGCCAGGTTGTGGGAGATGAACACGTAGGCGGTGTTGAACTCTTGCTGCAAATCCATGAACAGGTTCAGCACCTGCGCCTGGATCGACACGTCCAGCGCCGAGGTCGGTTCGTCCGCCACCAGCACTTTCGGTTGCAGCATCATGGCGCGAGCCAGGGCGATCCGCTGGCGCTGACCGCCGGAGAACATGTGCGGATAACGCTGGTAATGCTCAGGGCGCAACCCCACCTGTTTCATCATCGCCTGGACCTTGTCGCGACGCTCGGTGGCCGATAGGTTGGTGTTGATCAGCAAAGGCTCGGCCAGTTGATCACCGATTTTCTGCCGAGGGTTCAGCGACGCGTAGGGGCTCTGGAACACCATCTGCACGTCTTTGCGCAGTTGCTTGCGCTGGGCCTTGTCGGCGCCGGCGACTTCCTGGCCGGCGATTTTCAGGGACCCGGAGGACGGTTCCTCGATCAGGGTCAAGGCCCGGGCCAGGGTGGATTTGCCGCAGCCCGACTCACCGACGACGGCGAGGGTCTTGCCGGCTTCCAGCTCGAACGACACACCGTTGAGGGCGCGTACGGTGGCGTGACCCTTGAACAGGCCACGGGACACTTCGTAGTGACGGGTCAGGTCGCGGGCGGTAAGAACGACGGCCATTACGCCACCTCCTGGTTCAGCGGGTAGAAGCAGCGGGCGAGGCTGTTGCTTTTCGGGTCAAGGGCTGGACGCTGCACGCGGCAGTTGTCCTGCACGTACGGGCAGCGCGGCGAGAGCAGGCAGCCTTGCGGACGGTCGTAGCGACCCGGGACGATGCCCGGCAGGGTCGACAGGCGCGAGGCGCCCAGACTGTGTTCTGGGATCGCCTTGAGCAGCGCTTCGCTGTACGGGTGGGCCGGGATGTCGAACAGTTGCGGCACCTGGCCGACTTCGACCGCTTGGCCGGCGTACATCACGCACACGCGCTGGGCGGTTTCAGCCACGACCGCGAGGTCGTGGGTGATCAGCACCAGGCCCATGTTCTGCTCTTTCTGCAACGCCAGCAGCAGGTCCATGATCTGCGCCTGGATTGTCACGTCCAGTGCGGTGGTCGGTTCGTCGGCGATCAGCAGTTTCGGTTCGCCGGCAATCGCCATGGCGATCGCAACGCGCTGGCTCATGCCACCCGACAGTTGATGCGGGTAGGCGTCCATACGGCTGGCGGCGCCCGGGATTTCGACTTTTTCCAGCAGTTCGATGGCGCGTTTGCGCGCTTGCTTGCCGGACATTTTCAGGTGCAGGCGCAGCACTTCTTCGATCTGGAAACCGACGGTGTAGCTCGGGTTCAGCGCGGTCATCGGGTCCTGGAAGACCATCGACAGGTCTTTACCGACGATTTGACGACGCTGGCGATTGTTGAGCTTGAGCATGTCCTTGCCGTCAAAGCTCAGCGAGTCGGCGGTGACGATACCTGGATGCTCGATCAGGCCCATCAGCGCCATCATGGTCACGGACTTGCCCGAACCCGACTCGCCAACGATGGCCAGCACTTCGCCCTTGTCGACTTTCAGGTCGAGGCCATCGACCACGGGCGTAGCGTTCTTGTCGCCGAAGCGAACGTTGAGATTCTTGATTTCTAGCAGTGACATTGGAATCTCCTCAGGCGGCGTTCTTGAGTTTCGGGTCCAGCGCATCGCGCAGGCCGTCACCCATCAAGTTGATTGCCAGCACGCTGAGCAAAATGGTCAAGCCAGGCAGGCTGACGACCCACCAGGCGCGTTCGATGTAGTCGCGGGCCGAGGCCAGCATGGTGCCCCACTCAGGGGTTGGCGGTTGTACGCCAAGGCCGAGGAAGCCCAGGGCGGCGGCATCGAGAATCGCAGACGAAAAACTCAAGGTCGCCTGAACGATCAGCGGCGCCATGCAGTTGGGCAGCACGGTGACGAACATCAGACGCGGCAGGCCGGCACCGGCCAGGCGCGCGGCGGTCACGTAGTCGCGGTTCAACTCGCCCATGACCGCGGCGCGGGTCAGGCGAACATAGGACGGCAGGGACACCACGGCGATGGCGATCACGGTGTTGATCAGGCCAGGGCCGAGGATGGCGACGATCGCCACGGCCAGCAGCAGGGACGGCAGGGCCAGCATGATGTCCATCAGGCGCATGATGGTCGGGCCGACCGCTTTGGGGAAAAAGCCGGCAAACAGGCCCAGCAGGATCCCCGGGATCAGCGACATCACCACTGACGACAAACCGATCAGCAGCGACAGGCGCGAACCCTGGATCAGGCGCGACAGCAGGTCGCGGCCCAGTTCATCGGTACCCAGCAAGAACTGGATCTGCCCACCTTCCAGCCAGGCTGGCGGGGTGAGCAGGAAGTCGCGGTACTGCTCGCTCGGGTCATGGGGTGCAACCCACGGGGCGAAGATGGCGCAGAAAATCACCAGCAGCATGAACATCAGGCCGGCGACGGCACCTTTGTTCTTGGAAAACGCTTGCCAGAATTCTTTGTACGGCGACGGATACAGCAGGCTTTGATCCACGGCGGACGTGGTGGTGGCTACTGAGGATGTTGGAGTGCTCATGGGGTTTGACCTCAGCGCTGATGACGGATGCGTGGGTTGGCAAAGCCGTAGAGGATGTCCACTACGAAGTTGACCAGAATCACCAGGCAGGCGATTAACAGGATGCCGTTTTGCACGACCGGGTAGTCCCGGGCGCCAATGGCTTCGATCAGCCATTTGCCGATGCCCGGCCAGGAGAAGATGGTCTCGGTCAGGACCGCGCCCGCCAGCAGGGTGCCGACTTGCAGGCCGACTACGGTCAGCACCGGAATCAACGCATTACGCAGACCGTGCACGAACACCACGCGCGACGGCGACAGGCCCTTGGCCTTGGCGGTACGGATGTAGTCTTCACGCAGCACTTCGAGCATCGACGAACGGGTCATCCGCGCGATAACAGCCAGCGGGATGGTGCCGAGCACGATGGCCGGCAGGATCAGGTGGTGCAGGGCATCGAAGAACGCGCCGACGTCATCGGCCAGCAGCGTGTCGATCAGCATGAAGCCGGTTCGCGGCTCGATGTCATAGAGCAGGTCGATCCGCCCGGACACCGGGGTCCAGCCCAGGGAGACCGAGAAGAACATGATCAGGATCAGGCCCCACCAGAAGATCGGCATCGAGTATCCCGCCAGGGAGACACCCATCACCCCATGGTCGAACAGGGACCCTCGCTTGAGTGCCGCGATCACCCCGGCCAGCAGGCCCAGGATACCGGCGAACAACAGGGCGGCCATGGACAGTTCCAGGGTCGCGGGGAATAGGGAGGTGAACTCGTTCCAGACGCTTTCACGGGTACGCAGGGATTCCCCGAGATCGCCGTGGGCCAGTTTGCCGATGTAATCCAGGTACTGGGCATACAGGGGTTTGTTCAGACCTAGGCGTTCCATTGCCTGAGCGTGCATTTCCGGGTCGACTCTGCGTTCGCCCATCATGACTTCCACAGGGTCGCCAGGGATCATGCGAATCAACGCGAAAGTCAGCAGGGTGATGCCGAAGAACGTGGGGATCAGTAACCCCAGTCGGCGGGCAATAAAACTAAACATCGTAAGGTGTACCTCATCAGCCGGTTAGGCGTGCCCGGCATGCCTGGGTCAGGAATGCCGGGAGTTTCTTATCTACTTCACCTGGGTGGTGGCGAAGTTATTCGTGGTGAGGGGGCTAATGTGGTAGCCCTCTACGTTGTTGCGCATTGCGGTAAACATTCTAGTGTGCGCCAGGCTGATCCATGGCTGGTCCTGGTTAAAGATAACCTGAGCCTGTTCGTACAGTGCTGCACGTTCGGCCGGGTCGGTTTTTTCACGGGCCTGGTCGATCAGGGCCTGGAATTTTTCATTGCACCAGCGTGCGTAGTTTTCGCCGTTCTTCGCCGCCTCGCAACTGAGCATAGGCGTCAGGAAGTTATCCGGGTCGCCGTTATCGCCCGCCCATCCGGCGGAAACCATATCGTGCTCGCCGTTTTTCGCGCGCTTGAGCATTTCGCCCCACTCCATGACGCGGATGTCGATCTTGATCCCGATCTTGGCCAGGTCAGCCTGCATCATCTGCGCGCCGAGCATGGGGTTGGGGTTGGTCGCACCACCGCCGTTGCGGGTGAACAGGGTGAAGGTGGTGCCTTCCGGTACGCCGGCTTCCTTGAGCAGGGCGCGGGCCTTGTCCAGGTCACGGACAGGGTTCTTCATGTCGTGGTTGTAGCCCAGCAGGGTGTCCGGAAACGGGTTGACTGCCGCGGTCGCATTGCCTTTGCCGAACAGCGCGTTGACGGCCGCTTCCTTGTCGAAGGCGATGTCGATGGCTTTACGTACGCGCACGTCACTCAGGTATTTGTGCTGGGTGTTGATGGCGATGTACGCGACGGTCATCGCATTCAGTTCGTCAACCTTCAGCTTGGCGTCTTTCTTGATGCTCGGAATGTCATCCGGCTTTGGATACAGCGCAACCTGGCATTCGTTGGCCTTGAGCTTTTGCAGGCGCACGTTGTTGTCGGTGGCGATGGCGAAGATCAACGAGTCGGCCGGCGCCTTGCCACGGAAGTAGTCCGGGTTGGCCTTGAAGCGAACCTGGGCGTCCTTGTTGTAGCGCTGGAAGACGAACGGGCCGGTGCCGATCGGCTTGTTGTTCAGTTCACCGGTCTTGCCGGCCTTGAGCAGTTGGTCGGCATACTCGGCGGAGTAGATCGAGGAGAACGCCATGGCGATGTCGGCCAGGAACGGTGCTTCGCGGCGGGTCAGGGTGAATTTGACCGTGTTGTCGTCGACCTTCTCGACGTTTTTCAGCAGTTCCTTGAAGCCCATGCTTTCAAAGTACGGGAAGCCTACGCTCGACAGTTTGTGCCACGGGTGGTTCGGGTCCAGCTGACGCTGGAAGCTCCAGACCACGTCGTCGGCATTCATGTCGCGGGTGGGCTTGAAGTATTCGGTGGTGTGAAACTTGACGCCTTGGCGCAGGTGGAAGGTGTAGGTCAGGCCGTCTTCGCTGATGTCCCAGGATTCGGCCAGTGCCGGAATCACATCAGTGGTGCCAGGCTTGAAGTCCGCCAGGCGATTGAAGATGGTCTCGGCCACCGCATCGGCTGTGACTGCAGTCGTGTACTGGACCATGTCGAAGCCTTCGGGGCTGTTTTCGGTACAAACCACCAGGGGTTTGGCCGATACGCCAACAGCGACACTCAGTAACGCGGCCGCGATGGCCGCTCGTAGGGGAAGCATTTTCATCAAGAACCCTCTGCAATCGGTTGGTTTGGAAAACCTGGCGGCCGACTGGTCACGAGCCGGCCGTCGGGTTGGCGTATTTACAGAATGTTGAACGGAACCGTGGTCACCAGACGGAACTCGTTGATGCTGCCATCAGCCTGGTTTTCACTGGCGCGGTGCGCGGTGTAGGTACCACGAATAGTGGTGGCCTTGAACGGGCCGCTCTGTACAGCGTAGGTGGCACCGATGCCGTATTCGTAATGGTGTTCGCCGTCTTGCGACTGGATGCCGTCGTAGCCTTTGTCGGCCACACCTTTGTTGCCGGTGTAGTGGGTGCCGTCGATGCCCCAGCCGCGCGCCTGGTAGATGTTGAACTTCAGGCCTGGTACGCCGTATTCGGCCATGTTCAAGCCGTAGGCAACCTGGAACGACTTCTCGTTCGGGCCGTTGAAGTCCGACAGCAGGGAGTTGGCCAGGTAGATGCCGTTCGTTTCGTGCAGGTAGTCGAAGTACTCGTTACCGTTCACTTCCTGGTACGAGAAGGTCAGGCTGTGAGCCTGGTGGGTCAGGCCGAACGACAGGGAATAGGTGTCGTTGTCGATGTCGCCGATCAGCGCCTTACCTTCTTCCTGGGTCTTGTAGTAGTTCAGGCCGGTGGTCAGGCTCAGTACCTGGCTGTCGCCCAATACGTGGGTCGCGCCGAAATAGTATTGGTTCCAGATGTCTTCGGCCTGGGTGGCCCAGAGGCTGGTGGTCAGGCTGGCGAACGGGGTGTAGGTGATACCGCCGGTGTAGACGTGGTCGGTTTCAACGATGCCATTGGCGTATTCGGTGCGGAATTTGCGCTGGCTTTGTTCGGTACGCGGTGAATTGCGATCGAAGGTGGCCAGGTCGAACGCCAGGTTGTTCAGCTCTTCGCTGTGGATCGCCACACCCTGGAAGCTCGAAGGCAGCGCACGGTTGCCGATGACGTCGACCATCGGGCTGCTGAAGTTCTGACGACCGGCGGTCAGGGTGGTGTTGGAAATACGTGCCTTGACGTTCGCCAGGCCCAACTTGCTCCACTGGCCAACGGCGTCGCCGCCTTCTTCGGTCAGGGTACGGTTGTTGCCTGCGCCTGGGCGAGTGCCCGGTGCGCCGCCGTTGTTGGACGCCAGGTCCTTGCGGTCCTGGTCCAGGGCGATGGCGTTGTAGGCCGCCACTTCAGTGCTGACGCCAACGGTGCCTTCGGTGAAGCCCGAGTTGTACTTGAGGATCGTGCCCTGGACCCAGTTGATACGGCGGTCAGTTGGTGTTGAAACACCATTTTTCTTGTAAGCGAAATTGGCGCCCCGCTTCAGTTGTTCGTTGGCGTACCAGTTGCGAGTGGTGCCGGTGATCGACTGGCCTTCGAGAAAGCCGGTGGCTTCGCTCTGGGCACTTTTCTCATTCACGGTCACCGGGGTGTACGCCTGGCTCTGGGTTTCAGCGTATGCCGTGGCGGTAATGCTGCTGATGGCCAGGGCCAGTAGCGCGGTGCTGCTCAGTTTCATGGGTGAAGCTCCTTGGTTTCTATTATTAATGCCGGCCTTTTTTGGTGGTTCGGCTATTTGCTTTTGAACTCATTGACGCGTTGCAAACGTTTGCCTGGTGCCAAATTGGCGAATTACGGCAATACGCTTGCGGGAGGGCGCAATGCGCCCCCAAGCGTTTTCAGCTACACGGTTTTATTTTTCGATGCTGACACCCGAGAAAACGTTGCGACCGAAAGGGCTGACCTTGAACCCTTCGATTTTGGCGCTCAACGGCTGATTGACCGTCGAGTGGGCGACCGGCGTGATCGGTACCTGCTGCTTGAGGTACTGCTGCGCCTGTTTGTAGAGCAGGGTGCGTTGGTCGCGGTCAGTCACGACCTTGGCCTGCTTGATCAGCTTGTCGTAAGCCGGATCACACCACATGGAGTAGTTGTTGCCGCCGATGGCATCGCAGCTGTACAGCGTGCCGAGCCAATTGTCCGGGTCACCGTTGTCACCGGTCCAGCCGATCAGGCTGATGTCGTGCTCGCCATTCTTGGTGCGCTTGATGTACTCGCCCCATTCGTAGCTGACAATCTTGACCTTGAGGCCGATCTTCGCCCAGTCAGCCTGGAGCATTTCGGCCATCAGCTTGGCGTTGGGGTTGTAGGGGCGCTGTACGGGCATGGCCCACAGGGTGATTTCGGTACCTTCCTTCACGCCGGCAGCCTTGAGCAGTTCCTTGGCTTTTTCCGGGTTATAGGCAGCGTCCTTGATCGTCTCATCGTAGGACCATTGGGTCGGCGGCATGGCGTTGACCGCCAGTTGCCCTGCACCTTGGTAAACGGCATTGAGAATGCCTTGCTTGTTCACCGCCATGTCCAGCGCCTGGCGCACTTCGAGCTGGTCGAATGGCTTGTGACGGACGTTGTAGGCGATGTAGCCGAGGTTGAAACCGGGCTTTTCGATCAATTGCAGCTTGGGGTCGTTTTTCAGCGCGGTGACGTCGGCAGGGCGTGGGTGCAGGGTAATCTGGCACTCATTGGCCTTGAGTTTCTGCACGCGCACCGAAGCGTCGGTGTTGATGGCGAAAATCAGGTTATCGAGCTTGACCCGGCTCGGGTCCCAGTAATGCTTGTTACCGGTGTAGCGGATGTTCGAGTCTTTCTGGTAACTCTTGAACACGAACGGCCCGGTGCCGATCGGCTTCTGGTTGATGTCGCTCGGCTTGCCTTCGGCGAGCAGCTTGTCGGCGTACTCGGCGGAGAGGATCGCGGCGAAGCTCATGGCGATGTTCTGGATGAACGCGGCGTCCACGCTGTTGAGCGTCATGACCACGGTCAGCGGCCCGGTCTTTTCGACCTTGGCGATGTTTTTGTTCAGGCTCATCCCGTTGAAATAGGGGAATTCGGTCGGGTAAGCCTTACGGAAAGGTTGCTGCGGGTCGAGCATGCGATTGAACGTGAACAGCACGTCATCGGCGTTGAAGTCGCGGGTCGGTGTGAAGTACTTGGTTGTATGAAACTTCACCTCTGGGCGCAGGTGAAAGGTGTACGTGAGACCGTCTTCGGAAATATCCCAACTGGTGGCCAGGCCGGGTACGACGTTGGTTGAGCCTTTTTCAAACTCTGCCAGGCGGTTGTACAGCGGTTCGGCGGCGTCGTTGTCGGTCGCGGTGGTGTACTGCGCAGTGTCGAAACCGGCGGGACTGCCTTCGGAACAGAACACCAGGCTGTTGGAGGCAGCCTGACTCATGGACGTGGCGGCCAACAGGCCAGTGCCCAGCAATGCGGATAAAACCAAGGTATGACGCATGACGCTCTCTCTCTTGTTCAGTGTTGTGTCAATGAGCCTTCGTCCCGTGCGCAGACGGGGAGGGTCACTGGTTCCAGTCATGGCGTGCAGCAAGAAAACCGAGGGCCCACGCATTCGCTGGTCAGATCCCGACGGTAGGCACCGTGGGTCCGGCAGTAAATACGAAAAGTCCGAAAGACTTGTGGGAAAAGACGACGCGTCCTAGCACCCGCCTGTAGTCAGTGGGCGATTTGGATGTAGGTAATTTCCTGCTTTCTCGGTCGGCAAAGTAACGGCGACGTCATGGACGTCGCCGTTACCAAACCTTATTTGCTGACGCTGACGCCGTAGAAGGAGTTCAAGCCAAACGGGCTGATCTTGAAGTCCTGCACATTGGCGCGCATGGGTTGGAACACCGTCGAGTGAGCGATAGGTGTCATCGGCGTCTGGTCTTTAAGGATGTGTTGCGCCTGCTTGTACAGTTCGGTGCGCTTGCCTTGATCCGAAGTGCGCTTGGCTTGCTTGACGATGTCGTCAAACGGCTTGTAGCACCATTTCGAGAAGTTGTTGCCTTCCAGCGAGTCGCAACCGAACAGCACGTTCAGCCAGTTGTCCGGATCACCATTGTCACCGCTCCAGCCAATCAGCATCGCCTGGTTCTCGCCGCCTTTGGAGCGCTTGATGTACTCGCCCCATTCGTAGCTCTGGATCTTGACCTTGAGGCCGATCTTCGCCCAGTCGGACTGCAGCATTTCTGCCATCAGCTTGGCGTTCGGGTTATACGGACGCTGTACCGGCATGGCCCAGAGAACGATTTCGGTGCCGTCCTTGACGCCGGCTTCCTTGAGCAGCTCTTTGGCTTTCTCAGGATTGTACGGCGCATCCTTGATGGTGGTGTCGTAGGACCACTGGGTCGGAGGCATGGCGTTGACGGCCAGTTGGCCAGCGCCCTGGTACACCGAGTCGATGATCTGTTGCTTGTTGACTGCCATGTCCAGTGCCTGGCGCACTTTCAATTGGGCCAACGGGTTTGGCTCATTGCTGCCCTTGACCTTGTCCATCACGTTGTAGGCGATGTAGCCCAGGTTGAAACCAGCCTGGTCAGGCAGCTTCAGGGTCTTGTCTTCGCGCAGCGCTTTCAGGTCGGCTGGACGAGGGAACAGGGTGACCTGGCATTCGTTTTTCTTCAGTTTCTGGATACGTACCGACGGGTCGGTGGTGATGGCGAAGATCAGGTTGTCGATCTTGACGTCGTCCGGCTTCCAGTAGTCCTTGTTCCCGGTGTAGCGGATGTTGGAATCTTTCTGGTAGCTCTTGAACACGAACGGACCAGTGCCGACCGGCTTCTGGTTGATGTCGGCGGCCTTGCCTTCTTTCAGTAGCTGGGCGGCGTATTCGGCGGACTGGATCGAGGCGAAGCTCATGGCCATGTTCTGGATGAACGCGGCATCGACGTCCTTGAGGGTGAACTTGACGGTCTTGTCGTCGACTTTATCGATCTTGGTGATGTTGGTGTCCATCCCCATGTCGGTGAAGTACGGGAATTCGGTAGGGTACGCTTTGCGGAACGGGTCATCCTTGCTAATCATGCGATTAAAGGTGAACAGCACGTCGTCGGCGTTGAATTCGCGGGTCGGCTTGAAATACGGGGTGGTGTGGAACTTGACACCGTCACGCAGGTGGAAGGTATACGTCAGGCCGTCATCGGAGACGTCCCAGCTGGTCGCCAGGCCAGGAATTACGGCGGTGCCGCCGCGCTCGAACTGGGTCAGGCGGTTGAACATGGTTTCGGCAGAGGCGTCGAAGTCGGTTCCGGTGGTGTATTGACCTGGATCGAAACCGGCCGGGCTCCCTTCGGAGCAGAACACCAGGTTAGTCGCAGCTTGAGCGAACGGCGCACTAGCCAAAAGGCTGGCGCCGACTAAAAACGGAATGACCGCGTGTTTAAGCATGGTGGCCTCATGATTTGTTGTCATTTTTGATTTTGAGGACGACCTCGTGAGTCGTGCCTGCGGATACTTATGCAGGGGCCATACCCAATGCAAGATCCAGAGCGACTACAAGCCTTAAACAGTGGCACGAACGTACCTTAATGTCGCAATTGTATAAAACTCGACGCATTTGATCGTTTGCGCGGCCTTTTTGTAGTGCAACTGGCGCACTTTTTTGGTGCGTTGAAGCCTTGGGGTGCCCGTGGGTGGGGCAAGGTGTTACCTATTTATACCCCGTCCTTGAGGGGTGTGTGGCGGTTAATCGAAGTGGTTATCGTTGCACGGGTACTGATCGCAAGGTGCGAGTTGTACAAGGTGCAACTTTTCATTTCGGCTTGTACGACATCTCTGTAGGAGATGCCGCAGGCTGCGATCTTTCGGTCGCCACTGAAATGTCCTTGAGAGCATAGAACAAGATCAAAAGATCGCCCGAACGCGCCCGAGACTGCGTCAGTTCCTGCAGGGGGCGCAAAAAAACGGCGATCAGTTGAGTGATCGCCGTTTTTGTAATTCATGTCATCGAATCAAGGCATCAGCACTTCAATCGAGCCATCGGCCGTCATGCTGACCTGGCTGGTGCCGGCTTCCACTTCCGGCGTCACTGGAGCGGCATCCATGCTGGCGGCTTTCATCATCATCGGCCCGCGCATATACGGTTGTGGATAACCGTTGCTGTTGAGGTTCAGGTTGACGATTTTGTAGCCCTTGCCACCCAGGGCGTCGGTGGCCAATTGGGCACGGGCCTTGAAGGCGCTAACGGCGTCCTTGAGCAGGGCGTCTTCGCTGGCTTTGCGGGTTGGCGTGGCGATGGCGAAGTCCATGCCGCCCATTTTCAGGTCGGTGAGGAGTTCGCCGGTCAGCTTCGACAGTGCGGCGAAGTCCGAGCTTTCCAGGCGCAGTTCAGCGCGTTCGCGCCAGCCAGTGATCTTCTGACCCTTGGTGTCGTAGATCGGGTAGCTGTTGCGGCTGCCCTGACGCAGGGTGATGTCCTTGACCTGCTTGGCCTGAGCCAGGGCCTTGTTCATGGTGGTGCTGACGTCCGCGGCAAGTTTGGCCGGGTCGGTATTCTGCTCTTCGGTGTAGAGGGTCACGATCATCAGGTCGCGAGCCACTTCCTGGCTGACTTCGGCGCGCAGGGAAATCTGGTTGTAATGAAGCTCGTCGGCGGCCAGGGCCGGAAGGGCGGCGAGAGTGCCGGCACTCAGGGCGAGGAGGGCGGCGCTACGGCGGAATGTGTGCATGAAGGCTCCTAAGTGGGTGCGCAGGTTGTGTCCCTGCGTGAACCCATCAGACTCTAGCGTTGATGATCTGGTTCGCACAGTTACAACTTCTATACAGGTGTACATCACCCCCTGTAGGAGCGAACATGCTCGCGATGAACCCGAGAGCACCGCGGGGTGCCAGATTCCCAGCGTTATCGTTGACGATCATCGCGAGCGTGCTCGCTCCTGCATGTGGCCGTTTGCCGCACTTTCGCCTGTCAGCCCCCGCGCTTGGTTATACTCCCGTCGATCCGCCTGGAGCGCTCATCAGGAGAGCTCATGCTCGCCCCCGTCCAAATTACTTCCGCCACGCGCCAGAATCTCTGGCGGTTGACGTTTATACGCACCTTGGTCCTGGCCGCTCAAGCCGGTTCCGTAGGCCTGGCCTACTGGCTCGAACTGCTGCCACTGCCCTGGTTCCAACTGGCCGCGACGCTCGGCTGTTCGATGCTGCTGTGTGCTTTCACGGCCATTCGGCTGCGCACCACTTGGCCGGTCACCGAGCTCGAATACGCGGTGCAACTGGCCTGCGATCTGTTTATCCACAGCGCATTACTGTATTTCTCGGGGGGGTCGACCAACCCCTTCGTCTCTTATTACCTGGTGCCGCTGACCATCGCGGCAGTGACCTTGCCATGGCGTTACTCGGTGATTCTGTCGGGCATCGCCTTGACCCTGTATACCTTGCTGCTCGCACGCTTCTATCCGCTGCAAACCTTCCCGATCGCCCGGGAAAACCTGCAGGTGTACGGGATGTGGTTGAGCTTCGCCCTGGCGGCGGCAGTCATCACGTTCTTCGCCGCGCGCATGGCCGAAGAGCTGCGTCGCCAGGAAGAGTTGCGGGCCATCCGCCGGGAAGAAGGCCTGCGCGACCAGCAACTGCTGGCAGTCGCCACCCAGGCGGCGGGCGCTGCCCATGAGCTGGGTACACCGCTGGCAACCATGAGCGTGTTGCTCAAGGAGATGCAACAGGACCATCCTGACCCGATGCTGCAGGATGACCTGAAGGTGCTGCAGGACCAGGTCAAGTTGTGCAAAGAGACCTTGCAGCAGCTTGTTCGAGCGGCGGAAGCCAATCGCCGGCTGGCGGTGGAGATGCAGGACGTCACCGACTGGCTCGACGAAGCGCTCAATCGCTGGCACCTGATGCGCCCGGAAGCCAGTTATCGCTTCCAGCGCCTTGGCCAGGGCACGGTGCCGCGCATGGCGCCGCCGCCGGACCTGACCCAGGCGTTGCTCAATTTGCTCAACAACGCGGCGGATGCCTGTCCCGAGGGGCTGCAAGTTACCCTGGACTGGAATGCAGAGGATTTGACCATCAGCATCCGCGACCACGGTGCCGGTGTGCCGCTGGCCATCGCCGAGCAGATCGGCAAGCCATTTTTTACCACCAAGGGCAAAGGTTTCGGCCTGGGCCTGTTTTTGAGCAAGGCCAGCGTGACACGCGCCGGCGGCTCAGTGAAACTCTACAGTCATGAGGAAGGCGGCACGCTCACCGAGCTGCGCCTGCCCCACGGCGCCCGAGGAGACCAACATGAGTGACGAAATCCAAGTCGAAGGCGAAGAACTGCCGCATTTGCTGCTGGTCGACGACGACGCGACCTTTACCCGGGTGATGGCCCGCGCCATGGCCCGCCGTGGCTTCCGCGTCAGCACTGCCGGTTCCGCTGAAGAGGGGCTGACCATCGCCCAGGCCGACCTGCCGGACTATGCCGCCCTGGACCTGAAAATGGATGGCGATTCCGGTTTGGTATTGCTGCCCAAGCTGCTGGAAATGGACCCGGAAATGCGCGTGGTGATCCTCACCGGTTATTCGAGCATCGCCACCGCCGTGGAGGCGATCAAGCGTGGCGCCTGCAACTACCTGTGCAAACCGGCCGACGCCGACGACGTGCTGGCCGCGCTGTTGTCCGAACACGCCGACCTCGACAGCCTGGTGCCGGAAAACCCGATGTCCGTGGACCGCCTGCAGTGGGAACACATCCAACGCGTGTTGACCGAGCACGAAGGCAACATCTCCGCCACCGCCCGCGCCCTGGGCATGCACCGCCGCACGCTGCAGCGCAAACTGCAGAAGCGCCCGGTTCGTCGCTGAACCAGCGCTGAACGAATGCGGGCCGCTCCTCGCGACAAACCGAACCGATCATCTATGATCGGTTCGTGCACGTACTTTTTCTTATCGAGCCTTATCCATGAATCAGAACGCTGAGTACTCCGCGGTCAATGATGTTGTGCGCGGGCAGTTTTTCCGAAAAGTCTGGGCGATGATCACGCCTTACTGGCGCAGTGAAGAAAAGGTCAAGGCCTGGACGTTGCTGATCGCAGTGATTGCGCTGTCGTTGATGGGGGTGGGGATCTCGGTGTGGTTCAACACCTGGTACAAGGATTTCTACAATGCCTTGCAGCAAAAGGACGAGGCGGCATTCTGGCGGCTGATCCTGTATTTCTGCGCGATTGCCGCGGTGGCGATTGTCGGTGCGGTGTACCGGCTCTACCTGACACAGATGCTGACGATTCGCTGGCGGGCGTGGCTCACCGAAAAACATTTCGCTCGTTGGCTGAGCAACAAGAACTATTACCAACTGGAGCAGGGCGGTTACACCGATAACCCGGACCAGCGCATTTCCGAAGACCTCAACAATTTTACCTCCGACACCTTGAGCCTGGGCGTTGGGCTGCTGCGCAATATCGTCAGCCTGGTGTCGTTCTCGATCATCCTCTGGGGTGTTTCGGGGAGCATCGAAGTGTTCGGTGTGACCATTCCCGGCTATATGTTCTGGTGCGTACTGGTCTACGCGGTGGTAGGTAGCTGGCTGACGCATTTGATCGGTCGCCGGTTGATCGGCCTGAATAACCGCCAGCAACGCTTCGAAGCCGACCTGCGTTTTTCCATGGTACGGGTTCGCGAGAACGCTGAAAGCATCGCGTTGTACAACGGCGAGCCCAACGAGAACCGCCGCTTGACCCATCGCTTCTCGATGGTCTGGCACAATTTCTGGGACATCATGAAGGTGTCCAAGCGCCTGACCTTCTTCACGTCCGGTTACGAGCAGGCGGCCATCATCTTTCCCTTCATGGTTGCCGCGCCGCGTTACCTGTCGGGCAAGATCGAACTGGGCGAGCTGATGCAGATCAGTTCGGCGTTCGGCAATGTCCAGGACAGCTTCAGCTGGTTTATTACCGCCTACCAGAGCCTCGCCTCATGGCGCGCCACCTGCGATCGTCTGCTCAGCTTCCGTCAGGCGATGACGGATAACGAGCAACGCGCCCCGGCCATCGACGTGCAGAACTCGGGATCAGCCTTGAAGGTGCACAACCTCGGCCTCGACCTGGCTGACGGTCGCCACCTGTTGACCAATGGCGACATGACCGTGCAAGAGGGTGAGCGCGTAATGCTCAGCGGTCGTTCAGGCAGCGGCAAGTCGACCTTGCTGCGGGCGATGGGGCACCTGTGGCCTGCGGGGCACGGCAGTATTCGCCTGCCAGCGGCGCGCTATCTGTTCCTGCCGCAAAAACCTTACTTGCCGATCGGCACACTGCGTGAGGCGCTGAGTTATCCACAGGCCGGCGATACCTATCCGAATGAGCGCTACGTGCACGTCCTGGAAACCTGCCGCCTGCCGCACCTGGTGGCGCGCCTCGACGAAGCCAATCACTGGCAGCGCATGTTGTCGCCGGGTGAGCAGCAACGCCTGGCCTTTGCGCGTGCGTTGCTTTACGCCCCGCAATGGCTGTACATGGACGAAGCGACTTCAGCGATGGATGAAGAAGACGAAGCGTCGCTGTATCAGGCGCTGATCGATGAGTTGCCAGGGCTGAGTATCGTCAGCGTCGGGCATCGCAGCAGCCTCAAGCGGTTCCACCCACGGCATGTTCGTATCGAGAACGGCCATCTGGTGGATCAGACCGTGACCGCATAAGCACCGCGCCCCCTGTAGGTGATCGTACAACCGCGTTGCGCTATGATGCGGTTTCAGCAGCCGAATTTGTCGAGACAGATGTTCACCATGGAAAACCCGAACGCCTCACCACGCCTCCCTCGCAAGCGCCGCAGCCTCGCTCAGGAACTGGTGACGGTGCTGTCCGAGCAGATCCGCGATGGTCACCTCAAGCGTGGCGACAAGTTGCCCACAGAGTCGGCGATCATGGATGCCCATGGCGTCAGCCGCACGGTGGTGCGCGAGGCGATTTCCCGTTTGCAGGCGGCCGGTCAGGTGGAAACCCGTCACGGCATCGGCACCTTCGTGCTTGATACCCCGAGCCCGAGTGGTTTTCGCATCGACCCGGCGACCGTCGTCACCCTGCGTGATGTGCTGGCCATCCTGGAACTGCGCATCAGCCTCGAAGTGGAGTCCGCCGGCCTGGCCGCGCAACGTCGCAGCCCCGAGCAGTTGGCGCTGATGCGCGCGGCGCTGGATGCCCTCAATGAAAGTGTTTCCCACGCCAGCGATGCCGTGGCCTCGGACTTCCAGTTCCACCTGCAGATTGCCCTGGCGACCGGCAACCGCTACTTCACCGACATCATGACTCACCTGGGCACCAGCATTATCCCGCGCACTCGCCTCAACTCCGCGCGACTGGCCCATGACGACCAGCAGCACTACATGAATCGCCTGAGCCGCGAGCACGAAGAGATCTACGACGCGATCGCCCGCCAGGACTCCGATGCGGCGCGTGCGGCCATGCGCTTGCACCTGACCAACAGCCGCGAGCGGTTGCGTCATGCCCATGAAGAGGCTGAGGCGCAGCGCGGTTGAAACCGGCGGCTTGAGTTACGGCTCTATGCGTAGCTCGAGAGGGTAGGAGCTGGTCACATCACCTGACTCGTTGCAGCTTTGGTAGCGTAGCTGTACGAACTTGTTCACCCATTTCCCTAACGCATCCTTGGATACGTCCGTACTAAAATCCTGCGCTCTTTCCACCTCTCCGGACTCCTCATTCCATCGTGCGAACTGGGCGTAGGGACCGGTCCAGTCCGGTTCCTCGGCATCATCCCCCAAAATGGCACGGACATTGTGCTCCAGTTGTATATCAGCCGAATTCGGGATGCTGATTGCCAGTGCGCCTTTCAGCTTCGACAGCAGTACGACATTGGTGGCGAGATCTTTAAGACCGGGGACTGGATGCGTCATGGCGAGCCTCTTTCTGGTCGAGTCTGGCCACAGGTTGATGGCCGTGGAGCGTTTTATCTCCCATGGCCGCTTCGACCGTAACTGTTAGAAATATCAGTCACGACGAATGGCGTCCGTACCACAGCTTCCTCGATTCTTTCAGTTGTCGAGAGAGGCATTACGACAACGTATGACCTCGTGCCACACAAGCGGCTTATAAATAATCCATATCCATTTTTCCTTAAAACGCCTGAAAGCCCCGTGATTCAAGGTGTTTTCAGTGGAGTACAGTGGTTCCCTTGCCCACAGGATTTGCACTGGAGATGAAATGCAGTTGACGATTGTATTTTAAGTTGTACGATGACCTACAACTTCAGCGCAGGCTGAACGGTTTTTCACACAACGTCGCTACCCAGGGTGTTCGAATAATGAATCCACAAGAACTGAAGTCCATCCTCTCTTCCGGTCTGCTGTCTTTCCCGGTCACCGATTTCAATGCCCAGGGCGATTTCAATCGCGCTGGCTATATCAAGCGCCTGGAGTGGCTGGCCCCGTACGGCGCCTCGGCTTTGTTCGCCGCGGGCGGCACCGGTGAGTTCTTCTCCCTGGCGGCCAGCGAATACTCGGAAATCATCAAGACAGCCGTCGACACCTGCGCCACCAGCGTGCCGATCCTCGCCGGTGTCGGCGGTTCGACCCGCCAGGCCATCGAATACGCCCAGGAAGCCGAGCGTCTGGGGGCCAAAGGCCTGCTGCTGCTGCCGCACTATCTGACCGAAGCCAGCCAGGACGGCGTTGCCGCTCACGTTGAAGCCGTGTGCAAGTCGGTCAATATCGGCGTGGTGGTCTACAACCGTAACGTCTGCCGCCTGAACGCGCCGCTGTTGGAACGTCTGGCCGAGCGTTGCCCGAACCTGATCGGCTACAAGGATGGCCTGGGTGATATCGAGTTGATGGTGTCGATCCGTCGCCGCCTCGGAGATCGTTTCAGCTACCTGGGTGGTCTGCCGACCGCCGAAGTCTACGCCGCAGCCTATAAGGCGCTGGGCGTACCGGTGTACTCCTCGGCGGTGTTCAACTTCATCCCGAAAACCGCGATGGATTTCTACCACGCCATCGCCCGTGAAGATCACGCCACCGTCGGCAAGATCATCGACGACTTCTTCCTGCCGTACCTGGACATCCGTAACCGCAAAGCCGGTTACGCGGTGAGCATCGTCAAGGCCGGGGCCAAGATTGCCGGTTATGACGCGGGCCCTGTGCGTGCGCCGCTGACCGATCTGACCGGCGAAGAGTACGAAATGCTCGCCGCGCTGATCGACAAGCAGGGCGCGCAATAACAATGATCAAACCGAAGCCGCTGAGCGATCAGCGGCTTTTTGCGTGAGGAGAACGACTCGTGACAAAGCGCTACGACAACTACATCAACGGTGAATGGGTCGCCGGTGCCGATTACTCGGTCAACATCAACCCGTCCGAACTGAGCGACGCCATCGGCGATTACGCCAAGGCTGATCTGGCTCAGGTCCACGCCGCCATCGACGCCGCCCGTGCCGCATTCCCGGCGTGGTCGGTTTCGGGCATTCAGGCCCGTCACGATTCCCTGGATAAAGTCGGTAACGAGATCCTCGCCCGCCGCGAAGAACTCGGCACCCTGCTGGCCAGGGAAGAGGGCAAGACCCTGCCCGAAGCCATCGGCGAAGTGACCCGCGCCGGCAACATATTCAAGTTCTTCGCCGGTGAATGCCTGCGCCTGTCCGGCGACTACCTGCCGTCGGTGCGTCCGGGCGTCAATGTTGAAGTCACCCGCGAAGCCCTGGGTGTGGTCGGCCTGATCACACCGTGGAATTTCCCGATAGCGATCCCCGCCTGGAAAATCGCTCCGGCCCTGGCCTACGGCAACTGCGTGGTGTTGAAACCGGCTGATCTGGTGCCGGGCTGCGCCTGGGCGCTTGCGGAAATCATCTCCCGCGCAGGCTTCCCGTCCGGTGTCTTCAACCTGGTGATGGGCAGCGGTCGTGTGGTTGGCGATGCACTGGTCAACAGCCCGAAAGTCGACGGCATCAGCTTCACCGGTTCCGTGGGTGTCGGTCGTCAGATCGCCGTGAATTGCGTGTCGCGCCAGGCCAAGGTGCAGCTGGAAATGGGTGGCAAGAACCCGCAGATCATTCTCGACGACGCCGACCTCAAGCAAGCGGTCGAGCTGTCGGTACAGAGCGCGTTCTACTCCACCGGCCAGCGTTGCACGGCATCGAGTCGCTTCATCGTCACCGCCGGGATCCACGACCAGTTCGTCGAAGCCATGGCTGAGCGCATGAAATCGATCAAGGTGGGTCACGCATTGAAAGCCGGCATCGACATCGGTCCGGTGGTGTCGCAAGCGCAGCTTGAACAGGACATGAAATACATCGACATCGGCCAGTCCGAAGGTGCGCGCCTGGTCAGTGGCGGTGGCCTGGTGACCTGCGACACCGAAGGCTACTTTCTCGCGCCAACACTGTTTGCCGACAGCCAAGCCTCGATGCGCATCAGCCGCGAAGAGATCTTCGGCCCGGTGGCCAACATCGTTCGCGTAGCCGATTACGAAGCCGCACTGGCCATGGCCAACGACACCGAGTTCGGTCTGTCGGCGGGCATCGCCACCACTTCCTTGAAGTATGCCAACCACTTCAAGCGCCACTCCCAGGTCGGGATGGTGATGGTCAACCTGCCGACCGCCGGCGTGGATTACCACGTTCCGTTCGGCGGGCGTAAAGGTTCATCCTATGGATCACGTGAGCAAGGTCGCTATGCGCAAGAGTTCTACACGGTCGTAAAAACGGCCTACGTCGGCTCCTGATACACCGCAATACCTTGTAGGAGCCGGCTTGCTGGCGATGCAGGCACCGCGGGGTGTCATTTACACCGCGGCGACGCGATCGCCAGCAATCGAGCGTCGACCGGCCGTTCCTACAGGCTGCAACGTTATTACCCGCATAAAAATAATCAGTGGGAGTACATCTACATGCAATCGACCAAGAAGCCGACTCACGTCCGCTATTTGATCCTGCTCATGCTGTTTCTGGTGACCACGATCAACTACGCCGACCGCGCCACCATTGCCATCGCCGGCTCCAGCCTGCAAAAAGACCTGGGCATTGACGCAGTCACCCTCGGCTATATCTTCTCCGCATTCGGTTGGGCCTACGTGGCCGGGCAAATTCCCGGTGGCTGGCTGCTGGACCGTTTCGGTTCGAAAAAAATCTATGCACTGAGCATCTTCACCTGGTCGCTGTTCACCGTGTTACAGGGTTATGTCGGCGAGTTCGGCATGTCCACGGCGGTGGTTGCGCTGTTCATGCTTCGCTTTCTCGTCGGTCTGGCCGAAGCGCCGTCCTTCCCCGGCAACGCACGAATCGTCGCGGCCTGGTTCCCGACCGCTGAACGTGGCACCGCTTCAGCGATCTTCAACTCGGCGCAATACTTTGCCACGGTGTTGTTCGCACCGCTGATGGGCTGGATCGTCTACAGCTTCGGCTGGCAGCACGTGTTCATCGTCATGGGCGTGATCGGCATCATTTTCTCGGGCATCTGGCTGAAGGTTATCCACAGCCCGCGCCAGCACCCGATGATCAACGACGCCGAGTTCCAGCACATCGCCGACAACGGCGGCATGGTTGACATGGACCAGGACAAAGGCAAGGGCAAGAAGGGCGACGGTCCGAAGTGGGACTACATCCGCCAGTTGCTGACCAATCGCATGATGTTGGGCGTATACCTCGGCCAATACTGCATCAACGGCATCACTTACTTCTTCCTGACCTGGTTCCCGGTGTACCTGGTTCAAGAGCGCGGCATGACCATCCTCAAGGCCGGTTTCATCGCCTCGTTGCCGGCGATCTGCGGCTTCATCGGCGGTGTGCTCGGCGGGGTGATTTCCGATTACCTGCTGCGCAAAGGCCATTCCCTGACCTTCGCCCGCAAGGCGCCGATCATCGCCGGCCTGCTGGTCTCCAGCAGCATCGTCGCGTGCAACTACGTGGACGTTGAGTGGATGGTCGTGGGCTTCATGGCGCTGGCATTCTTCGGCAAAGGCGTGGGTGCCTTGGGTTGGGCGGTGGTGTCCGATACTTCACCGAAGCAGATCGCCGGTCTTAGCGGTGGCCTGTTCAACACCTTCGGCAACCTGGCGTCCATCACCACGCCGATCGTCATTGGCTACATCATCAGTTCTACTGGTTCGTTCAAATGGGCGCTGGTGTTTGTCGGTTGCAACGCACTGGTCGCGGTGTTCAGCTACCTGGTGATCGTCGGTCCGATCAAGCGTGTGGTGCTCAAGGAACCGCCGGTCAACGGTCCTGAAGCATCCGGTAAATTGTCTCAAGCGCATTCCTGAGGAGCGGCGTCATGCAGTTGATTGAACATTCCGATTCGCCGCGCTACATCCGCCTGCACGAGCGAGACAACGTGGTGATCGTGGTCAATGACCAGGGGGTGCCGGCCGGCACCGAGTTTTCCGATGGCCTGGTCACCGTCGACTTCGTGCCACAGAGCCACAAGGTCACCCTGGAGGACATTCCCGAGGGTGGCCAGGTGATTCGTTACGGGCAGGTCATCGGCTACGCCCTGCAGCCGATTCCCCGTGGCAGTTGGGTCAAGGAAGATCAATTGCGCATGCCGACCGCGCCGCCGCTGGACAGCCTGCCGCTGTCCACCGAGGTGCCGGCCGCGCAGGCACCGCTTGAAGGCTTCACCTTCGAGGGTTATCGCAACGCCGACGGCACCGTCGGCACGCGCAACATTCTGGGTATCACCACTACGGTGCAATGCGTCACCGGCGTGCTGGATCACGCGGTCAAGCGCATCAAGGAAGAGCTTCTGCCCAAGTACCCGCACGTCGATGACGTGGTGGCGCTGACCCACAGCTATGGCTGTGGCGTGGCGATCACCGCCACCGACGCCTACATCCCGATTCGCACTGTGCGTAACCTGGCGCGCAACCCGAACCTGGGTGGCGAAGCGCTGGTGATCAGCCTGGGTTGTGAAAAATTGCAGGCCGGGCAGGTGATGCACGAGGGCGATGCCTCGGTGGATCTGAGCGAGCCGTGGTTGTATCGCCTGCAGGATTCCAGTCACGGTTTTACCGAGATGATCGAGCAGATCATGGAGCTGGCTGAAACCCGTTTGAAGAGGCTCGATCAACGCCGCCGGGAAACCGTGCCCGCGTCCGAGCTGATCCTGGGCATGCAGTGTGGCGGCAGCGACGCGTTTTCCGGGATTACCGCCAACCCGGCGCTGGGCTATGCCTCGGACCTTTTGTTGCGTGCGGGTGCGACGGTGATGTTTTCCGAAGTCACCGAAGTGCGCGATGCGATCTACCTGCTGACCTCCCGTGCGCAAACCAAAGAAGTTGCCCAGGAGCTGGTACGGGAAATGGACTGGTACGACCGTTACCTGGCCAAGGGCGAAGCGGACCGTAGCGCCAACACCACGCCGGGCAACAAGAAGGGCGGTTTGTCGAACATTGTCGAGAAGTCCCTGGGTTCGATCGTCAAGTCCGGTAGCAGCGCCATCACGGGTGTGCTCGGCCCAGGCGAACGGTTCAAGGAAAAAGGCCTGATTTTCTGCGCGACCCCGGCCAGTGACTTTGTCTGCGGCACGTTGCAGTTGGCGGCGGGGATGAACCTGCACGTGTTTACCACGGGCCGCGGCACGCCTTACGGGTTGGCCATGGCGCCGGTGGTGAAGGTATCGACCCGGACCGAACTGGCGCAGCGCTGGCCGGATCTGATCGACATCGACGCCGGGCGTATTGCCACCGGGCGCGCATCCATCGAGGAACTTGGCTGGGAGTTGTTCCACTACTACCTGGATGTAGCCAGTGGCAAGCAGCAGACGTGGGCTGAAAAGCACAAGCTGCATAACGACATCACGTTGTTCAACCCGGCGCCGATTACCTGAGACCGCATTATCGTTCTTCGCGAGCAGGCTCGCTCCCACAGTGGAATGAATTCCAGTGGGAGCGAGCCTGCTCGCGAAGGCGATCTAGCAGGCGCCGGAGTCCACAGTGGCTTATCATTAGCCTCCTAACGACGCCCACCTCAAGGTCCTCCCCGGCATGCTGGCAATTTTCCTCGAAACCCTGAACATCACCGCACCGGTGTTCGCCATGCTGTTTCTGGGGGTGTTGCTCAAGCGCATCGACTGGATCAACGACAACTTCATTCACACCGCCTCGTCCCTGGTGTTCAACGTCACCATGCCGGCACTGCTGTTTCTGGGCATCCTGCACGCCGACTTGCACGCCGCATTGCAACCGGCCCTGCTGATCTACTTCTCCCTCGCGACCCTGGTGTGCTTTGCCATCGCCTGGGGCTGGGCGATCTTCAGGTGCCCGCGTGAAGACCGGGGGATCTACACCCAGGGCGCTTTTCGCGGTAACAACGGGGTGATCGGCCTGGCACTGGCCGCGAGCATGTACGGCGACTACGGGATATCCCTCGGGGCGATCCTGGCGGCGCTGGTGATTCTGTTCTACAACACCCTCTCGACCATTGTGCTGGCGGTGTACAGCCCGGTAATCAAGTCCGATCCATGGAGCATCTGCAAAAGCGTGATCAGTAACCCGCTGATCATCAGCGTGATTGCGGCCGCGCCCTTTGCTTACTTCAAGATCAGCTTGCCGGGATGGCTGGAGACGTCCGGCCAGTATCTGGCGCAAACCACCTTGCCGTTGGCGTTGATTTGCATCGGCGGCACGCTGTCACTGGCGGCGATGCGAAAAAGTGGCTCGATGGCGCTCAGTTCAAGTCTGTTGAAGATGCTCGGCCTGCCAATCCTGGCGACCCTGGGCGCGTGGCTCTGGGGCTTTCGCGGTGCGGAGTTGGGGATTCTGTTCCTGTACTTCGGCAGCCCGACCGCCGCCGCCAGTTTCGTCATGGCCCGGGCAGCGAATGGCAATCATGAACTGGCGGCGGCGATCATTGTGCTCACCACGCTGATGGCGGCGGTGACCACCAATGTCGGGATCTTTTTGTTGCAGTGGGGGGGCTGGATTTAGCGCTTGGCCAGGTCGGGTAGGGTTTTACACGTGGGCCCGTTCTCTGGAGGGGCAGCGGTCGGGTAGTGCTCAGGCATGATTTGCACCGGTGTGGTGACGACAAAACCATCGGCGAAGGTCGCCTCTAGAAATGTCGCAGCCCAGCCCTGCTCGGGTGTTTCCATATGCACCTGTGCCTGCAACGGGGTGGAAGGGGTGATATGCAGGGGCTGATAGCGAATTGCGCAAGCATCCCGGAAGTCTCGCGCCGTCGGATTCACGGCGGTCCACTGAGTCACCTGGGCAGGCGGCTCGCTGAACTGCAACGAAACGGATTTGCCGGTGCCGTGGGTTGTTGTGCTAGTCGTCATGGAGGGTAGCGGGCGATTTTGCTGCCATCGGTTGACTACGGTAATAAGCGAGCTTTCAACGAATTGCCGAATCCCGCCGTGGCTGGAATTGGGAGCGACCCGTAGGCTTTTCGGCCCGGGCAGACGGTCGAAATAGAAGTCTGTGTTATCTGGAACGAAAAAGTCATCACTACTGGCGTTGACGATGTACTTCGCAATTGACAGCCGCTCGGCATAGGCGCTGTCCAGATAAGCCAAGGGGTCCTCGATGGTCATCAGTTTCTGGAAGTTTTCGCTGTGCCGCCTCTGGATCACCTCTTCACGGTGATAGTCATAGAATGCCAGCGGCCAGTTTTTTCCAAAGGTTTGAAAGGTATGTTCGAACACTTTGTCTGAGCCGAGAATATCAATGACAAAGGGTACGACCGCGTTGACGCGCTCATCCGCAATAGCGGTGAGCCAGGCCACCCAAGCGCGTTTCGACAAGCCACTGGCGATGAATCGTTCGACTTTCCAAGGTTTGAGTTCTTTCTGGGCAAGGTCCATCGCCTTGACCATGGAAGCCATCATCGGCAAATGAACGGACATGTAGGGGCGCGCTTCGGGATTTTCGAGAAATAACTTCCAGCTATGGGCGACGCTTGAGTCTTCTGTACGGGCAATCCCGTCGTCGGCGTAAGTGAGATATTGATTGGGGATATTACTGAGAGAGATGACGATTGTCCGAGTTCTACGTGCAACTTCCAGGGCCATGGATTGAGTGAAATCCGTAGGTTCAGTTTCGATCTTGTTTCCAGCGGGTATATTGGTGCCGTTATTCGCTACCAATATTGCTTGCTCAAGGTTGGCATTATGCGGGATATAAATATCGACACTATGTTTCCATTGTTTCGGACTGACTAGCCCTTCGGGTGACCACTGCTGAGCCGAAAGCTCAAAGCTGCGCTTTTCTACGCCCGGAAAGAGTTGAATGCCTTTTGCAGCGTAGAGTAATGGCTTTGACGCTTCCTGGTTTTTGTAGCAATTTAGCACTTCGCTGAAATCTTGGATTGGTACTGAGCACCTGTCTACCAAGGTTTCGGCATGTGCAGCGGGGCTTGCCAGTGCAAGGGTTATCAGTATGTTCTGGACCGTGGCAAAAAAGGCGGGTCGCATTGAATCTTCTCGCTTGTTTCAAGTTGTTTAGGAATTGTTGTGACGGTTTTTTTGCGATGGGAGAAGATTGTCTTTGTATTATCGATATGGAAAGGTTTTTCGGGCGTGTTATTTTTCGAGATATTTATATTTGGAAAGTATCGGTGCAAATATGCATCCGTCGGATTTCAGGCAGTCGAAAACATTCGACGGGGCGCCGCAGTCAATTACGTTCCCGTCGAACGAAGTTTTAAACGAGGAGGGTTACTGATATTGCTCGATAACTTCCTGTGCCGCCCGAAACGCATCAATCGCCGCTGGGACACCGGCATACACCGCGCAATGCAGTAGCGCTTCGCGTATCTCTTCCACGGTGCAGCCGTTGTTCAGCGCGCCGCGCACGTGGCCTTTCAATTCCTGCGGGCACTTCAGCGCCGTCAGCGCTGCGAGCGTGATCAGGCTGCGGGTTTTCAAGGGCAGGCCTTCGCGATTCCAGACTCCGCCCCAGGCATGTTCGTTGACGAAATCCTGCAGCGGCTGGGTGAACTCCGTAGCGTTGCCCAGTGCGCGGTCGACAAAGGTGTCGCCCATCACTTGGCGACGTACTTCAACGCCGGTTTTCTTGTTCTCGGTCATGGCAATTCCCTCTTATGGTGTTGGCGACGCCAGGCGCGCAATGACGTGAACAACAAGAACGCCACGAGCGCTGGCAGGACGAAAAACAGCATCAGGTGTTCAAGCTTGCCGGCCAGCGGCATGCCGGTGGTGAACGACACCACGTGCAGTCCGTAAGCCAGGTACAAGCCCAGGAACAGCAGGCCTTCGGCGCGGGTCACGCGGTAACCGGAATAGAACACCGGCAGGCATAGCACCGCGACGCCAAGCATTACCGGCAGGTCGAAATCCAGGGCGTTTGGCGATACCGACAGCGGCGCTGGCGCGACTAGCGCGGTCAGGCCCAGCACACCCAGGAGGTTGAACAAATTGCTGCCAATCACGTTGCCCACGGCAATATCACGCTCGCCGCGCATCGCGGCGATCAACGAAGTGGCGAGCTCAGGCAGTGATGTGCTGACAGCGACGATGGTCAGGCCGATGATCCGCTCCGACAGCCCAAGATCGGTGGCGACCGCAACGGCAGCCCCCAACAGCAGGTGCCCGGCGTACACCAGCATCGCCAGCCCGGCGATAATCATCAGCAGGCTGCTCAGCCATGGCGCCTGGCCGTTGTGCTCATGGCTCGAAACCGGGCGCGCCGAATGCCGTGACTGGCGCAGCAACAAGCCCAGGTAAATCGCCAGTGCCATCAACAGCATCACGCCGTCGGCACGGGTCAGTTCTTCATTCCAGGCGAGTACGAATACCAGCAGGCTGGCGCCGATCATCAGGGGAATATCCAGGCGCACCAGTTGGCGTGACACCCGCAACGGGATGATCAGCGCCGACAATCCGAGGGTGACGAGGATGTTGAAAATGCTGCTGCCGATCACACTGCCGACGGCAATGTCGGCGTTGTGCGCCAAGGTGGCTTGCAAGCTGACCGCCATCTGCGGTGCGCTGCTGCCGAGGGCGACGATGGTCAGGCCGATGATCAGTGGGCGTACATGCAGGCGTGCTGCCAGGCGCACGGCAGCGCGCACCATCAGTTCGGCGCCGGCGATCAGCAACGCCAGCCCGCTGAGCAATTCAATCACGCTGATCAGGGGTAAATCGGCTAGTCCGAAAATGGTCGGGGCTCCGTCGGTCAGTCGAGGGCTTGCACGCGAACCCGCGCGGTGCCGCTCTTGAGCATGCCCAGTCGTTCGGCGGCTTCATGGGACAAATCAATCAGGCGGCCACGGGTGTGCGGGCCACGATCATTGATGCGCACTACGCAGGATCTGTCGTTTTTCAGGTTGGTGACCTTCACCCGTGTACCGAAGGGTAGCTGGCGATGGGCGGCGGTCAGGGAATTCTTGTCGAAACGCTCGCCACTGGCGGTGCGTTTGCCTTGGTGTTTGGCGCCGTAATAGGAGGCAACGCCGGTTTTGTCATAGCCGTGCGGGTCGACGGTGTCGGTGCTGGCGCAACCGGCGAGCAGGGAGAGCAGGGCGCAAAGTCCAAGTAGGCGCTTCATAGAAGTTTTCCCGAAACAAAAAGTGGGAGCGACGGTGCGGCGATCCGACCTGCTCGCGAATGCCAATCTGACAGTCAATTTTGTGTTGAGTGCCAAACCCCATTCGCGAGCAGGCTCGCTCCCACAGTAAAATGGAGCCAGATTTTAGAGCTGGCTCCATTCCGGTCAGCCTTCGAGCTTGCTTTTCAGCAGTTCGTTGACCTGTTGCGGGTTGGCCTTGCCTTTCGATGCCTTCATGGCTTGGCCGACGAAGAAGCCGAACATCTTGCCGCGCTTGGCTTCGTCTGCCGCGCGGTATTGCTCGACCTGCTCGGCATTGGCCGCGAGCATTTCGTCCAGCACCGCCGAGATCGCGCCGGTGTCGGTCACTTGCTTGAGGCCGCGCTTTTCGATGATCTCGTCTGCGCTGCCTTCGCCGTTGGCCATGGCTTCGAACACCACCTTGGCGATCTTGCCGGAGATGGTGTTGTCCTTGATGCGCAGCAGCATGCCGCCCAGTTGCTCGGCCGAAACCGGCGACTGCTCGATATCCAGGCCTTGCTTGTTGAGCAGGCTGCCCAGTTCAACCATGACCCAGTTGGCCGCCAGCTTGGCGTCGCCGCCGATGCTCGCGACCTTCTCGAAGTAGTCGGCTTGTTCGCGGCTGGTGGCCAGCACGCTGGCGTCATAGACCGACAGACCGAATTGCTCCTGGAAACGCTCGCGTTTCTGCGGTGGCAATTCGGGCAGGGTGGCGCGCACGTCGTCGAGGAACGAGTTTTCGATCACGACAGGCAGCAGGTCCGGATCGGGGAAGTAACGGTAGTCGTTGGCTTCCTCCTTGCTGCGCATCGGACGGGTTTCGTCCTTGTTCGGATCGTACAGGCGGGTCTGCTGGATCACCTTGCCGCCGTCTTCGATCAGCTCGATCTGACGCTGGATTTCGCTGTTGATCGCCTTCTCGATGAAGCGGAACGAGTTGACGTTCTTGATCTCGCAGCGCGTACCGAACTCGACCTGGCCCTTTGGACGGATCGATACGTTGCAGTCGCAACGCAGCGAACCTTCGGCCATGTTGCCGTCGCAGATGCCCAGGTATCGCACCAGTGCGTGGATCGCCTTGACGTAAGCCACGGCTTCCTTGGCGCTGCGCATGTCTGGCTCGGAAACGATCTCAAGCAGTGGCGTGCCCGCGCGGTTCAGGTCGATGCCGGTGGCACCGTTGAACTCTTCGTGCAGGCTCTTGCCGGCGTCTTCTTCCAGGTGCGCGCGGGTGATGCCGACACGTTTGACCGTACCGTCTTCCAGGGCGATGTCCAGGTGGCCCTTGCCGACGATCGGCAATTCCATCTGGCTGATCTGGTAGCCCTTGGGCAGGTCCGGGTAGAAGTAGTTCTTGCGTGCGAACACGTTGTGCTGGCCGATCTCGGCGTCAATCGCCAGGCCGAACATCACCGCCATGCGCACCGCTTCCTGGTTCAGCACCGGCAGTACGCCGGGCATGCCCAGGTCTACGAGGCTGGCCTGGGTGTTCGGCTCGGAACCGAAGGTGGTGGAACTACCGGAAAAGATTTTCGACCGGGTGGTGAGCTGGGTGTGAATCTCCAGCCCGATCACGACTTCCCATTGCATGTGTGTCTCCTCAGAAGCCGGTTGGGGTGCGGGTGTGCCAGTCAGTGTTCAACTGGTACTGGTGCGCAACGTTGAGCAAGCGGCCTTCCTGGAAATACGGAGCGAGCAGCTGCACGCCTACTGGCAAACCATCGACAAAACCGGCCGGCATCGACAGGCCTGGCAGGCCGGCGAGGTTGGCGGTGATGGTGTAGACGTCTTCCAGGTAGGCAGCGACCGGGTCGCTGTTCTTGGCGCCGAGCTTCCAGGCCGGGTTTGGCGTGGTTGGGCCGAGAATGATGTCGACCTCGTTGAAGGCCGCCATGAAGTCGTTCTTGATCAAGCGACGAATCTTCTGCGCCTTCAGGTAGTAGGCGTCGTAGTAGCCGGCGGACAGGGCGTAGGCGCCGACCATGATGCGGCGCTGCACTTCTGTGCCGAAACCTTCGCCACGGGAGCGCTTGTACAGGTCTTCCAGGTTTTTCGGGTCTTCGCAGCGATAGCCGAAGCGCACGCCATCGAAACGCGACAGGTTGGAAGAGGCTTCCGCCGGGGCGATCACGTAGTACGCAGGAATCGCGTGCTGCATGTTTGGCAGGCTGATTTCCTTGATCACGGCACCGAGCTTTTTCAGCTCTTCGACGCTGGCCATCACCAGGTCGGCGATGCGCGGGTCGAGACCGGCGCTGAAATACTCTTTCGGCACGCCGATGCGCAGCCCTTGCAGCGAACCGTTGAGGCTGGCGCTGTAGTCCGGCACGGGTTCATCGATGCTGGTCGAGTCGTTCGGATCGAAGCCGGCCATACCTTGCAACAATATTGCGCAGTCTTCGGCAGTGCGCGCCAACGGACCGCCCTGATCGAGGCTGGACGCGTAGGCGATCATGCCCCAACGCGATACGCGACCGTACGTCGGTTTCAGGCCTGTGAGGTTGGTCAGCGCCGCTGGCTGGCGGATCGAACCGCCGGTATCGGTGCCAGTGGCGGCAGGCAACAGGCGAGCGGCCACTGCAGCCGCGGAGCCGCCGGAGGAACCGCCCGGCACGTATTCCAGGTTCCACGGGTTTTTCACCGCGCCGTAATAGCTCGACTCGTTGGCCGAGCCCATGGCGAATTCGTCCATGTTGGTCTTGCCCAGGGTCACGGCCCCGGCAGCGGCCAGCTTGGCGACGACGGTGGCGTCGTACGGTGCCTTGAAGTTGTCGAGCATCTTCGAGCCGCAACTGGTGCGGATGCCCTGGGTGCAGAACAGGTCCTTGTGGGCGATCGGCGCACCCAGCAGGGCGCCGCTCTCACCATTGGCCCGGCGGGCATCAGCGGCTTTCGCCTGCGTGAGCGCCAGGTCTTCAGTGAGGCTGATGAAGCTGTTGAGCTGTGGGTCGAGCTGGGCGATGCGCGCCAGCAGGACTTTGGTCAGCTCTTCGGAGGAAAACTTTTTATCGGCGAGTCCGCGGGCGATCTCGGCCAGAGTCAATTGATGCATTGCAGGCTCTTTCCCTTTAGTCGATGACTTTCGGAACCAGGTACAGGCCGTTTTCGACCGCTGGTGCGATGGACTGGTAGGCCTCGCGATTGTTGCTCTCGGTCACGACGTCTGCACGCAGGCGCTGGCTGGCTTCCAGTGGGTGGGCGAGCGGCTCGATACCATCGGTATTCACCGCCTGCATTTCGTCGACCAACCCGAGAATGCTGTTGAGGGCCGAAGTGATGTGTGGAAGATCGGCATCATTGAGGCCAAGGCAGGCCAGATGAGCGATTTTTTCCACGTCGGAGCGTTCAAGCGCCATTGGGATTCTCCAGTGGAAAACAAGACGGACGGCGTCCGTGTGTTAGATTGTCGGAACACTACCGCACTTCTACGGTCATATGGCCGCGATTGTGGGGTTTGGTGCACAGAAAAACGGCCAATTTAACATATTGGCGCCTTGCCCAAAATCCCTGTCGTTGTTAGAGTTTGCCGCACTTTTTTACCCACGCGTTGCCTAGGGTCCCTTTCCCATGTTCAAGAAACTGCGTGGCATGTTTTCCAGCGATCTTTCCATTGACCTGGGCACTGCCAACACCCTTATTTACGTGCGTGAGCGCGGTATCGTCCTGAATGAGCCATCGGTTGTGGCCATTCGGACACACGGTAACCAGAAAAGTGTCGTTGCTGTCGGCACCGAAGCGAAGCGCATGTTGGGCCGTACGCCGGGCAATATTGCTGCCATTCGTCCGATGAAAGACGGCGTGATCGCCGACTTCAGCGTCTGCGAAAAGATGCTGCAGTATTTTATCAACAAGGTTCATGAAAACAGCTTCCTGCAGCCTAGCCCTCGAGTGCTGATCTGCGTCCCATGCAAGTCCACCCAGGTTGAACGTCGCGCCATCCGTGAATCGGCGCTCGGTGCCGGTGCCCGTGAAGTGTTCCTGATCGAAGAGCCGATGGCTGCTGCGATCGGTGCCGGTTTGCCGGTTGAAGAAGCCCGCGGTTCGATGGTCGTGGATATCGGTGGCGGTACCACCGAAATCGCGCTGATCTCGCTGAATGGCGTGGTCTATGCCGAATCCGTACGGGTAGGTGGCGACCGTTTCGACGAAGCGATCATCACGTATGTGCGTCGCAACTACGGCAGCCTGATCGGTGAGTCCACTGCCGAGCGCATCAAGCAGGAAATCGGTACCGCTTACCCGGGTGGCGAAGTTCGCGAAGTCGACGTTCGTGGCCGCAACCTGGCCGAAGGCGTTCCACGCGCATTCACCCTGAACTCCAACGAAGTGCTCGAAGCGCTGCAAGAGTCGCTGGCGACCATCGTTCAGGCCGTGAAGAGCGCGCTGGAGCAGTCGCCGCCGGAGCTGGCTTCCGACATCGCCGAGCGTGGCCTGGTGTTGACCGGTGGTGGCGCCTTGCTGCGTGACCTCGACAAGCTGCTGGCACAGGAAACCGGCCTGCCGGTGATCGTTGCCGAAGACCCGTTGACCTGCGTTGCTCGCGGCGGTGGCCGTGCATTGGAAATGATGGATAAACACACCATGGACCTGCTCTCCAGCGAATAAGTCGCCGGATCGCCTCTATGCTGTGAGCGCGCAGGCGGCACTTTGCAGTGCTGCCTGTTCGCGTTTATCTTCTGTCGTCTGCATCCAGGCCGGTTTGATGCCGTATGAATAAAGAGAACATTTGCCTGGGAGGAGCGGCTTATTAAACCGCTTTTCACCAAGGGTCCCTCACTGGGCGTGCGCTTGTTGGTGCTGGTCGTGCTGTCGGTCGCGCTGATGGTGGTCGATGCCCGCTTCACACTGCTCAAGCCAGTGCGTAGCCAGATGTCGCTGGTGTTGATGCAGTCTTACTGGATCACCGACCTGCCGCAGCGGCTATGGCAGGGTGTGGCCAGCCAGTTTGGCAGCCGCACCGAACTGATCGCCGAAAACGAAAAGCTCAAGAGCGAAAACCTGCTGTTGCAGGGGCGCATGCAAAAGCTTGCCTCCCTTACCGAGCAGAACGTTCGGCTGCGCGAGTTGCTCAACTCTTCGGCACTGGTGAACGAAAAGGTCGAAGTGGCTGAGTTGATCGGCATGGACCCCAACCCATTCACCCATCGCATCATCATCAACAAGGGTGAACGCGACGGCGTGGTGCTCGGGCAGCCTGTGCTCGATGCCCGTGGCCTGATGGGCCAGGTGGTCGAGTTGATGCCCTACACCTCCCGGGTCCTGCTGCTGACCGATTCCACCCACAGCATTCCGGTGCAGGTCAACCGCAACGGCCTGCGCGCCATTGCCAGCGGCACCGGCAACCCGGAACGCCTCGAATTGCGCCACGTGGCCGATACCGCCGATATCAAGGAAGGCGACCTGTTGGTCAGCTCCGGCCTGGGCCAGCGTTTCCCGGCAGGTTACCCGGTGGCGACGGTCAAGGAAGTGATCCATGACTCCGGCCAGCCGTTCGCCATTGTTCGCGCCGTACCGACCGCCGCCTTGAACCGCAGCCGTTATTTGCTGCTGGTGTTCAGCGACACTCGCACTGCCGAGGAGCGCGCCAACGACGCTGCCCAGGCCCAGGAAAGCCTGGATGCGCAGGGTGGGGGGCCGATCATTCCGGCGACCGTGCCGAGACCGGCGGTTGTACCGGCAGCAGTCGCGGCTCCGGCTGTTCCGGCGACGCCAGCGGCTACTCCGGCGGTCACGACCCCGGCCAAGCCTGCCGCCAAACCCACCACGACTGCACCCGCCAAGCCACCGGCGACACAACCCGCTGTCGTCAAGCCCGTTGCTGTCAAGCCTGCTGCCAAACCGCCTGTCTCCGCACCGGCTACCACTGGGGGACGAGAATAATGGTCGGTGTCACAGCTTCTCGAAACGGCTGGATCGTCTGGCTGACATTTGCCGTCGGCATGTTGCTCAGCGTATCGCCGCTGCCGCAATTCATGGAGATCCTGCGCCCCCTGTGGCTGGCCTTGCTGCTGGCGTTCTGGGCACTGGCGCTGCCGCAGAAAGTCGGGATGGTCACCGCCTGGTGCCTGGGCTTGGCCGAGGACGTGCTGTACGGCACGCTGCTGGGCCAGAATGCATTGATCCTGACGCTCATCACCTACCTGGTGCTGGCGCTGCAACAACGCCTGCGAATGTTCCCGATGTGGCAGCAGAGCCTGGTGATCCTGGTGATCTTCGGCCTCGCCCAGCTGGTGCAACTATGGCTCAGCGCCTTGACTGGCAATCGTCAGCCAACCCTGGCCCTGGTATTGCCGGCACTGGTCAGCGCGTTGCTCTGGCCCTGGGTCAGCTTCGGTTTGCGCGGATTGCGTCGACGCTACAAAATCAATTAATTCGTTCGGGCATTAGACAGGGAGAGGTCTTGATGAAACGGTTGTACCTCGCCTCTGGCTCACCGCGTCGGCGTGAACTGCTCACGCAGATCGGCGTGCCGTTCACCGCCATCAGCGCGGATATCGATGAAACCCCTTTGAATCATGAATCCCCGTCGGCCTATGTCGAGCGCCTGGCGCGTGGCAAGGCCGAGGCCGGACGCGGCGCAGTCGCGTCTGATGCGTCCTGCTGCGTGCTCGGTGCAGATACCGCCGTGGTGCTTGATGGAAAAATTCTTGGCAAACCGGTTGATGAAGGCGACGCGTGCGCCATGCTGAAGATGTTGTCCGGGCGCGAGCATCAGGTCCTGACCGCGATAGCGCTGCTCGATTTTGATCGTTGCGCGTCGTTGGTGGTCACCAGTCACGTACGTTTTCGTGAAATCAGCCCAGATGAAGCGGCGGCCTACTGGGCCAGCGGTGAACCTCGGGACAAGGCCGGTGGCTACGGCATTCAAGGGCTGGGCGCAGTGTTTGTCGCCGGGCTCACTGGGAGTTACTCGGCGGTGGTTGGACTGCCGCTGTGCGAAACCGCGCAACTGCTCGGCCATTTCGGCATACCCTGTTGGCAACCCAATAACGCACGCTAAGCGTCGTACCCGGCCATTATTGTGAACATGCCTGAACGAGACCCTGCCATGAGTGAAGAGATCCTGATCAACATCACGCCGATGGAATCGCGCGTGGCGGTGGTCGAAAACGGTGTCCTGCAAGAAGTTCATGTCGAGCGCACGCAAAAGCGCGGGATCGTCGGCAACATCTACAAAGGCAAGGTCGTGCGGGTATTGCCCGGCATGCAGGCGGCGTTCGTCGATATCGGCCTGGACCGCGCCGCGTTCATTCATGCATCCGAAATCTCCTTGCGTGAAGGTCCGGCCGTCGAGAGCATCAGCGCGTTGGTGCACGAAGGCCAGAGCCTGGTGGTGCAAGTCACCAAGGACCCCATCGGCTCCAAAGGTGCGCGCCTGA
Source organism: Pseudomonas sp. G5(2012) (assembly GCF_000408945.1). Lineage (NCBI taxonomy): Bacteria > Pseudomonadati > Pseudomonadota > Gammaproteobacteria > Pseudomonadales > Pseudomonadaceae > Pseudomonas > Pseudomonas sp. G5(2012). The sequence goes on from NZ_APIO01000025.1 coordinate 216,277, forward strand.
CCACGCAGCTGTCGATTCCTTCTCGTTACCTGGTGTACATGCCGCGCACCGCCCACGTCGGTATTTCGCTGAAAATCGAAGACGAGGCCGAGCGCGATCGCCTCAAGCAAGTGGTCACCGATTGCGTGGCCAAGGAAGGCATCAAGGAAGCGGGCGGGTTCATCCTGCGCACGGCCGCCGAAGGGGCCGGTGCCGATGAAATCCTCATGGACATCCGCTACCTGCGCAGGCTATGGGACCAGATCAGCGAGCAGATCAAGACCATCAGCGCGCCGAGTGTGATCTATGAGGATCTCGGCTTGGCGCTGCGCACGCTGCGCGACCTGGTGAGCCCGAAGATCGAGAAGATTCGCATCGACTCCCGGGAAACTTTCCAGAAAACCACGCAGTTCGTCGCCGAATTGATGCCAGAGATCGCAGATCGTCTGGAGCACTATCCGGGCGAGCGACCGATTTTCGACCTGTACGGTGTCGAAGATGAAATCCAGAAGGCCCTTGAGCGCAAAGTCCCGTTGAAGTCCGGCGGTTATCTGGTGGTCGACCCGGCGGAAGCCATGAGCACCATCGACGTCAACACCGGTGCGTTCGTCGGGCATCGCAATCTTGAAGAAACCATCTTCAAGACCAACCTCGAAGCGGCGACCGCCATTGCCCGACAATTGAGGCTGCGCAACCTGGGCGGGATCATCATCATCGACTTCATCGACATGGAGGATGAAGAACACCAGCGCCAGGTCCTGCGCACGCTCGAGAAGCAACTGGAGCGCGACCACGCCAAGACCAACATCATCGGCATCACCGAGTTGGGCCTGGTGCAGATGACTCGCAAGCGCACCCGCGAAAGCCTCGAACAGGTCCTGTGCGAGCCGTGCACCAGTTGCCAGGGGCGCGGCAAGCTGAAAACCCCGGAAACCATTTGCTATGAAATCTTCCGCGAAATCCTGCGTGAGGCTCGCGCCTATCAGGCGGAAGGCTATCGTGTATTGGCGAACCAGCGGGTTGTCGATCGTCTGCTCGATGAGGAGTCGGGTAACGTCGCCGAACTTGAAGTATTTATCGGGCGCACCATCCGATTCCAGGTCGAAACCATGTATTCCCAGGAACAATACGACGTCGTGCTGCTCTGAACTGCTTCGTCCTGAATTTTCCTGAATGGCTGGCCTCAGCTGTCTGCAGAACTTTTGCCATGGGAGCCACCTGACATGGAGCGTCTGACACGCATATTGGCCGCACTGACCCGCTGGGGTCTGGGCCTGTGCGCGTTGGTTTTGGTGGTGATGGCGTTGTACGTCAGCCTGGGCCGGGAACTGGCGCCGTTGGTGGCCGAGTACCGTGGCGAAGTCGAAACCAAGGCCAGCGAGGCCTTGGGCATGCCCCTGCAAATCGGCGAGCTGAAAGGCAGCTGGAGTGGCTTCGCGCCCATTCTGTCGGCTCACGACGTGACCGTAGGCGAGGGGGCCAACGCCCTGCACCTGGAAAACGTGCGGGCTGTCCCGGACCTGTGGGAGAGTCTGCTGGCCCGCGAGGTGCGCATCGCCAATCTGGAACTCAATGGCCTGAAGATCAGCCTCAAGCAAGGCGATGACGGCGCGTGGGCGCTGGAAGGCTTGCCGGTCAAGGACGATCAGCCATTTGAGCCGGAGCAGCTACTCAATCGCATGCAAATGATCCAGCAACTGTCGGTACTCGACAGCCAGGTCACGTTGCAGCCTTGGGGAGAATCGCCGCTGACCCTGACGTACGTTGGCGCGACGCTGAAAACCGGCGCATCCCGCCAACGACTCGATGCCCGCTTGACCCTGCCCGATGGCCAGCCATTGGCCTTGAGTGTGCGTACCCGTATTCGAGCCAGCCAGTGGCAGGACGGCGAGGCGCAAGTCTATGTGAGCTTGCCGCAAAGCGACTGGTCGAAATGGTTGCCCGAAACCCTGACCCAGCAGTGGAATTTCTCCGAACTCAAGGCGGGTGGCGAGCTGTGGGCAACCTGGGGCAAAGGCGCCTTGCAAAGCGGCGCCGTGCGGTTGAATGCGCCGCAATTCAAAGGGGCCTATGCCGAACGCAAGCCGATCCAGATCAACAACCTGGCGCTTAACGGTTATTTCCAGCGCAGCGCCGAGGGCATGCTGGTAACGGTTGACTCCCTGGCCATGAACCTTGGCGAGACCCGCTGGGAATCACGACTGCAATTGAAGCAGGTCACGGCCTCGGACCAGACGCAAAACATCTGGCATCTGCAAGCCGACCGTCTCGACCTGACACCACTCACGCCGGTGCTCAACGCCCTGGCGCCATTGCCGGAAGGGGTCGCCACGGTGGTCGAGCGGCTCAAGGTCACCGGTGGGTTGCGCAACGTGCTGATCGACGTGAAGCCCAATGCCACCGATGACAGCCGGTTCAGCTTCGCAGCCAACCTTGATCGCGTCGGCTTTGACGCGTATCACGGTGCCCCAGCGGCACGTAATGTCACGGGCAGCATCAGCGGCGACCTTGGCCATGGCGAGTTGCGCATGGACAGCAAGGATTTCATGCTGCACCTGGACCCGATTTTCGCCAAGCCATGGCAATACATCCAGGCCAACGCGACCTTGACCTGGAAGCTCGACAAGGAAAGTTTCACGCTGATCGCGCCGTACCTGAAGGTGTTGGGCGAGGAAGGCAAGATTGCCGGCGACTTCTTGATCCGCCTGTTTTTCGATGAGGCACGGGAAGACTACATGGACCTGCGGGTTGGTCTGGTGGACGGCGACGGTCGCTACACCGCCAAATACCTGCCGACCGTCCTCAGCCCGGCGCTGGACGAATGGCTGCGCACGGCGATTCTCAAAGGTGCGGTGGATCAGGGATTCTTCCAGTACCAAGGCTCGTTGAACCACGGCGCAGAGGAAACGGCACGCAGCATCAGCCTGTTTTTCAAGGTCCACGATGCCGAGCTGGCGTTCCAGCCTGGCTGGCCGCATGTCAGCAAGGTCACGGGTGACGTATTCGTTGAAGACAGTGGCGTACGGATTCTGGCCAGCAAGGGGCAATTGCTCGACACCCAGGTCCGCGATATCTACGTCAACATTCCCCATGTGCCCGCCGGGCAAAACAGTCACCTGTTTCTCGACGGTGCGTTCGCCGGTGGATTGGGTGATGGCCTGAAAATCCTCAAGGAAGCGCCGATAGGCACTGCCGAGACTTTCGCGGGTTGGGAAGGCGAGGGCGATCTGCAAGGCAAACTGAAGCTGGATATTCCGCTGGCCAAGGGCGAACAGCCCAAGATCCTGGTTGACTTCAAGACGGCAAAGGCCCGTTTGAAACTGCCCGAGCCCCCCCTCGAGCTGACTCAGCTCAAGGGTGACTTCCGTTTTGACAGCAGCAAAGGCTTGAGTGGGCAGAACATCAGTGCGCGCGCCTTCGATAAGCCGGTCACTGCGCAAATTTTCGCCGACGGTCGTGAAGGCAAGCTCAACACCCGGGTCACCGCTTCCGGGCAGGTCGAAGTCAAGAAACTCAAGGACTGGCTGAGCGTGACCCAGCCGTTGCCAGTGAGTGGCGTTATCCCGTACCAACTGCAACTGACCCTGGATGGTGCCGATAGCCAATTGATGGTCAATTCCAGTCTAAAGGGTGTGGCCGTCGATCTGCCGGCGCCCTTTGGCCTGGCGGCGGATGTTGGGCGCGACACTTCGTTTCGCATGACCCTGCAAGGAGCGGAGCGGCGCTACTGGGCAAATTACGGGGAGCTGGCGAGCTTCACGTTTGCTGCACCGGCCGGCAATTTTGCCGGCGGCCGCGGTGAATTGTTCCTCGGCAATGGCACGGCCGCGCTGCCCGGGGCCAAGGGTTTGCGCATTCGTGGCGTGCTCTCGGAACTGGATGTCGGCCCCTGGCAGGACCTGGTGAGCAAGTATGCCGGCCAAGACCCCGGTGGCAACGCCAAGCAGTTGCTCAGCGGAGCGGACATCAAGGTCGGCAAGCTCAGCGCCTTCGGTACCACCCTGGATCAGGCAGCGGTGCAGCTGACGCGCAAGCCGTCCTCGTGGGCCCTGCAACTCGACAGCCAGCAGGTCAAGGGCGCCGCCAGCATCCCCGATGCCAAGGCTGCGCCGATGGTGATCAACCTGCAAACGGTGCGCCTGCCCGCCCCGGACCCAAAGGTTCTGGCCGACGAAAACTCGCCGGATCCCCTGGCCTCGGTGGACCCGACCAAGATCCCGGCGTTGGATATCATCATCAATCAGTTATATCAGGGCAACGACCTGGTGGGCGCCTGGTCGCTGAAGGTGCGTCCGACGGCCAGGGGTATCGCGCTCAACTCGCTGGACATGGGCCTCAAGGGCATGTTGTTGCAAGGCAGCGGCGGATGGGAAGGTCCACCTGGTGCCAGCACCAGTTGGTACAAGGGGCGGATCAGCGGCAAGAACCTGGCGGATGTCCTCAAGGGCTGGGGCTACGCGCCGAGCGTCACCAGCCAGGAATTTCACATGGATGTCGACGCCCGCTGGCCGGGCTCGCCGGCATGGATGGGGACCAAGCGTCTCTCTGGCACCCTCGATGCGTCGCTCAAGGAAGGCCAGTTTGTCGAGGTCGAAGGCAGTGCCCAGGCGTTGCGTGTATTTGGCCTGCTCAACTTCAACTCCATTGGCCGCCGCTTGCGCCTGGACTTCTCCGACCTGTTCGGCAAAGGCCTGAGCTATGACCGGGTCAAGGGCCTGCTGGTGGCGACCAACGGGGTGTACGTGACACGGGAGCCAATCCGCCTGACCGGTCCATCGAGCACCATTGAGCTCGACGGCACCCTGAATATGGTGGCCGATCAGATCGATGCGAAACTGCTGGTGACCCTGCCAGTGACCAACAACCTGCCCATCGCCGCGCTGATCGTCGGCGCACCGGCGATCGGTGGGGCACTGTTCCTGATCGACAAGTTGATCGGTGACCGTGTGGCGCGCTTCGCCAGCGTGAAGTACACCGTCAAGGGACCGTGGAAAGAACCGAAAATCACCTTCGACAAGGCTTTTTGACGCCATCCTCCAAACCTATGGAGTAGCATGGCCTTAACTCCACTGTAGGAGCTGCCGCAGGCTGCGATCTTTTGATCTTGATCTTAAAAGCAACATCAAAAGATCGCAGCCTGCGGCAGCTCCTACAGGTATGCGTTGGTATCCGATCAGGGAAAGGCCATGTCTGTAGCGGTAATTCAAATGGTCAGCCAGAGCGATGTGCTGGCCAACCTGGCCCGGGCGCGTCAGTTGCTGGAACAAGCGGCCGTGGGCGGTGCGAAATTGGCTGTGCTGCCGGAAAATTTCGCCGCCATGGGCCGGCGCGACATCGCCGACATCGGTCGCGCCGAGGCGTTGGGCGAAGGCCCGATCCTGCCCTGGTTGAAACAGACGGCCCGCGACCTCAAGTTATGGATTGTGGCGGGCACCTTGCCGTTGCCGCCGGTGGATCAACCGTCGGCCAAGGTGCATGCCTGCTCGTTGCTGGTTGACGACCAAGGCGAAACGGTCGCTCGCTACGACAAGCTGCACCTGTTTGACGTGGACGTGGCAGACAATCGCGGCCGTTATCGCGAATCCGATGACTATGCTTATGGCAGCGGGATCGTGGTTGCGGATACGCCGGTCGGCCGAGTCGGCCTGACGGTTTGTTATGACCTGCGCTTCCCGGAGCTCTACAGTGAATTGCGTGCTGCCGGCGCGGAACTGATTACCGCGCCGTCGGCTTTCACCGCCGTAACCGGCGCCGCGCACTGGGATGTGCTGATTCGTGCGCGAGCCATCGAAACCCAGTGTTATGTGCTCGCGGCCGCCCAGGGTGGAACGCATCCGGGGCCAAGGGAAACCTGGGGACACGCGGCAATCGTCGACCCATGGGGACGGGTGCTGGCACAACAGGGTCAAGGCGAGGCCGTGCTGCTGGCCGAACGCGATAGCAGCGAACAGGCGTCCATCCGGGCGCGGATGCCGGTGTCCAGTCACCGGCGCTTTTTCTCGCAGGGCGCCCAGCGGCCTGCCTCAGAACGATGAATTTAAGGCGTAAAGCATATGAGCGAGTTGTTGTCCTCAGTCAGTGAGCACCTCCTGGCACCCGGTGGCGTAACGATCGAAAGCCTGCAAGGTGTGCTTGGCGACCTGGCCGGCCCTGGCATCGATGCCGCCGACCTGTATTTCCAGGGGCAGATTTCCGAGTCCTGGGCGCTGGAAGACGGCATCGTCAAGGAAGGCAGCTTCAACCTCGACCAAGGGGTTGGTGTTCGCGCGCAATCCGGTGAGAAGACCGGTTTTGCCTACAGCAATGCCATCACCCTGGAAGCCTTGGGCGCGGCTGCCCGAGCCGCCCGGTCGATCTCCCGGGCCGGACAGAATGGCACCGTGCAAGCGTTCACCACCCAGGATGTGGCGCAGTTGTACGGGCCGGACAATCCGCTGGAAGTGCTGACCCGTGCCGAGAAAGTCGACCTGCTCAAGCGCATCGATGCCGCCACCCGTGCCCTTGATCCGCGTATCCAGCAAGTCACCGTGAGCATGGCCGGGGTCTGGGAGCGGATCCTGGTGGCGTCCACCGATGGCGGCCTGGCGGCGGATGTCCGGCCACTGGTGCGCTTCAACGTCAGTGTGATCGTCGAACAGAACGGCCGTCGCGAACGCGGTGGTCACGGCGGTGGCGGGCGTACCGATTACCGTTATTTCCTGGCTGAAGATCGCGCCATGGGTTATGCCCGTGAAGCGTTGCGCCAGGCGCTGGTCAACCTGGAAGCCATTCCGGCGCCGGCCGGAACCTTGCCGGTGGTGCTGGGCTCCGGCTGGTCGGGCGTGCTGCTGCATGAAGCGGTCGGCCACGGCCTGGAAGGCGACTTCAACCGCAAGGGCAGTTCGGCCTACAGCGGGCGCATGGGCGAGATGGTGGCGTCCAAGCTGTGCACCATCGTCGATGATGGCACCTTGGCCGGTCGTCGTGGCTCCTTGAGCGTTGACGACGAAGGCACGCCAACCGAGTGCACCACACTGATCGAAAACGGCGTACTCAAGGGCTACATGCAGGACAAGCTCAACGCCCGCCTGATGGGCGTAGCTCGCACCGGTAACGGTCGTCGCGAATCTTACGCGCACCTGCCGATGCCGCGCATGACCAACACCTACATGCTGGCCGGCGAAAGCGACCCGCAAGAAATCATCGCGTCGGTGAAGCGCGGCATCTACTGCGCCAACCTAGGCGGCGGCCAGGTGGACATCACCAGCGGCAAGTTCGTGTTCTCCACCAGCGAGGCGTACCTGATCGAAGACGGCAAGATCACCGCCCCGGTCAAAGGCGCGACGTTGATCGGCAACGGCCCGGAGGCCATGAGCAAGGTGTCGATGGTCGGCAATGACTTGGCGCTGGACAGCGGTGTGGGGACGTGTGGCAAGGATGGTCAGTCAGTGCCGGTGGGTGTCGGCCAGCCAACGCTGAAGATTGATGCGATCACCGTGGGTGGCACGGGCGCTTAGGCACATACATCCCCCTGTAGGAGCTGCCGCAGGCTGCGATCTTTTGCTTTTTAAAAGATCAAAAGATCGCAGCCTGCGGCAGCTCCTACAGGGGATGGACGAGAATCAACGCAGACCGCGTTGAGTTTCGTCCAGCTCACGGATGTACTTGAAGATTTTACGGCTGGATGCAGGAGGCTTGTTTTGCGCAACCTCGTGCTGCGCCTGACGGATCAGGGAACGCAATTGCTGGCGGTCCGCGTCCGGGTAGTCGACGACGAATTTTTCCAGTACGGCATCGTCGCCGGCGATCAGGCGATCGCGCCAACGTTCCAGGTTATGGAAGCGTTCGTTGTACTGGCGAGTGGAGGCATCGAGTTGATCGAGCAAAACCAGAATTGCGTCAGTGTCCTGATCGCGCATCAGTTTGCCGATGAACTGCAGGTGCCGTTTACGCGCGATGTTCGCGGTGTGCTTGGGCGCATCGGCCAGGGCCCGGCGCAAGGCGTCGGTCAACGGCAGTTTTGCCAGCAAGTCAGGCTTGAGCGTTGTAAGGCGCTCGCCGAGGTCAACCAGAGCATGCAGCTCGCGTTTAACCTGGGATTTGCTTTTTTCTCCCGTATCGAGGGAGTCGTCGTAAGAATCAACCATGGTGGCCGTCCGCAAAGAAACGCCGCCATGATAACCAGTCGGGGGCCGCTTGTCCGGCCCGGTCGCTCGATGACCGTTACCGAAAGCAGAATTTGAGTGGAGAACAGCATGAGTGCAGTTGAAAGCGTCGGCCCACAAGCGTTGCCGGCACTGCAAGAACAAGTCGAGCAAATCATCGCTGAAGCCAAGCGACAGGGCGCCAGTGCCTGTGAAGTGGCGGTGTCCCTTGAGCAGGGCCTGTCGACCACCGTTCGCCAGCGCGAAGTCGAAACCGTCGAGTTCAACCGCGACCAGGGTTTTGGCATCACCTTGTATGTCGGTCAGCGCAAGGGCTCGGCCAGTACGTCGGCCAGTGGGCCAGAGGCGATTCGCGAAACCGTTGCCGCTGCCCTGGCTATCGCCAAGCACACCTCTGAAGACGAAGCCTCGGGCCTGGCGGATGCCGCGCTGATGGCCAGGGATGTTCAGGACTTCGATTTGTTCCACCAATGGGACATTACCCCGGAACAGGCGATTGAGCAGGCGCTGGCCTGTGAGGCCGCAGCGTTTGCCGCCGACAGCCGGATCAGCAATGCCGATGGCACCACCCTGAGCACGCATCAGGGCTGCCGCGTCTACGGCAACAGCCACGGGTTTATCGGCGGTTATGCGTCGACCCGGCACAGTTTGAGTTGCGTGATGATCGCCGAGGCTGATGGCCAGATGCAGCGCGATTACTGGTATGACGTGAACCGCCAGGGCAATCTGCTGGCGGACCCGGTGAGCATCGGCCAGCGTGCTGCGCAACGCGCCGCAAGCCGTCTGGGTGCGCGTCCGGTGCCGACCTGTGAAGTGCCGGTACTGTTCTCCGCGGAACTGGCCGGCGGCTTGTTCGGCAGTTTCCTCTCGGCGATTTCCGGTGGCAGCCTGTACCGTAAATCCTCGTTCCTCGAAGGTACGCTGGGGCAGAAGCTGTTTCCGGAATGGCTGACCATCGACGAGCGGCCGCACCTGATGCGGGCCATGGGCAGTGCAGCGTTCGATGGGGATGGCCTGGCAACCTACGCCAAGCCGTTTGTCGAAAAGGGCGAGTTGGTGTCCTACATCCTCGGCACCTACTCAGGCCGCAAGCTTGGCATGCCGAGCACCGCCAATGCGGGTGGCGTGCACAACCTGTTCGTTACCCATGGCGATGAGGACCAGGCTGCCCTGCTGCGTCGTATGGGGCGCGGCCTGCTGGTCACCGAATTGATGGGCCAGGGCCTGAACATGGTCACCGGTGATTACTCCCGTGGCGCGGCGGGTTACTGGGTCGAGAACGGCGAAATCCAGTTCGCGGTCCAGGAAGTGACCATTGCCGGCAACATGCGAGACATGTTCAAGCAGATCGTTGCCGTGGGCAATGACCTGGAACTGCGCAGCAACATTCGCACGGGCTCGGTGTTGATCGAGCGGATGACGGTGGCGGGCAGCTAAGCTTCGCCCGTTGGACAAAAAAAGGCGCGCCACCCATTGGGTGGCGCGCCTTTTTTTTGTCGAGCTTTGGCCAAGCGTGTGGGGGCTGGCTTGCCAGCGATGGCGCCAGAAAGATCATCCTGATGTTTAAGGCCGCTTGGCCAGCAAGCCCCGGCTCGGTCCGAGTTCGGACGGTCCTTGAGCTTTACTCGCCTTCGTCGAAATAGTTATTGATCAACGCCACCAGCGCATCCAGCGCTTCCTGTGCCTGCTCGCCTTCGGTGCTCAAATGAATCTTGGTGCCCTTGCCGGCGGCCAGCATCATCATCGCCATGATGCTTTTACCATCGACGGTGGTTTCCGGCGTGCGTCCTACCCTGATCGTGCAATCCTTGTATTGACCGGCAACCCCAACGAATTTTGCCGAAGCGCGGGCATGCAGGCCCAGCTTGTTGATGATTTCGATTTCCAGAGCAGGCATCGCGGTGTGAATCCTTTAGCTGAGGTCGCGGTGGCGGACCTGGACATTCTTCAGGGATTGCTGCAGGACCTGGCCAAGACGTTCAGTCAGGTAGACGGAGCGGTGATGGCCGCCGGTGCAGCCAATGGCTATGGTGACATAGGCACGGTTGCTGGCGGCAAAGCGTGGCAGCCATTTGAGCAAGTAGGTAGAAATGTCCTGGAACATTTCCTCGACATCGGGTTGCGCAGCCAGGTACTCGGCCACCGGTTGGTCGAGCCCGGACTGCTCGCGCAGCTCAGGCTTCCAATAAGGATTGGGCAGGCAGCGCACATCGAATACCAGGTCGGCGTCGACCGGCATACCACGCTTGAACCCGAACGACTCCACGAGAAACGCCGTACCGGGTTCCGGTTGGTTTAGCAGGCGCAGCTTGATGGTATCGCGCAGTTGATACAAATTCAGACTGGTGGTGTTGAGCTTGAGATCGGCAAGGTCGGCAATCGGACCGAGCAGGGTGGTCTCGTCGTTGATCGCTTCGGCCAGCGAGCGGTTGGCGTTGCTCAGCGGGTGACGCCGACGGGTTTCCGAGAAACGTTTGAGCAGGGTTTCTTCGTCGGCATCCAGGTAGAGGACATCGCACTGGATGTGGCGACTGCGCACTTCTGCCAGTAACTCGGGGAACCGCGACAAGTGGCTTGGCAGGTTGCGAGCATCGATGGACACGGCAACCAGTGGCTGTGCCAGTTCGGTGTGTATCAGCGCTCGCTCGGCCAGTTCAGGCAGCAACCCGGCAGGCAGGTTGTCAATGCAGTAGTAGCCGTTGTCCTCGAGGACGTCGAGGGCGGTACTTTTACCGGAGCCAGAACGGCCGCTGACGATGATCAAGCGCATGATTAATGACCGTTTTGCTCGTCCAGGACAACCTGATACAAGGCTTGATTGCTCGCAGCGTTGCGCAGTTTGTCGCGCACGTCCTTGCGGTCGAGCATGCTTGCAATCTGGCGCAACAACTCAAGGTGCGCATCGGTAGCGGCTTGCGGGACCAGTAGCACGAACAACAGGTCAACCGGAGCGCCGTCGATGGCGTCGAAATCGATAGGGGCGTCCAGGTGCATCAAGGCACTGATGGGCGCATCACAGCCCTTTAGACGGCAGTGGGGAATGGCGATGCCGTTACCAAAGCCGGTGGAGCCGAGTTTTTCACGGGCGACCAGGCTCTCGAAAACATCCTGCATGGCCAGATCCGGCACTTCGCGATGGATGAGGTTGGCAATTTGCTCGAGGGCTTTCTTTTTACTGCCGCCCGGCACGTTCACCAGGGAACGGCCGGGGGTCAGGATGCTTTCAAGTCGGATCATGGGTTGGGAGTGTTAACGACCCGTAGCGCCCTGGAGGAGGCTCTGAGTCTTTTCCTTATGCTTTTTGAGTTGTTTATCCAGCTTGTCGGTCAGTGCGTCGATTGCCGCGTACATATCGGTATGTTCCGCGTTGGCGACGACCTCATTGCCGGGTATATGCAGCGTGGCTTCGATTTTCTGCTTCAACTTTTCGACGCACATCGTGACTTGCACGTTGGTGATCTTGTCGAAATGCCCCTCGAGCTTCTTGAACTTGAGCTCGACGTATTCACGCAGGGGCTTGGTCACTTCCAGTTGGTGTCCACTGATGTTGACTTGCATACAGCTTCTCCTTCGTTGCCAGTGCATAAAGCGGCAGATCCAGATGATCTGCCACTGGAACGCTGTGGCGTGGCCCTACATCAACCGCTTGCGTTCGCTCGAAGGCGCGATCCCGAGGGATTCGCGGTACTTGGCGACGGTGCGGCGAGCCACCTGAATGCCTTGTGCCTCCAGTAAACCAGCGATCTTGCTGTCACTCAACGGCTTTTTCTGATTTTCCGCCGCCACCAGTTTTTTGATGATCGCGCGAATCGCCGTGGACGAGCATTCTCCGCCCTCGGAGGTGCTGACGTGACTGGAGAAAAAGTATTTCAGTTCATAAATGCCCCGAGGGGTATGCATGAATTTCTGCGTGGTAACCCGCGAAATCGTCGACTCATGCATGCCGACCGCTTCGGCGATGTCATGCAGGACCAATGGCTTCATGGCTTCGTCGCCATACTCCAGGAAGCCGCGCTGATGCTCGACGATCTGCGTGGCCACTTTCATCAGGGTTTCGTTGCGGCTTTGCAGGCTCTTGATGAACCAGCGGGCTTCCTGCAGTTGATTGCGCATGAAGGTGTTGTCGGCGCTGGTGTCGGCACGACGAACGAAGCCCGCATACTGGGCGTTGACCCTCAGGCGGGGCACCGACTCCTGGTTGAGCTCCACCAGCCAGCGTTCGTTATCCTTGCGCACGATCACGTCCGGAACCACGTATTCGGCTTCGGTCGACTCGATTTGCGAGCCCGGGCGCGGGTTGAGGCTCTGGACCAGCTCGATCACCTGGCGCAGCTCATCTTCCTTGAGCTTCATGCGGCGCATCAGCTGGCTGTAGTCGCGGCTGCCGAGCAAGTCGATATAGTCAGTGACCAGGCGCTTGGCTTCGGCCAGCCAAGGCGTCTTGGCGGGCAGTTGGCGCAATTGCAACAGCAGGCATTCACCCAGGTTGCGTGCGCCGATGCCGGCAGGTTCGAATTGCTGGATGCGGTGCAGGACGGCTTCGATTTCGTCCAGTTCGATGTCCAGTTCCGGATCGAAGGCTTCGAGGATTTCCTCCAGCGTCTCGTCCAGGTAGCCCTGGTTGTTGATGCAATCGATCAGGGTCACGGCGATCAGGCGATCGGTGTCGGACATCGGTGCCAGGTTCAGTTGCCACAGCAGGTGGCTTTGCAGGCTCTCGCCGGCTGATGTGCGGGTGGTGAAATCCCACTCGTCGTCATCGTTGCTCGGCAGGCTGCTGGCGCTGGTCTGGTAGACGTCTTCCCAGGCGGTGTCGACAGGCAGTTCGTTGGGAATGCGCTCGTTCCAGTCGCCTTCCTCGATATTATCGACGGTCGTGGCGCTTTCCTGGTAGGAGGGTTCCTGGGTGTCGGTACTGGGTTTGTGTTCGGCGTTGTCGGCCAGCGGGTCGGAATTGTCGAAGTCGTCGCCTTCTTCCTGGCGCTCGAGCATCGGATTGGACTCCAGGGCCTCCTGGATTTCCTGTTGCAGGTCCAGGGTCGACAATTGGAGCAGGCGGATGGCCTGTTGCAGCTGCGGTGTCATCGTCAGCTGCTGGCCCATTCTCAAGACTAGCGATGGTTTCATGGCAGGGGCTTAACACCTTATTCGCCGGCGCACATGCGCCATCCACTACAGGGCGCCGGAGCGCCAAACATAAGCAAATTATATGCCCGAAACCGCGGCGTTTGCCTAGAGCGCTGTAACAATAAAAAAAGGTTGATTTTTTATTGCGCCAAGCGCTTTGCCGACTCGCTGGACACCGCGATGCTTACAGGCGGAATTCATGCCCCAGGTACACTTCTTTCACCAGGTCATTGGCCAGGATGGTTTCAGCGTCGCCTTCGGCGATCAGTTGACCATCGTTGACAATATAGGCGGTTTCGCAGATATCCAGGGTTTCGCGGACGTTGTGGTCGGTGATCAGTACGCCGATGCCCTTGGCCTTGAGGTGGTGGATGATCTGCTTGATGTCACCCACCGAGATCGGGTCAACGCCGGCGAACGGTTCGTCGAGCAGGATGAATTTCGGGTTGGTGGCCAGTGCCCGGGCGATTTCCACGCGACGGCGTTCGCCACCGGACAGGCTCATGCCGAGGTTGTCGCGGATGTGGCTGATGTGGAACTCCTGCAGCAGGCTTTCCAGTTCCTTGCGGCGACCGGCCTTGTCGAGTTCCTTGCGGGTCTCGAGGATGGCCATGATGTTGTCGGCTACGGAGAGTTTGCGGAAGATCGATGCTTCTTGCGGCAGATAACCGATACCCGCCTTGGCGCGACCGTGCATCGGCTGGTGGCTGACATCAAGGTCGTCGATCAGTACGCGACCCTGATCGGCCTGTACCAGGCCGACGATCATGTAGAAACAGGTGGTCTTGCCGGCGCCGTTGGGGCCGAGCAGGCCGACGATCTGGCCGCTGTCGATGGACAGGCTGACGTCTCGCACGACCTGGCGGCTCTTGTAGCTCTTGGCCAGGTGCTGGGCTTTCAGAGTTGCCATTAAGGGGCCTTTTGCTCGTCGGTTTTCTTTTTCGGCTGGATCACCATGTCGATGCGCGGACGCGACTCGGTCACCTTGCTGCCCGTTGCGCGACCGGCGCTGGCCAGCTTTTTCTCGGTGTCATAGACGATTTTCTCGCCTTGAGTGACGTTGCTGTCCTTGTCGATGACCTTGGCGCGGTCGATCAGCACGACACGATTTTGCTTGGCGAGGTACTGGATGGTCACGCCCCATCCCTGCACGGGCTTGGTGTCGCCTGCGGTCTGCAGTTGCTCGAAGTAGGCCAGGTTACCCACCGAGGTCACCACGTCGACGTCGCCATCGGGGGCGCGGGTCATGGTCACCTTGTTGCCCTTGACAATGATCGAGCCCTGGGTGATGACCACATCGCCCGTATAGGTGGCCACACCGTTCTTGTCGTCCAGTTGGGCGTCGTCGGCCTGGATGCGGATGGGTTGCTGCTGATCGTCCGGCAGAGCCCAGGCGCTCACGCTTCCCAGTGCTGCGCCCAGACTGAGCAAAATAGGGAGGGTTTTAACGAGCCTCATACTGTCCTCTTACGTTCGATAGCAGGTGTATCCTGCTTTCTTTCAAATACGCCTTCATGCCGACACCAGTCGATACACCGCCAGCGCCGTCGATTCTAACGGGTTGCTGGGTCTGCGCATATTGCTGCTGCGGGAACACGGTCATGCGAGTACTGGTGATCAGGGTGTCGCGGTTCTTTTCGTCGGTACGCTTGACGCGCACGTTGTCGATCAGTTCGACCTCGGTCCCGCCGGAGTTCACCTCACCGTGATCGCTGGTCACATGCCACGGAAAATCAGTGCCGCGGTACATGTTCAGGTCGGGTTTGGTCACCAGCGTGATGTCGGTTGCCTTGACGTGCTCGGCTTTTTCCGACGTCATTTCGTATTGCACCTTGCCGTCTTCGAGGTACTGCAAGGTGTGAGTGTTGGTCGCGTACCAGTCGATCGGGCTTTCTTCAGTCTTGGCCGGTGGCTTGTCGAGAAAGCGTTCCGGGCTGATGTTCCAGTAGCCGACCGCGGCGAAAATCGCCACGATGCAACTGACCACCAATGTCTTGCGAACTTTTTTGCTGAACATGATTTGGCTCACAGGTACGCGGCATTGGCCGCATCGAGGCGGCCCTGGGCGCGCAGGATCAATTCGCAGAACTCGCGGGCAGCACCTTCGCCGCCACGGGCCAGGGTGATGCCATGTGCGTGTTCGCGCACGAAGCTGGCGGCGTTGGCCACTGCCATGCCCAGGCCGACGCGCCGGATCACCGGCAGGTCCGGCAGGTCGTCACCGAGGTAGGCGACCTGTTCATAGCTTAGGCCGAGTTGCGCAAGAAGCTCGTCGAGTACCACCAGTTTGTCTTCGCGGCCCTGGTACAGGTGGGGAATGCCGAGGTTCTTCGCGCGTCGTTCGACTACCGGTGTTTTGCGGCCGCTGATGATCGCGGTCTGTACGCCGGCGGCCATCAGCATCTTGATGCCCTGGCCGTCGAGGGTGTTGAACGTCTTGAATTCGCTACCGTCTTCGAGGAAGTACAGGCGCCCGTCGGTCAGGACGCCGTCGACGTCGAACACCGCCAGTTTGATCTGTTGGCCGCGTTGCAGCAGGTCCGTGCTCATTACATTACTCCCGCACGCAGCAAGTCGTGCATGTTCAGGGCACCGACCGGGCGATCTTCGCTGTCGACCACGACCAGCGCGTTGATTTTGTGATCTTCCATTATTTTCAGGGCCTCGGCGGCGAGCATTTCGGAACGGGCCGTCTTGCCATGGGCCGTCATGACCTGATCAATAGTGGCGGTGTGGATGTCGATGCTGCGGTCCAGCGTGCGGCGTAAATCACCATCGGTGAAGATCCCGGCCAGCTTGCCGTCGGCCTCCATTATCACGGTCATGCCCAGGCCCTTGCGGGTCATTTCCATCAGCGCATCCTTGAGCAGGGTGCCGCGTTGTACCTGCGGCAGCTCTTGCCCTGCGTGCATGACGTCTTCCACTTTCAGCAGCAGGCGTCGGCCCAGCGCACCGCCCGGATGGGAAAAGGCGAAATCCTCAGCGGTAAAACCGCGAGCTTCCAGCAGCGCGACGGCGAGGGCGTCACCCATGACCAGTGCCGCGGTCGTCGACGAGGTGGGCGCCAGGTTCAATGGGCAGGCCTCGTGGTCGACCTGTACATTCAGGTTGACCTCTGCCGCCTTGGCCAGCGGCGAGTCGGGCTTGCCCGTCATGCTGATCAGCTGGATGCCCAGGCGCTTGATCAGCGGCAGCAGGGTGATGATTTCATTGGTCGAGCCGGAGTTCGACAGTGCCAGGATGATGTCATCACGGGTAATCATGCCCATGTCGCCATGGCTGGCTTCGGCCGGGTGCACGAAAAAGGCCGTGGTACCGGTACTGGCCAGGGTGGCGGCGATCTTGTTGCCGATGTGCCCCGATTTGCCCATGCCGACCACGACGACGCGGCCTTTGCTGGCCAGAATCATTTCGCAGGCGCGCACGAAATCCTTGTCGATACGGGGCAGCAAGCTTTTTACGGCTTCCAGTTCGAGGCGGATGGTGCGTTGTGCTGACTTGATCAGGTCGCTGGATTGGCTCATTTTGAAAATGTTTGGCCTGATGAAAAGGCGGCGATTATAGCCGGTATGGTTGAAACCCTCACGCAAGTTCGTTGCCCATCGTCATCTGTTGTTACCGAATCCCCTCTAGATGGAGCTTTCTGGCTGTCATGTCGCTGAACATGGTCTGGCATTGGCCTTGGGCGCGTGACGCTTGCAGTGATATAGTTCGCCGCCAGTTCGGCCCGCCCAGGAGTATGTGCTTTTGTCAGGAAGCCCGGCGTCCGAGTGTGAGGCTGCATCGCAAGGAGTTTAGATGAGTGCCGATAACGCCTACGCGGTCGAGCTGAAGGGACTGACCTTCAAGCGCGGTGCGCGCAGCATTTTCAATAACATTGATATCCGCATCCCGCGCGGCAAGGTCACCGGCATCATGGGGCCTTCCGGGTGTGGCAAGACCACGCTGTTGCGCTTGATGGGCGCGCAGTTGCGGCCTGCCAGTGGCGAAGTATGGGTCAATGGTCAGAACCTGCCGGCGTTGTCGCGCAGTGATCTGTTCGATGCACGCAAGCACATGGGTGTGCTGTTTCAGAGTGGCGCACTGTTTACCGACCTCGATGTCTTCGAGAACGTCGCGTTTCCGTTGCGCGTTCACACCGAGCTGCCCGAAGAAATGATCCGCGACATCGTCCTGCTCAAATTGCAGGCCGTGGGATTGCGCGGTGCGATCGACCTGATGCCCGACGAACTGTCCGGCGGCATGAAGCGTCGTGTCGCACTGGCGCGGGCAATTGCGCTCGATCCGCAGATTCTCATGTATGACGAGCCCTTCGTCGGCCAGGACCCCATTGCCATGGGCGTGCTGGTGCGCCTGATCCGCTTGCTCAACGATGCGCTGGGCATTACCAGTATCGTGGTTTCCCATGACCTGGCCGAAACCGCCAGCATCGCCGACTACATCTATGTCGTGGGCGACGGGCAGGTGTTGGGGCAGGGCTCGCCCGACGAGCTGATGAACTCGGACGATCCGCGTATCCGTCAATTCATGACAGGCGAGCCCGACGGTCCGGTCCCCTATCACTTTCCAGCGACGGATTACCGCGCAGATCTCCTGGGGAAGCGTTGATGCGCAAGATTTCACTTTTGGAAAGGGTGCGCCGGTTCGGCCAGGGCGGCATCGACGTGCTGGCGGTGTTCGGGCGCTCTTCGCTGTTTCTGTTTCACGCACTGCTGGGGCGTGGTGGCATCGGTGGCGGGTTTGGCCTGCTGGTCAAGCAACTGCATTCGGTGGGCGTGATGTCCCTGGTGATCATCGTGGTCTCCGGGATATTCATCGGCATGGTGCTGGCGCTGCAAGGCTTCAACATCCTGTCCAGCTACGGTTCGGAGCAGGCGGTGGGGCAGATGGTGGCGCTGACGCTGCTGCGTGAGTTGGGGCCGGTGGTCACGGCATTGCTGTTCGCCGGGCGTGCCGGTTCGGCACTGACCGCGGAAATCGGCAACATGAAGTCCACCGAACAGCTCTCCAGCCTGGAGATGATCGGGGTGGACCCGCTCAAGTACATCATTGCCCCGCGCCTGTGGGCCGGCTTCATTTCCTTGCCGGTGCTGGCAATGATCTTCAGCGTGGTGGGTATCTGGGGCGGTTCCTGGGTGGCCGTCGACTGGCTGGGCGTGTATGAAGGCTCCTACTGGTCGAACATGCAGAACAGCGTGACCTTTGTCGACGATGTGCTCAACGGCATCATCAAAAGCATTGTCTTCGCCTTTGTCGTGACCTGGATCGCCGTATTCCAAGGCTATGACTGTGAACCCACTTCAGAGGGGATCAGTCGTGCCACTACCAAGACCGTGGTGTATGCCTCTTTGGCTGTGCTCGGCCTGGACTTTATTCTGACCGCCTTGATGTTTGGAGATTTCTGATGCAAAACCGCACCCTGGAAATCGGTGTCGGCCTTTTCTTGCTGGCTGGCATCCTGGCTTTGCTGTTGCTGGCGTTGCGGGTCAGTGGACTGTCCCCGAGCCCGAGCACCGAAACCTATAAACTTTATGCGTATTTCGACAATATCGCCGGTTTGACTGTCAGAGCTAAAGTGACCATGGCCGGTGTGACCATCGGCAAGGTCACGGCAATCGATCTGGATCGCGACAGTTTCACCGGTCGGGTAACCATGCAACTGGAGAAGCGCGTAGATAACCTACCGGCAGATTCCACTGCATCTATCCTGACCGCTGGCCTGTTGGGCGAGAAGTACATCGGCATCAGTGTGGGCGGGGAAGAGGCCCTGCTCAAGGATGGCGGGACCATCCACGACACCCAGTCGTCGCTGGTGCTCGAGGACCTGATCGGTAAATTCCTGCTCAATACCGTTAGCAAAGACGCCAAATGAGGAGCTTTTGAATGATCTCTACCTTGCGACGTGGCCTGTTGGTTTTGCTCGCGGCCTTGCCGATGATGGCCCATGCCGTGGCGGCGCCTAGCGCGCACGAGCTGGTCCAGGACACCACCAACCGGCTGCTGGCCGACCTGGCCGCCAACAAAGAGAAGTACAAGCAGGATCCGCAGGACTTCTACGCGGCGCTCAACAGCATTGTCGGGCCTGTAGTGGATGCCGAAGGTATTTCCAAGAGCATCATGACGGTCAAGTACTCGCGCAAGGCGACCCCTGCGCAAATGAAGACCTTTGAAGAAAACTTCAAGAAGGGTCTGTTCCAGTTCTATGGCAATGCCTTGCTTGAGTACAACAACCAAGGCATCACCGTTGATCCTGCCAAGGACGAGTCGGGCAACCGTACGAGCGTCGGCATGACAGTCAAGGGCAGCAACGGCGCGATCTATCCTGTGTCCTACACACTGGAAAAGATCGGCGGCGAGTGGAAGCTGCGCAACGTCATCATCAACGGTATCAACATTGGCAAGCTGTTCCGTGATCAGTTCGCTGATGCGATGCAGCGCAATGGCAACGACCTGGACAAAACCATCAATGGTTGGGCCGGGGAAGTCGCCAAGGCCAAGGAAACCGCTGAGCAATCCACCGAGAAACAGACCCAATGAGTGAGGCGGCGGTCCAGATGGACGACGCCGGCGAGCTGCGGCTCAGCGGTGTGCTGGATTATCGCACCGGCCCTCAATTGCGCGAGCAGGGGCGGGCGCTGATCAAGGCCAGCAAGGCTGCGGCCGTGGTAGTCGATTGTTCGGCGGTGGAGAAATCCAGCAGCGTCGGTCTGTCGTTGCTGTTGTGTTTCATGCGAGATGCCCAGGCGGCCGGCAAGGCGCTGAGCATCCGCGGGATGCCAGAAGACATGCGCGAAATCGCTCAGGTCAGTGAACTGACCGAGCTGTTGGCGCATCCCTAACCCGCATCTATAAAGAAGCCCCCCGTCAGAGTCCTGCTTCCCGGGGTTCGCAGGCGCGGGGCTTTTTTGTATGATGTCCGACCCGCGCGCACAGGGCGCCGATTGAGGTTGAGCATGCAGGCCAACGAAGTGAAGAGCTTTCTTGAAGGAAAGCTGCCCGGAACGAAGGTAGAAGTCGAGGGCGAAGGCTGCAATTTCCAGCTGAACGTGATTAGCGATGAACTGGCGGCGTTGAGCCCGGTGAAGCGTCAGCAGCAGGTCTATGCCCATTTGAACCCATGGATCACCGATGGCAGCATCCATGCGGTCACTATGAAATTTTTCAGCAGCGCGGCCTGGGCCGAGCGCACCTGAGCCCACGGGCGTAGAGATTCTTATGGATAAATTGATTATTACTGGCGGTGCTCGTCTTGACGGCGAGATCCGCATCTCCGGGGCAAAGAACTCTGCCCTGCCGATCCTGGCGGCTACCCTGCTGTGCGATGGTCCGGTGACCGTTGCCAACCTGCCACACCTGCACGACATCACCACCATGATCGAATTGTTCGGTCGCATGGGGATCGAGCCGGTGATCGACGAGAAACTGGCCGTCGAAATCGATCCGCGGACCATCAAGACCCTGATCGCTCCGTACGAACTGGTTAAGACCATGCGTGCGTCGATCCTGGTGCTGGGCCCGATGGTTGCCCGTTTCGGTGAAGCCGAAGTCGCGTTGCCTGGCGGTTGCGCCATCGGTTCGCGACCGGTGGACCTGCACATCCGTGGCCTGGAGGCCATGGGCGCGATCATCGACGTCGAAGGCGGCTACATCAAGGCCAAGGCGCCAGAAGGCGGCCTGCGCGGTGCGCATTTCTTCTTCGACACCGTCAGTGTGACCGGTACCGAAAACATCATGATGGCTGCAGCCCTGGCCAAGGGACGCAGTGTCCTGGCGAACGCCGCGCGCGAGCCTGAAGTCGTCGACCTGGCGAACTTCCTGAACGCGATGGGTGCCAAGGTTTCCGGCGCTGGTACCGACACCATCACCATCGATGGCGTTGAGCGTCTGCACACCACCACCTACAAGGTGATGCCGGACCGTATCGAAACCGGCACCTACCTGGTGGCCGCAGCCGTGACCGGCGGGCGTGTGAAGGTCAAGGACACCGATCCGACCATTCTCGAAGCCGTGCTGGAGAAACTCCGCGAAGCGGGCGCCGAAATCACCACCGGTGAAGACTGGATCGAGCTGAACATGCACGGCAAGCGGCCTAAAGCCGTGAACGTGCGAACCGCTCCGTACCCGGCGTTCCCGACCGACATGCAGGCGCAGTTCATCTCCCTCAACGCCATTGCCGAAGGCACGGGCGCTGTGATCGAGACGATCTTCGAAAACCGCTTCATGCACGTGTACGAACTGCACCGCATGGGCGCCAAGATCCAGGTCGAGGGCAACACCGCCATCGTTACCGGCACCGAGAAGCTCAAGGGCGCGCCAGTGATGGCCACCGACCTGCGGGCTTCGGCCAGCCTGGTGATTTCGGCGCTGATTGCCGACGGCGATACCCTGATCGACCGCATCTACCACATAGACCGTGGTTACGAGTGCATCGAAGAGAAACTGCAGATGCTGGGCGCCAAGATCCGCCGCGTTCCGGGCTAGTTTCTGCTGCATGGGCGCAGGGACGTGCCCGTTGAATTGTTGTAAGTCGAGCCGGTTTCCGGCTCGACGTGTGTCCGGCGCCATTTGCGACCGGACATGAGTACCTTGATAAGGACTGACGTTTCCCATGTTGACCATCGCACTGTCCAAGGGCCGCATCCTTGACGACACCCTGCCGCTTCTGGCTGAAGCGGGCATCGTGCCGACCGAGAATCCGGACAAGAGTCGCAAGCTGATCATTCCCACGACCCAGGAAGATGTACGCCTGTTGATCGTGCGTGCCACCGACGTGCCGACTTATGTCGAGCATGGTGCCGCCGACCTCGGTGTTGCTGGTAAAGACGTGCTGATGGAATACGGCGGTCAAGGCCTGTACGAGCCATTGGACTTGCAGATTGCCCAGTGCAAGTTGATGACCGCCGGCAAGGTCGGCGCGGTCGAGCCCAAGGGTCGCCTGCGTATCGCCACCAAGTTCGTCAACGTTGCCAAGCGCTACTATGCCGAGCAGGGCCGTCAGGTCGACATCATCAAGCTCTACGGCTCGATGGAGCTGGCGCCGCTGATCGGCTTGGCCGACAAGATCATCGACGTGGTCGACACCGGTAACACGCTGCGGGCCAACGGCCTGGAGCCACAGGATTTCATCGCGGCCATCAGCTCCCGGCTGATCGTCAACAAAGCTTCGATGAAAATGCAGCACGCCCGTATCCAGGCGTTGATCGACACCCTGCGCAAGGCAGTGGAGTCTCGACACCGCGGCTGATTCACCCGCGCGACTTTGAGTTGCGCCGTCTATCCGCCTCATAGCCAGAATTCTCAGGTGCCCAAGCGGATCGAATGTTAGCTTCGGGCGCCTGAGTTTTTTGCCAATCCTATGAGGCTCTCGCTATGACCGCACCGACTGCAATTCGCCGACTCAACGCTGCTGACCCGGATTTCGCACATCATCTGGATCATCTGCTGAGCTGGGAAAGTGTGTCTGACGACTCGGTCAATCAGCGGGTGCTGGACATCATCAAGGCCGTGCGCGAGCGTGGCGATGCCGCGTTGGTGGAGTTCACCCGACAGTTCGACGGGTTGGACGTCGCCTCCATGGCCGACCTGATCCTGCCGCGCGAGCGCCTGGAACTGGCGTTGACCCGCATTACCGTGCCACAGCGCGAGGCCCTGGAAAAAGCCGCGGCCCGCGTACGCAGCTACCACGAGAAGCAGAAACAGGACTCCTGGAGCTACACCGAAGCTGACGGCACCGTGCTGGGCCAGAAGGTCACGCCGCTCGATCGCGCCGGTCTGTACGTGCCGGGCGGCAAGGCGTCGTACCCTTCTTCCGTGTTGATGAACGCGATTCCGGCCAAGGTTGCCGGTGTGACCGAAGTGGTCATGGTGGTGCCGACCCCGCGCGGTGAAATCAACGAGCTGGTGCTGGCTGCTGCCTGCATCGCGGGCGTTGACCGTGTGTTCACCATCGGTGGCGCACAAGCTGTTGCCGCGCTGGCTTATGGCACCGAAAGCGTGCCGCAAGTCGACAAAGTGGTTGGCCCGGGCAACATCTATGTCGCCACCGCCAAGCGTCACGTGTTTGGCCAGGTCGGTATCGACATGATTGCCGGCCCGTCCGAGATCCTCGTGGTGTGTGACGGCCTGACTGATCCTGACTGGATCGCCATGGATCTGTTCTCCCAGGCCGAGCATGACGAAGACGCCCAGGCGATCCTGGTCAGCCCGGATGCGGCCTTTCTCGATCAGGTCGCCGCGAGCATTGCCAAACTGATGCCGACCATGGAGCGCGCCGAGATCATCGAAACCTCGATCAACGGCCGTGGTGCGCTGATCCAGGTGCGTGACATGGAGCAAGCCATCGAAGTGGCCAACCGCATCGCGCCGGAGCACCTGGAGTTGTCGGTTGCCGATCCGCAAGCCTGGCTTCCACAGATCCGTCATGCCGGCGCCATCTTCATGGGTCGCCACACCAGCGAAGCACTGGGCGACTACTGCGCAGGCCCGAACCACGTATTGCCGACTTCCGGCACGGCGCGGTTCTCGTCGCCGCTGGGCGTATACGACTTCCAGAAACGTTCGTCGATCATTTTTTGCTCGGAACAGGGCGCGTCCGACCTGGGTAAAACCGCTTCCGTGCTGGCCCGTGGCGAGTCGCTGACTGCCCACGCCCGCAGTGCCGAATACCGCATCATCGACGACAAGCAGGGGAACTGAGATGAGTAAATTCTGGAGCCCGTTCGTCAAGAACCTGGTGCCTTACGTACCGGGCGAGCAGCCAAAGCTGGCGAAACTGGTGAAGCTCAACACCAACGAAAACCCGTACGGTCCATCGCCCAAGGCCTTGGCTGCGATGCAGGCCGAACTGAACGACAATCTGCGCCTGTACCCGGACCCGAACAGCGATCTGCTGAAAAATGCCGTGGCCAAGTACTACGGCGTGCAGAGTAACCAGGTATTTCTCGGCAACGGCTCCGACGAAGTGCTGGCGCACATCTTCCACGGGTTGCTGCAGCACGATCAGCCGCTGCTGTTCCCGGACATCAGCTACAGCTTCTATCCGGTCTATTGCGGGCTGTACGGCATCAAGTTCGATGCAGTGCCGCTGGACGAGCAGTTCCAGATCAATCCTGCGGACTACGCAAAACCGAACGGCGGGATCATTTTCCCCAACCCGAACGCACCGACCGGTTGCCTGTTGGCGCTGGAGGCGGTCGAGCAAATCCTCAAGGGCAGCCCGGACTCGGTGGTCGTGGTGGATGAGGCTTACATCGACTTCGGTGGCGAGACGGCAATCACGTTGGTAGACCGTTATCCGAACCTGCTAGTGACCCAGACCCTGTCAAAATCCCGCTCCCTGGCGGGCCTGCGGGTTGGCTTGGCGGTGGGGCATCCGGACCTGATCGAGGCGCTGGAGCGGATCAAGAACAGCTTTAACTCCTATCCGATCGATCGCATGGCGAACGTCGGCGCGGCGGCGGCGTTCGAAGATCGTGAGTACTTCGACAAGACGTGCCGATTGGTCATCGAGAGCCGCGACAAGGTGGTCGCGCAGTTGCAGGCTAAGGGCTTTGAAGTGCTGCCGTCGGCCGCGAACTTCATTTTTGCCCGTCACCCCAAGCACGATGCGGCAGGCCTGGCAGCTAAACTGCGCGAGCAAGGTGTGATCGTCCGGCACTTCAAGCAGGAGCGAATTGCCCAGTTCCTGCGGATTTCGATCGGCACGCCTGAGCAAAACCAGGCCCTGATCGACGGCCTCGGCGACCTCTGAACCACACCCAACCCTGTAGGAGCGAGCATGCTCGCGATGGACTAGAGAACGCAGTGGGGTGTCAGGCTTCCAGCGTTATCGTTGACGACCATCGCGAGCATGTTCGCTCCTACAGGGGTTTTGTGTTGATCGCTTAGTTTTCTTCTTTCTCTTTGACCGGTGCCGGTGGCGGGCGCAAGCCGATTTCCGCCGTGAGCTTGAGTTCCTTGCCGTTGCGCATCACCTCGATCGTGACCTTATCGGTTGGCTTGATCCGCGCGACCTGGTTCATCGAGCGTCGGCCATCGCCAGCCGGTTCGCCGTCGATGCTGAGAATCACATCGCCCAGTTGCAGGCCGGCTTTCTGCGCCGGACCGTCGCGGAAAATCCCGGCGACGACGATGCCCGGACGCCCCGACAGGCCAAACGATTCCGCCAGTTCCTGGGACAATGGCTGCACTTCAATACCGAGCCAGCCGCGAATCACCTGGCCGTGTTCGATGATCGATTTCATCACTTCCATGGCCAGCTTCACCGGAATCGCGAAGCCAATGCCTTGTGAACCTCCTGACTTGGAGAAGATCGCCGTGTTAATGCCGGTCAGGTTGCCGTTGGCGTCCACCAGCGCACCGCCGGAGTTGCCGGGGTTGATCGCGGCGTCGGTCTGGATGAAGTCTTCGTAGTTGTTCAGGCCCAGCTGATTACGCCCGGTGGCACTGATGATGCCCATGGTTACGGTCTGGCCGACGCCGAACGGGTTGCCGATGGCGAGGGCCACGTCGCCGATGCGGATGTTGTCCGAGCGGCCGACAGTGATCGAAGGCAGTTTCTTCAGGTCGATCTTGAGGACCGCGAGGTCAGTTTCCGGGTCGCTACCAATCACCCGAGCCAGGGTTTCACGGCCGTCCTTGAGCGCCACCACGATCTGGTCGGCACCGCTGGTCACGTGGTTGTTGGTCAGGATGTAGCCTTCCGGGCTCATGATCACGCCGGAGCCCAGGCTCGACTCCATGCGTTTCTGCTTGGGCGAGTTGTCGCCGAAGAATCGACGAAACTGCGGGTCCTCGAACAGCGGATGATTGGGTTTGTTGATGACTTTGGTGGTGTACAGGTTCACCACCGACGGCGCGGCGGTGGTTACCGCGTCGGAATAGGACACCGGGCCTTGCTGCATATTGGTGGTTTGGGGGGCCTGTTGCAGGTTGACGTCGAGGCTTGGAAGCCCAACCCACTGCGGGTAACGCTGGATGATTAACAGAGCGACAAGCACGCCGGCCAACAGCGGCCAGCCGGAAAAACGCAGCGCCTTGAGCATTAAGTACGTCCTGAGAGAGTTGCAGGCGGTATGAGACCGCTCATAATGACGCGCATTATACGAGGCCGCGCGTGCCTCTGAACGGGATATTTAGGAGTCTTTTATGGCCGTCGCCCTGAGCACCCTGGTCGAAGAAGCCGACCGTTACCTCGCTAGTTCGAAAATTGCCGATTACTGCCCCAACGGCCTGCAGGTCGAGGGCCGGCCGCAGGTGATGCGCATCGTCAGCGGCGTCACCGCCAGCCAGGCCTTGCTCGATGCTGCGGTGGAGGCCAACGCGGATCTGGTGCTGGTGCATCACGGCTACTTCTGGAAAGGCGAGAACCCCTGCATCACCGGCATGAAGCAGCGCCGCCTCAAGACCCTGCTCAAGCACGACATCAGCCTGCTGTCCTATCACCTGCCGCTGGACCTGCACCCTGATGTTGGCAACAACGTGCAGTTGGCACGGCAACTGGACATCACCGTCGAAGGTCCGCTGGACCCTGACAACCTGAAAATCGTCGGCCTGGTCGGTTCGTTGAACGAGCCCGCCACCCCCCGGGATTTCGCCCGCCGTGTGCAAGAAGTCATGGGCCGCGAGCCATTGCTGATTGAAGGCAGCGCAATGATCCGCCGCGTTGGCTGGTGCACCGGTGGCGGTCAGGGCTACATCGACCAGGCGATACTGGCGGGCGTCGATCTGTACCTCAGCGGCGAAGCCTCGGAGCAAACCTTCCACAGTGCCCGTGAAAACGACATCAGCTTCATTGCTGCCGGGCACCACGCCACCGAGCGTTATGGCGTGCAGGCGCTGGGTGATTACCTGGCGAAACGGTTTGCCCTTGAGCACATCTTCATCGATTGCCCGAACCCGATCTGAGAGGCCCCCCTGTAGGAGCTGCTGCAGGCTGCGATCTTTTGATTTTGCTTTTTCAAGATCAAGATCAAAAGATCGCAGCCTGCGGCAGCTCCTACAGAGATGAGTTCGCCAATGAACGCCCAAACAGGCGGGCATATTCATATGCTCTTTCGATCTAGTTCGCGTCCTCATTAGAAGGGGGCGCTGTGCTAGGATTCCCCGCTCGAACACGGCCCGCTGGCCGTTCATAAGAATGTTTTCGTGAGTAGCCATGGTCGACAAACTGACGCATCTGAAACAGCTGGAGGCGGAAAGCATCCACATCATCCGCGAGGTGGCCGCCGAGTTCGACAACCCGGTGATGCTGTACTCCATCGGTAAAGACTCCGCCGTGATGCTGCACCTGGCACGCAAGGCGTTCTTCCCCGGCAAGCTGCCGTTCCCGGTGATGCACGTCGACACCCAGTGGAAATTCCAGGAGATGTACAGGTTCCGCGACAAGATGGTCGCCGAGCTGGGCCTGGACCTGATCACCCATGTGAACCCCGACGGCGTGGCACAAGGCATCAATCCGTTCACCCACGGCAGTGCCAAGCATACCGACATCATGAAGACCGAAGGCCTGAAGCAGGCCTTGGACAAATATGGTTTCGACGCCGCCTTCGGTGGTGCCCGCCGCGACGAAGAGAAGTCCCGCGCCAAAGAGCGTGTGTACTCGTTCCGCGACAGCAAGCACCGCTGGGACCCGAAAAACCAGCGCCCCGAGCTGTGGAACGTCTACAACGGCAAGGTCAACAAGGGCGAATCCATCCGCGTATTCCCGTTGTCGAACTGGACCGAGCTGGACATCTGGCAGTACATCTATCTGGAAGGCATCCCGATCGTCCCGCTGTACTTCGCCGCCGAGCGTGAAGTCATCGAGAAGAACGGCACCCTGATCATGATCGACGACGAGCGCATCCTCGAACACCTGAGCGATGAAGACAAAGCGCGCATCGTCAAGAAGAAAGTGCGGTTCCGTACCCTTGGCTGCTATCCGTTGACGGGCGCGGTGGAGTCCGAGGCCGAAAGCCTCACGGACATCATTCAGGAAATGCTCCTGACGCGAACTTCCGAGCGCCAGGGCCGTGTTATCGACCACGATGGCGCAGGCTCGATGGAAGACAAAAAACGTCAAGGTTATTTCTAAGGGGCTGTCATGTCGCACGCATCTGATTTGATCAGCGAGGACATCCTCGCCTACCTGGGCCAGCACGAACGTAAAGAGCTGCTGCGCTTTTTGACCTGCGGTAACGTCGACGACGGCAAGAGCACCCTGATCGGGCGCCTGCTGCACGACTCCAAGATGATCTACGAAGATCACCTTGAAGCGATTACCCGCGACTCGAAAAAAGTCGGCACCACCGGTGAAGACATCGACCTGGCACTGCTGGTCGATGGCCTGCAGGCCGAGCGTGAGCAAGGCATCACCATCGATGTCGCGTACCGCTATTTCTCCACCGCCAAACGCAAATTCATCATTGCCGACACCCCCGGCCATGAGCAGTACACCCGCAACATGGCCACCGGTGCCTCCACCTGTGACCTGGCGATCATCCTGGTCGACGCCCGCTACGGCGTGCAGACCCAGACCCGTCGCCACAGCTTCATCGCCTCGTTGCTGGGCATCAAGCATATCGTCGTTGCCATCAACAAGATGGACCTCAAGGACTTCGACCAGGGCGTGTTCGAGTCGATCAAGGCTGACTACCTGCAGTTCGCCGAAGGCTTGAAGATGAAGCCCACCACGATGCACTTCGTGCCGATGTCTGCGCTCAAAGGCGACAACGTGGTGAACAAATCCGAGCGCTCGCCGTGGTACACCGGCCAGTCGCTGATGGAAATCCTCGAGACCGTGGAAGTGGCGGGCGACCGCAACTTCACCGACCTGCGTTTCCCGGTGCAATACGTCAACCGTCCAAACCTGAACTTCCGCGGTTTCGCCGGCACCCTGGCCAGCGGCATCGTCAAGAAGGGCGACGAAGTCGTGGTGCTGCCGTCGGGCAAGAGTAGCCGCGTGAAATCCATCGTCACCTTCGAAGGTGAACTGGAGCACGCAGGTCCAGGTCAGGCGGTAACCCTGACCATGGAAGACGAGATTGACATCTCCCGTGGCGACCTGTTGGTGCATGCCGACAACGTGCCGCCAGTCACCGACAGCTTCGAAGCGATGCTGGTGTGGATGGCTGAAGAGCCGATGCTGCCGGGCAAGAAATACGACATCAAGCGCGCCACCAGTTACGTGCCGGGCTCCATCGCCAGCATCGTCAACAAGGTCGACGTGAACACCCTGGAAGAAGGCCCGGCCAGTGCGCTGCAGCTGAACGAAATCGGCAAGGTCAAGATCGCGCTCGACGCGCCGATCGCCCTCGACGGTTACGACAGCAACCGCACCACCGGTGCATTTATCATTATCGACCGCCTGACCAACGGCACCGTCGGTGCCGGCATGATCGTCGCGCAGCCGTTGGCGCATGGCACCAGCACCCACCACGGCAAGCTGGCCCATGTCGCTACCGAAGAGCGCGCGCAGCGCTTTGGCCAGCAACCCGCCACCGTGCTGTTCAGTGGCTTGTCGGGCGCGGGCAAAAGCACCCTGGCTTATGCAGTCGAGCGCAAACTGTTCGACCTGGGTCGTGCGGTGTACGTGCTCGATGGCCAGAACCTGCGTCACGACCTGAACAAAGGTCTGCCGCAGGATCGCGCCGGGCGCACCGAGAACTGGCGTCGTGCCGCGCACGTGGCGCGTCAGTTCAACGAAGCCGGTCTGCTGACCCTGGCAGCGTTCGTTGCTCCGAGTGCCGAAGGTCGTGAACAGGCTCGGGAGCTGATCGGCAAAGAACGCCTGCTGACGGTCTACGTCCAGGCCTCGCCGACGGTCTGTGCCGAACGTGACCCGCAGGGCCTGTACGCGGCGGCCGGGGACAACATCCCGGGCGAGTCCTTCCCGTACGACGTGCCGCTGGATGCCGATCTGGTGATCGACACCCAGTCCGTGTCGCTGGAAGACGGCGTGAAGCAGGTGCTGGAATTGCTGCGCAAGCGCGGCGCGATCTAAGCGCTGGCCGCAAATAAAAAAACCGCCGATGAGTGATCATCGGCGGGTTTTTTATTTCTGGGAGGCCCCCTTCGCGAGCAGGCTCGCTCCCACAGTTGATCTTCGGTGAACATTAACCTTGTGGGAGCGAGCCTGCTCGCGAAGAGGGCAGAACATTCACCGAACTACTTCGATGGATACTCGCGGTGCATCTGCGCAAGCAGAGCATCCTTGTCCTGCCACATCTGGTTGATCCAGCCCTGGAACTGCAGGCGATACTCACCGTCCTGGTCGTAGTTCTTGCCTATGAACTGCGGGGGAATCTTCAGCTCTTCAAAGTGCACCACCACATCCGCAACATTCCCGCACAGCAAATCCCAGAAGCCCGGGCGCCCGGCTGGATAATGGATCGTCACGTTGACGATGGATTCCAGTTGTTCACCCATGGCATCTAGCACAAACGCAATCCCACCGGCCTTGGGTTTCAGCAGGTACTTGAACGGCGATTTCTGCTGGGCATGCTTGCCTTCGGTGAAGCGCGTGCCTTCAACGAAATTGAAAATACCCACCGGGTTGTTGCGAAACTTCGCACAAGTCTTGCGCGTGGTTTCCAGGTCCTTGCCTTTCTTCTCCGGGTGCTTTTCCAGGTAGGCCTTGGAGTAGCGCTTCATGAACGGAAAGCCCAGTGCCCACCAGGCCAGGCCGATCACCGGTACCCAGATCAACTCCTGCTTGAGAAAGAACTTCAGCGGCTGGATACGTCGATTGAGCACATATTGCAGCACCAGGATGTCGACCCAGCTCTGGTGATTGCTGGTGACCAGGTACGAGTGTTGATAGTCCAGGCCTTGCAGGCCGCTGACGTGCCAGCGCGTGCGACGGACCAGGTTCATCCAGCCTTTATTGACGCTGATCCAGGCTTCGTGGGTATGGCTCATCAACCAGTGTGCAATGCGTTGGGTGAATGCGAACGGCAGGACCTTGATCAGCGCCACACAGAACAGGAACGAGCACAGCAAAATCGTGTTCAGCGCCAGCAGCAGCGCGGCGATCACGCCGCGCGCCGGGGCAGGTAGAAAATCCAGCATTTACACATCCATAGGTCGGTTGGCCGCCTGAATCGCGGTCAGGGCAATCGTGTAGACGATGTCGTCGACCTGCGCGCCGCGCGGCAGATCGTTCACCGGTTTGCGCAGTCCCTGCAGCATCGGGCCGAGGCTGACGCAGTCGGCGCTGCGCTGTACGGCTTTGTGGGTGGTGTTGCCGGTGTTCAGGTCGGGGAATACGAACACAGTGGCGCGACCGGCCACCTGGCTGTTCGGTGCCAGTTGCCGGGCCACGGTTTCGTTGGCGGCGGCGTCATACTGCAACGGGCCGTCGATCAGCAACGAGTTTTGTTGTTCATGGGCAAGCAACGTCGCCTCGCGTACTTTCTCGACTTCCTCGCCACTGGCTGATTCACCGCTGGAATAACTGATCATCGCCACACGCGGAGTGATGCCGAATGCCGCCGCCGAGTCGGCGCTTTGCAGGGCAATCTCGGCCAGTTCGACGGCGCTCGGGTGCGGGTTCATCACGCAGTCGCCATAGACCAGCACTTCTTCGGGAAACAGCATGAAGAACACCGACGACACCAAGGTGCAGCCCGGTGCGGTCTTGATCAGTTGCAGTGCCGGGCGGATGGTATTGGCGGTGGAGTGAATGACGCCCGACACCAGGCCGTCGACTTCATCCAGCGCCAGCATCATGGTGCCGATCACCACGGTGTCTTCCAGTTGCTGCTCGGCCATCGGGGCGTTGAGGCTTTTGCTCTTGCGCAGGGCGACCATCGGCTCGACGTAGCGTTCGCGAATCAGGTCAGGGTCGAGAATTTCCAACCCCGGCGGCAGTTCGATGCCTTGCGCGCGGGCCACCGCTTCGACATCTGCAGGCTTGGCCAGCAATACGCATCGCGCAATGCCTCGGGCCTGGCAGATGGCGGCGGCTTGTACGGTCAGCGGTTCGCTGCCTTCCGGCAGGACGATGCGCTTGTTGGCGGACTGGGCGCGCTGGATCAATTGATAACGGAACACCGCTGGCGACAGGCGCATTTCCCGAGGCGTACCGCAACGCTGGTGCAGCCAGTTGGCGTCCAGGTGGCTGGCGACGAAATCGGTGATGATTTCTGCGCGCTCGCGGTCGTCGATCGGGATTTCCTTGTTCAAGCCATTGAGCTGGTTGGCGGTGTCATAGGACCCGGTGCTCACCGACAACACGGGCAAGCCCGCCTGCAGGGCGCCGCGACACAAGTCCATGATGCGCGGGTCGGGCAGGGTGTCGCTGGTCAGCAGCAGGCCGGCCAGGGGTACGCCGTTCATGGCCGCGAGGCTCACGGCGAGGATGATGTCGTCACGATCGCCCGGGGTTACCACCAGCACGCCGGGCTTGAGCAGTTCCACGGTGTTGCGCATGGTCCGCGCGCAAATGATGATCTTGGTCATGCGCCGGGTTTCGTAGTCGCCGGCGTTGAGTACCTGTGCGCCCATCAAGTCCGCTACGTCTCGCGTGCGCGGCGCATTCAGTTCCGGCTGATATGGAATACAACCGAGCAGACGGAAGTCGCCACTGCGCAACAGCGGCGAGTGTTCGTTCAGGCGTGCGGCGAAGGCCTCCATGCTTTCCTCGGTCTTGACCTTGTTGAGGATCACGCCGAGGACTTTCGGATCCTTGGGGCCGCCGAACAATTGCGCTTGCAGTTCCACTCGGCCAGACAATTCGGTCAGTACTTCGTTTTCCGGTGCCGAAACCAGGATCACCTCGGCATCGAGGCTCTTGGCCAGGTGCAAGTTGACCCGCGCGGCATAGCTGGCGCTGCGGGTCGGGACCATGCCTTCGACGATCAACACATCCTTGCCGATGGCGGCCTGCTGATAAAGGGTGATGATTTCTTCCAGCAACTCATCGAGCTGGCCGTCGCCGAGCATGCGCTCGACATGGGCCAGGCCCAAGGGTTGCGGCGGTTTCAGGCCGTGGGTACGCGCCACCAGCTCGGTGGAGCGTTCAGGGCCGGTGTCACCTGGATGGGGCTGGGCAATCGGCTTGAAAAAGCCAACCTTGAGGCCGGCCCGCTCGAGAGTGCGCACCAGCCCGAGGCTGATGGAGGTCAGGCCCACGCCAAAATCGGTGGGTGCGATAAAAAAAGTTTGCATGCGGATTCTCTAAAGGTGCATGGCAATGGTGCCGGCCTATAACTGGCCAACTACCGAAATTCAGTCGCCAAGGTTATCGCTAACCGAGCCTTGTGCGCACCAACCGCAATCAAAGGGCTGGCCTATTTTTTCCTGGCGCTGCGCAGGGTCCATGACCCAGGCCCGCGATTGCCAGGGTGGCTGATGGCGCAGGTGTTGGGTATGGCCGCACGAAAGCTCGGCCACCCAGTGGCCGTCCTCGTCCTGATGGAAGCCTGTGATCGTCGCACCCCGTCTGTCCGGGTTGTGTTCGCTTTCGGGCGATTGCTTCGCTAAACTGGGTCTTTCTATATTCTTATGCAAAAGGTCTCGCCCCATGCTGATCGCCGCCAATAAGGCTGTCTCCATCGACTATACCCTGACCAACGACGCTGGTGAGGTCATCGACAGCTCCGCCGGCGGCGCGCCGCTGGTCTACCTGCAAGGCGCAGGCAACATCATCCCGGGCCTGGAAAAGGCGCTGGAAGGCAAAGCAGTCGGCGACGAGCTGACCGTAGCCGTTGAACCGGAAGATGCCTATGGCGAGTACGCTGCCGAACTGGTCAGCACCCTGAGCCGCAGCATGTTCGAAGGTGTCGACGAGCTGGAAGTGGGCATGCAGTTCCATGCTTCCGCTCCGGACGGCCAAATGCAGATCGTGACCATCCGCGATCTGGACGGCGACGACGTCACCGTAGACGGCAACCACCCATTGGCGGGTCAGCGCCTGAATTTCCAGGTCAAGATCATCAACATTCGTGATGCCAGCCAGGAAGAAATCGCTCATGGCCACGTCCATGGCGAAGGTGGCCATCACCACTGATTTCTGCGCTAAGCTCAGATAGCTGGAGAGGCGCCCCGAGGGCGCCTTTTTAGTCTGCGGCTGTTCCAGGCGACACCACCAAGTGGCTGTTTCGAGAAGAACACGGGAATCTGGAGTACGTCATGAGTGCTTTTCACGAACTTAATTTGACAGCCCTGGATGGCCAGGTGCTGCCTCTGGCACCTTTCAAGGGGCAAGTCGTGCTGGTGGTCAACGTGGCCTCCAAATGTGGCTTGACGCCACAGTACGCGGCGCTGGAAAACCTCTACCAGCAATACAAAGGTAAAGGCTTCAGCGTGCTGGGCTTGCCATGCAACCAGTTTGCCGGTCAGGAACCCGGTACCGAGCAGGAAATAAAGAACTTCTGCAGCCTCAACTATGGCGTGACCTTTCCGTTGTCCAGCAAGCTGGAAGTCAACGGTCACGAGCGTCACCAGCTGTACAAGTTGCTGGCGGGCGAGGGCGCGGAGTTTCCTGGTGACATCACCTGGAACTTCGAGAAGTTCCTGCTGGGTAAAGATGGTCGTGTGCTGGCGCGGTTTTCACCGCGTACGGCGCCGGATGATCCGAGTGTGGTTCAGGCAATCGAAAAAGCCTTGGCCTGACAGACCCCTTCGTAGGAGCCGGCCTGCTGGTGATGGTCGTCAACGATGACGCGCATTGCCTGACACCACGCGGTGTTTTCGTGTCCATCGCCAGCAAGCCGGCTCCTACAACATCCCCCCTTCTGATGTTTAATCACCCATATCAATAGTGCTGTTCAGCGCGTGCAAGCCTCCATATTATAGCCGTCATAAAGTCTATTCCCGTGGAGCGTCCCCATGCCCGTCAAAGCCTTGTTCAAACCGTTCCACCTCGGCACCCTCGAACTGCCGACCCGCGTCGTCATGGCGCCGATGACCCGCTCGTTTTCGCCAGGCGGCGTACCGAATTCCAAAGTGATCGAGTATTACCGCCGTCGCGCTGCGGCCGGCGTGGGCTTGATCATCACCGAAGGCACCACTGTCGGGCACAAGGCTTCCAACGGCTACCCGAACGTTCCGCAGTTCTACGGCGAAGCGGCGCTGACGGGCTGGAAAAAAGTCGTCGATGCGGTGCATGCCGAGGGTGGCAAGATCGTTCCGCAACTGTGGCACGTCGGCAGTGTGCGCCGTATTGGCACCGAGCCGGACGCCAGCGTGCCGGGTTATGGTCCGTCGGAAAAAGTGAAGGACGGTCAGGTCGTGGTTCACGGTATGACCAAGCAGGACATTCAGGACGTGATCGCCGCGTTCGCCCAGTCGGCAAAGGATGCCCAGGGCATTGGCATGGACGGCGTGGAAATCCATGGTGCCCACGGCTACCTGATCGACCAGTTCTTCTGGGAAGGCAGCAACCAGCGCACCGACGAATACGGCGGTAGCCTGGCCAACCGTTCGCGTTTCGCCATTGAATTGATTCAGGCCACGCGTGCAGCGGTCGGCGAGGGTTTCCCGATCATCTTCCGTTTCTCCCAGTGGAAGCAGCAGGACTACACCGCGCGCCTGGTGCAAACACCTGAGGCGTTGGGCGAATTCCTCAAGCCATTGTCCGATGCCGGGGTGGATATTTTCCACTGCTCGACACGCCGTTTCTGGGAACCGGAGTTCGACGGTTCCGAGCTGAACCTGGCGGGCTGGACCCGCAAGCTCACTGGCAAGCCGACCATCACCGTAGGCAGCGTAGGCCTGGACGGTGAGTTCCTGCAGTTCATGGTCAACACCGACAAGGTGGCGCAGCCGGCCAGCCTGGAAAAACTGCTGGAGCGCCTGAACAACGACGAATTCGACTTGGTGGCGGTCGGACGTGCGCTGTTGGTGGACCCCGACTGGGCGCAGAAAGTGCGTGACGGTCGCGAGGAAGACATCCTGCCATTCAGCCGTGAGGCGTTGATGACGCTGGTTTAAGCGGCGTCTGGAAGAATGCTTTCGCGAGCAGGCTCTCTCCCACAGCGGTTATGCGTTGTACACAAAACCTGTGGGAGCGAGCCTGCTCGCGAAGACTGACTGAATGGCACCCAATATCTCAGGGCAGAGTCGGTGCATTCGGCACCACCACCTCCCCAACACAGGCCCCCCGCAACTGCCCCTCGAACTGCTCGACAATCGCCGCCCACCCCTGCCGACTGGCATGCTGGCGCGCATTGAGCCGCACACAGCGCAAGGTTTCGCGCTTCTCCAGCAACCACGTCGCGGCATCACAAAATGCCTCTTCATCCCCCGGCATCGCCAGCACGCCGTTGTAGCCATGACGAATATGCTGCGCCGCTGCCGCCTGGTCGTAAGCCACCACCCCCAGTCCAGAGGCCAATGCCTCAAGCACCACATTGCCGAAGGTCTCGGTCAGGCTTGGGAACAGAAACACATCCCCGGACGCATAGTGACTGGCCAGGGCTTCACCGCGTTGTGTCCCGCAGAAAATCGCCTCGGGTAACTCGCTTTCCATCAGCTGTCGTTGCGGACCATCGCCCACCACGATCAGTTTCAGAATGCGCTGTGGATAAGTGCCCTTGAGCGTGTCGAAACAGCGTTTGAGCAAACCGAGGTTTTTCTCCGGTGCCAAACGGCCTACATGGATAACGGCAATGTCCTTCTCGCCCAGCCCCCATTGCTCACGCAGCGCATTCAAGCGTTTGCTTGGGTGAAACAGCTGGCTGTCGACGCCGCGGGACAGCAATGCCAGGCGCTCGAAATGTCGACGTTCCAGCTCCATGCGCTGGCTGACACTCGGCACCAGCGTCAGGTTCGAGCGATTGTGGAACCAACGCAGGTAATGGGTCAGCAATCGAGTCAGCATGCCGAATCCATACTGGCTGGAGTACTGCTGGAAGTTGGTGTGAAAGCCGCTCACCACTGAAATACCCAGGCGTCGTGCCGCGCGCAATGCCGACAATCCCAAAGGACCCTCGGTAGCGATGTACAGCACATCCGGGCGATGACGCTTCCAGCGCCGCAGCAGCTTGTGCATCGACGACTGCCCCCATTGCAATCCGGGATAGCCCGGCAGCGGCCAGCCCCGGCACAGCAACAACTCATCGTCACTGCTCGCCGATTGATCGCAGCCCTGGCGTGGTCGCACCAATTCCACCTGGTGCCCGCGCGCGCGCAAACCGTCGCACAGGCGGCCAAGGGTATTGGCCACGCCATTGATTTCCGGAGGGAAGGTTTCGGTGATCAGGGTGATATGCAGGGCTGTCGTCATGGCCCCAGTGTCGGCTGAGGCCATGTCGGCGTTGTGACGACGAGATGATGGATTTGTGACCGATCTAGCGTTGGGTCACCAGATTCTCCGCCCCACGCTCGCGCACCCAGAACAAAGTCGCCCCGGCCACCGCCGCCGGCATCATCAGGATGTTGACCACCGGAATCAGCAGCACCAAGTAAACACTCCCGCCGAAACTCATGCTCTGCCAGCGCTTTTCGCGCAACCAGGCGAGCATCTCGTTCCACCCAAGCTTGTGGTTGTCCGCCGGGTAGTCGATGTACTGGATCGCCATCATCCACACGCCGAACACCAGCCACAGCGGTGCCGCGATGATGTTCACCACCGGGATGAACGAAAGAATGAACAACCCGAGCGCCCGGGGCAGGAAATACCCGAGCTTGCGCATTTCCCGTGCGAGGGTACGGGGGATCATGGCGATCAGCTCACCCCAGCTGAAGGCCGGGAAGTCGTCGGTGCCGCGCACCACCACTTCGACTTTCTCTGCGAGAAAACCATTGAACGGCGCAGCGATGACGTTGGCCAGCATGGTGAAGGTGAAGAACACCATCAACACCACCAGCACGACGAAAATCGGCCACAGGATGTAACTGAGAAAACTCAGCCACTCGGGCAGGGACGGCATCAGTGTATCGACCCACAGGCTGAACTGATGGCCGGCCAGGTAGATCAATCCGACGAACAGCACCAGGTTGATTGCCAGCGGTAACAATACGAACAAACGCAAACTGGGGCTCAGGACCAGCTTGAGGCCTTCGCGCAAGTATTGCGGGCCGGACAGAACAGGGGCGGGCATAACAGGCTCCGGGCAGTGGGAAACGCGCCGACCTTACCGGCTTTGCCTGACCGGCGAAAGCGCGACAGCGACATCGACATTAACTGTAACAAAGGCGTCCTGGGAAACACTCTGTGGGGATAGAGACCACCTATGAGCTGGATTGTTAAACCGTATTTCCTTAATCTTCGCCCCCTCGATACGCTGCACCCAATCTTTTTACAGGACTGTCGAGTTCAAGCCTTCCCCAAGTGCTTTCAATGGTCCTTTTTTATTCCCGCCGGTCAGCCGGCGTTCCGCGCCAGGTATTCCGGGCCGGTCAACAGGAGCAGGTCATGTCTGAAGTTCGTCATTCGCGAGTGATTATTCTCGGTTCCGGCCCTGCCGGTTACAGCGCCGCCGTCTATGCCGCCCGTGCCAACCTCAAGCCACTTTTGATCACCGGCATGCAGGCCGGCGGTCAACTGACCACCACCACTGAAGTCGACAACTGGCCGGGTGATGTCCACGGCCTGACCGGCCCGGCGTTGATGGAGCGGATGCGTGAGCACGCCGAGCGCTTTGAAACCGAGATCGTTTTCGATCACATCAATGCCGTGGACCTCGCCGCCAAGCCTTACACCCTGACCGGCGACAGCGCGACCTACACCTGCGACGCCCTGATCATTGCCACCGGCGCCAGCGCTCGCTACCTGGGCCTGCCATCGGAAGAAGCGTTCATGGGCAAAGGCGTTTCGGCCTGCGCGACCTGCGACGGTTTCTTCTACCGCAACAAGCCCGTGGCTGTGGTCGGTGGCGGTAACACCGCTGTCGAAGAAGCCCTGTACCTGGCCAACATCGCCAGCACCGTGACCCTGATCCATCGTCGCGAAACCTTCCGCGCCGAGAAGATCCTGATCGACAAGCTCAACGCTCGCGTGGCCGAAGGCAAGATCATCCTGAAGCTGAACGCGACCCTGGACGAAGTCCTGGGCGACAACATGGGCGTGACCGGTGCCCGCCTGAAGAACAACGACGGCAGCTTCGACGAAGTGAAAGTCGATGGCGTGTTCATCGCCATCGGCCACACCCCGAACACTTCGTTGTTCGAAGGGCAGTTGACGCTGAAAGACGGCTACCTGGTCGTACACGGCGGCCGTGACGGCAACGCCACTGCGACCAACCTCGAAGGCATCTTCGCCGCCGGTGACGTGGCTGACCACGTCTACCGCCAGGCGATTACCTCCGCTGGCGCCGGTTGCATGGCGGCACTGGATGCCGAGCGTTACCTGGACAACCTGCAGAACGCTTGATCCTGTAGAAAAGAAAAAACCGGCTTCTGCCGGTTTTTTTGTGGGCAACACAAATGCCCCCCTGTAGGAGCTGCCGAAGGCTGCGATCTTTTGATCTTGATCTTATACAAAGCAAGATCAAAAGATCGCAGCCTTCGGCAGCTCCTACAGGGGACCGTATGTTCAGGTTAACTTCTGCAGGCACGCCTCAAGGATGTCGAGGCCTTCTTCAAGCACAGCCGCTTCAATCGTCAACGGCGCCAACAGCCGAATGATGTGCCGCGATTTTCCGCTGGGCATCAGCAACAACCCGGCGTCCCGGGCGAGGGCCAGCAGTTGCGTCAACTGCGCCGAAGCGGGTGTGCCGTCGGTCTTGATCAGCTCAATGCCGCGCATCGTGCCCACGCCGGTCAGGCGACCCAGGTACCGCGACAGCTTGTTCGCGTGCCAGGTTTCAACGCGACTGACTATCGCTTCCTCCTGTTGTGAGCCCCAGGCTCGCAGATTGGCGTCCGTCATTTCATCCAGGGTCGCGAGCGCTGCGGCACAGGCGATCGGGTTGCCGGAATATGTACCGCCAAGCCCACCCTTGGGCAAGTTATCCAGCAGCGACTTACGCCCGACCACCGCACCCAGCGGCATGCCGCCGGCGATGCTTTTGCCCAACAGGATCAGGTCCGGTTCGATGCCCAGGCGCGAGAACGCAAACCGCTGGCCAGTGCGGCCAAAACCAGACTGGATTTCATCGGCAATCAGTACGATGCCTTTTTCGTCGCAAAACGTGCGCAGCGCCTGGGCGAACTCGACATCCATGGCCAGGAAACCCGCTTCGCCCTGCACGGGTTCGACGATAAAGCAGGCCACGTCCTCGACGTCGATCTCGACGCTGAACAGGCGCTCCATGGCCTTGAGCGCCTCGACACAGGTCACGCCGTTGTCCCGGCTGGGGAACGGCAAGTGATACACCGGCCCCGGCAACACGCCGACTTTCTGTTTGTAGGGGGCAACCTTGCCGTTGAGGTTGAGAGTGGCCAGCGTGCGGCCATGAAAGGCGCCATCGAAGGCAATCACGGCTGTGCGACCAGTCGCGCCACGGACGATCTTCAGTGCATTCTCCGCTGCTTCGGCGCCGCTGTTGGTGAGCATGCCGCTGACCGGGTAATCCACCGGAATGAATGCCGCCAGGCGATCCATGAGCTCGAGGTAGGGGGTATGGGGCGCGGCGTTGAAGGCGTAGTGGGTCAGCCGCGTGGCCTGTTCGCGAATGGCTTCGACGATACGGGGATGGCAGTGACCGAGATTCAGTACGCCGATGCCGCCGACAAAGTCGATGTAACGTTTGCCGTCGGTGTCCCAGACCTCGGCATTTTTGCCGTGGCTGAGCGTGACAGGGTGGACGATATTGATCGACTGGCTGATGGTTTCGCTGCGCATGGCTGACCGGCTCGGAAGAAGGAAGATTGTTTTTATCTAAGCCGGGAGCAGCGGTGCCCGGCAAACGAAATAAAGTCGCCGGGTTAATCTTTAAAGTCGGGATGTGCAAAAGATCAAAAGATCGCAGCCTTCGGCAGCTCCTACGGGCGCACCGCCATGTTGCGAATGAACTAGATCCTGTAGGAGCTGCCGCAGGCTGCGATCTTTTGCGTCTGAATCAGCGGCGGGTCAGCGGCCGTCGGGTGAATTTCACACCGGCCAGGCCATGCTCGATCAACGCGCGAATGTTGGCGTGGTCACTGCCCTCAGGCGTGGCAACCACCGAGCGGTAATGCTCGCCGAACGCCAGCAGCGCTTCTTCATCGCTCAGGCCTTCCAGCAGGGCCAGGCCCAGCGTCTTGCACGAACCTTCGTTCTGCCCGGCGGCGTTTTCCACGCCGCCATTGGTGAAGGCCTGGGGCTGGTAATCGTAGCCGGCGGCAATGAATGCCAGCGTATCGGCGAAAGCGTGTTCGCCACTCTTGAGGCTGGCGCGCAGGGTGTTCAAATCACTCATTGGGTTTTCCTTTGGCGAACGCCGCTTGTTGTTCGGCGCTGGCTTCTTGCTGATATTGGGCTTTCCACTCGGCGTACGGCATGCCGTAGACCACTTCGCGGGCTTGATCGAGGCTGACCTCGATCTGGCGTTCATCGGCCGCTGCCTTGTACCACTTGGACAGGCAGTTGCGACAGAAGCCCGAGAGGTTCATCAGGTCGATGTTCTGCACATCCTTGCGGCTGTCCAGGTGGGCCACCAGCCGGCGGAAGGCGGCGGCTTCGAGCTCAAGGCGTTCTTGATCGGTCATAGGTCTCTCTGAGACAGCTTCAAGCTGCAAGATGGATGGCGGTGAGTCGAAGTTTACAGCTTGCTGCTTGAAGCTTGTAGCTAGCGGCTTGCCGCGAGCGTTATCGACACCGACTCGGCGAATCGCAAGGCGTGGGGCTTGTCGACTTCGACCTCGGCGTACAGCACCGACGCGTTGGCCATGACCAGGTCCAGCAGCTCCTGGGTCAGGCGTTCGAGCAGGGCAAAGCGATTGCCTTCCACGTGGGCGATGATCGCCTTGGTGATGGTGCGGTAGTTCAGCGCGTGATCGATATCGTTGTCGCGCACCGCTTCCTGGGCTGCATAGAGGATGGTCAGGTTGATCAACACATCCTGCTTGTTGAGGATCTCGTCTTCGTTGATGCCAATGTAGGTGCGCAGGCACAGGTCCTTGACCCGGATGCGCGCCATGCCTGGTTGAAGTTGTGGCATTGCTACTTGCTCCGTCCAATCAATTGCAGGAACTCCTGGCGGGTATTGCTCGACTCGCGGAAGGCGCCGAGCATCACCGAGGTGTTCATGGTCGAATTCTGTTTCTCGACGCCGCGCATCATCATGCACATGTGCTGTGCTTCGATGACCACGGCAACGCCTGCCGCGCCGGTTACCTGTTGCACGGCGTCGGCGATTTGCCGGGTGAGGTTTTCCTGGATCTGCAGGCGACGGGCGAACATGTCCACCAACCGCGCAATCTTCGACAGGCCCAGCACCTTGCCCGTGGGAATATAAGCCACATGCGCCTTGCCGATGAAGGGCAGCAGGTGATGTTCGCAGAGGGAATAGAGTTCGATGTTGTCGACGATCACCATTTCATCGTTGTCGGAGGCGAACAGGGCGCCGTTGATGATTTCCTCGACACTTTGCTCGTAACCGTGACACAG
This sequence comes from Pseudomonas sp. G5(2012), assembly GCF_000408945.1. Taxonomy (NCBI): domain Bacteria; kingdom Pseudomonadati; phylum Pseudomonadota; class Gammaproteobacteria; order Pseudomonadales; family Pseudomonadaceae; genus Pseudomonas; species Pseudomonas sp. G5(2012). The sequence goes on from NZ_APIO01000025.1 coordinate 258,982, forward strand.
GTACTGCATGGCCTTGGCGGCGCGCAGCGGGGTGTCACGCAGGCCTTCGCGCTCGGGGTTTTCACCGAGACCGATGAGGATCTCGCGATAGCTCTGTGACAGGCAGTTCTGATGTAGGGAAAGCGTCATGGAAGATCCTCGGGACACTTATTTGATGTGCCTTCCGCCGTTGACGGTCAGGGTCGTGCCGGTGACATAGGGGTTATCGAGCAGATAACGCAAGCTCTGGTAGATCACTTCGCTGCCAGGTTCGATGCCCAGCGCGGATTTGGCCAGTGCCTTGGCGCGATAGGCGGCATCGTCGTTGGCATTGAACAGTAGCAGGGCGGGCGCGATCGTGTTGACCTTGATGCCGGGCGCGTATCGGGCGGCGAAGGACAGGGTCAGGCTGTCGAGCCCGGCTTTGCTGGCGCAATAGCCGATGTGCTTGCTGCTGCCCTTGCGGGTCACATCATCGCTGATGTGCACAATGTCGGCGGGGCTTGAGCGTTCGAGCAGGTCGGCGCAATGCAAGTTGATCAGGTAGGGCGCCAGCATGTGCACGTTGAACATGCGGGTGAATGCGGCGGCATCGGTGTCCGTCGTCTCGGCCAGCCATTCGGAAGCGTTATGGATGATTGCCCGCAAGCTGTCGGTGTGGGTTTTCAGTTGACTGATGAAGGTGACGATCCCGGCTTCACTGGAGAAATCCGCGAACAGCCCGATCGCGCCCAAATCGCGCAGGGTTTGTACACCGGGACGTTCGCTGCGGTAACTGAAAATCACGCGATGGCCATCATCGAGCAATCGCTGCGCGCAATGCAGGCCTACACGCTGGCCGGCACCGGTGATCAGAATGGGGGCTGCAGAAGAGGTCATGAACGGCTCGCATCGCGGTAAGAGCAAAACTATACCAGCGACGAGCCGTGAACCTGCAGGTTTCGGGTCTTCGGTTGCGCAGGCGCAGCGCCGTGGTGGCGGCTGTATTTTGGGGCAAGCAAGTACTATTCCTGATTTCCCTGCCAGGCCGGTGACCTTGGTAACAATCTATTTCTTGAATGATTGAGGTGCAGGGGAGGTAGAATGGGCCCAGATAATTACATGGATGTAGGCCTATAAATGCCTGTCTTGACCGACGTTGCCCCGGGTGTGTCGCCAGCGCTCTCCCTGGAACGGGAAGAGCTTTTCCCGATTCGCGAAGTGGCGCGCCTGACCGGTGTGAACCCGGTCACGCTTCGCGCATGGGAGCGTCGTTATGGCCTGATCGTGCCCACTCGCACCGAAAGCGGGCATCGCCTGTATTCGATGCAGGACATTGAGCGGGTCCGAAGCATCCTCAACTGGATCGAACGCGGTGTGGCGGTCAGCAAGATCGGCAAGATCCTGGCCAAGGCAGAGCCGCTACAGGTATTGGCTCACATCATCCCCAGCGATCTGGTGCAGGCGGATTACGCACAGTGGCAGCAACAGCTTGCAGCCGCGGTCAGTGCGTTTGACGATATCCGGCTGGAGCAGGTCTACGGGCAGATTTTTTCCAGCTACTCCCAACCGGTGGTTTTCCAGGACATTATTCTTCCACTGTGGAGGCAATTGCTGCAGCGCCAGGATACGTTCGGCCGGGCCAGCGAGTGGCTGTTCCTCGATGGTTTTCTGCGCTCGCGGGTGGTACAGCGCCTGCTGTTGATCCGTGACCGTCACCCCCGGCGAGTCATCGTCAGCGCCTTGGCGGGCCAGTGTCGCGAGCTTGAGTTGCTGATCGCCGCCCTGTTCCTCGGCAACGATCAAATGGGGGTGCGGGTGCTGACCACCGGCCAACCGTTCGACGAACTGACGCTGGTCTGCGAGCGGATCAAGCCAAGGGCGCTGGTGCTGGTTTCCAATCACGTCCCCACCCCCGACTTGCCCCGGCGCCTGAATCGCCTGGCGATGAGCCTGGATTGCCCCTTGCTCCTGGCTGGGGATGCCAGTGACCTGGCGCAGGAAAGCCTCGCCGGGTCATCGATCGGTTGCCTGGGCAACGAAGGTACGGTGATGCGCCAGCGCCTGAGCCAGTTTCTGGCCGGCAGCCTGGATACCTGAAGGTCAGAGGTGCAGGGTTGGATGCGCCAGGCGATGCTGTTGCAGAATGAATTGACGCAGGCGCTCGGTTTCGTCCAGGTCGTTCTGGCTCAACTGATAGGCGTAGAAACCCTGTTTGGTTTCTTTTTCGAGTGTCCCGCGCAAGGCGATGCGCTCATAGCCTGAGGGGCTGAACCACAGGGCGAAGTGCTTGGGTGCCTTGGTCTTGTTGCGAATCTCCAGCAATACCCCTTTGAACGATACTTCGTGCACCCACAGGGTGCCGGGTTGACCCTTTGCGTTTTCCAGCGCAACCGGTTCGTCGAGCACCAGTCGCCACGGCCGGACCGATGGCCCGCCTTCATAAATACTCGGCACGCCCAGGCGCAGGTGCATGGCATGAAACTCATCTTCCACCAAGTGCAGGGGGAAGGTCATTTGCTGGTTTTCGAAGTTGGCTTGAAGGGTAACCTGTTCATGCGCGGCCAGGCGCGTGAGCAGGTCACGGATCTGCGATCCACCGTTAACGAGCAGACTCGACGTCGCATCCCGCACATTCAGTTGCGGGTTGTGTTGCATGGTCTGGATAAAATCCAGCTCATCCTGGGTCAGGAGCGCGTCGCGTTGCATGGTTAGGCTCGAAAAATTTAGTTACAGAGGCTCTGGTGATTGTAGTTAATGACAATTAATTCACTGTTTAGTTTTTGCCGTTCGTCGCTTTGAGCGCAGCAAGCTCCGCCTGGACCTCTGCCAGTTGCGCTTCAAGCTGCGTCACTCGCTGCTGCGCCTTGACCTGCAGGGTCACGTCCTTCTGCACTCCGATAAAATAAACCTGCCCGTCATTCGGATTTTTCACCGTCGAAAGCGACAGCTCGTTCCAGAATGGTGTGCCATCCTTGCGATAATTGCGCAGGATTTCCCGGCAGGAGCCTTCACTGTTCAATGCGTCACGAATTTTCGCCAGGGCATCCTGATCACGGTCGCCTGATTGCAGAAAGCGGCAATCCTGGTAGAGGATTTCCTCGCTGGTGTAACCGGTCAGGCGTTCGAAGGCCGGGTTGACGTAGATCAGGATCTTGTCTTGATCGCCTTCTTTCTCAGCAATCACGATACCGTCGTTGGAGGCATTGATCGCCAACTGCAGCAGTTTCGCGTTGATCATCGGTGACACCCTTCCTTGTTGGTTGTCTGTGGGATTCTAAAAGAACAATGCAGACCGTGCTGTTAATATCCCGGTCTTTTATTCAGCGTCAGGATCAGATTGATGAAAGTCGCCATCATTTCCGGCTCGGTATACGGCACGGCTGAAGAAGTTGCCCGCCACGCCGCCAGTATTTTGATAAACGCCGGTTTCGAAACCTTCCACAACCCGCGGGCAAGCCTCGCGGATATTCAGGCCTTCGCTCCCGAAGCCTTGCTGGCGGTAACGTCGACCACCGGCATGGGCGAGCTACCGGACAACCTGCAACCCCTGTACTCGACGATTCGAGACCAGTTGCCCGCCGCCTGGCGAGGCTTGCCAGGGGCCGTCATCGGCCTGGGCGACGCAAGCTATGGCGATACCTTTTGCGGCGGTGGCGAGCTAATGCGGGAGTTGTTCGGTGAGCTGGGCATTCGCGAAATCCTGCCGATGCTGCGCCTGGACGCCAGTGAAAGCGTGACCCCTGAAGCGGATGCCGAGCCTTGGCTGGCGGAACTGATCGACGCGCTGCGGGGCTGATCGGTAACGCGGGTGCACTGGCAGCCAGGCCATGGATCCAAACTCTTCGAGCCGCTGACTCGCTCGGCCATCAAGCTGGCTGCCAATGCAACTACGCGAAGCTCGGAGGGTGACTAGACTCGGTAGTTATTGGAAACACTCCATAATAAGAACCGAGGTTCCTTGCCGTGAGCGTAGCCCCCGTCCAGTCGTCCTCCTCCTGTGTCAAAGACCAGGTCAGCGCTGCCGAGTGGCAGGCCCGCGTCGACCTCGCTGCCTGCTATCGCCTGGTCGCCCAGCATGGCTGGGATGATCTGATTTTCACGCACATCTCCGCCAAGGTGCCGGGCACCGAAGATTTCCTGATCAACCCATACGGTCTGATGTTTCACGAAATTACTGCGTCGAGCCTGGTCAAGGTCGATCAGTCCGGCAACAAGTTGATGGACAGCCCCTACGAGATCAATCCGGCGGGGTACACCATCCATAGCGCGGTGCATGAGGTTCGTCACGATGTCGTGTGCGTGCTGCATACCCATACCGCTTCGGGCGTGGCGGTGTCGGCGCAGCGACAAGGCATTTTGCCGATCAGCCAACAGTCGCTGTTTGTCCTTTCCAGCCTGGCGTATCACGCCTACGAAGGTGTTGCGCTCAACCACGAGGAAAAAGCGCGGCTGCAAGCCGACCTCGGAGAAAATAACTTCCTGATGTTGCACAACCACGGTCTGCTGACCTGTGGCCCCAGCATCGCCGACACCTTCCTGATGATGTTTATCTTTCAACGTGCCTGCGACATCCAGGTCATGGCGCAGAACGGAGGGGCTGAACTGATTGCCATCGAACCGCAGATTCTGGCGGGTGCCAAGGCGATGATCGCCGGTGTCACCAAAAGTGCTCAAGGAATGGGCGGAGCGCTGGCTTGGCCGGCGTTGCTGCGCAAGCTCGATAAACTGGACCCGGGGTACAAACTCTAATGCAACTCGCCGAGATTCCCCTGAGTGTCTGGCGCAAGCGCGGCCAGACTTTCATGTTCCATGGCCAAGCTATCCGTTACTGGACGGCGGGGCAGGGTGAGCCGTTGTTGCTCATCCATGGTTTTCCCAGCGCCAGTTGGGACTGGCATTACCTTTGGCAACCACTGGCCCAGCGCTATCGGGTAATTGCCTGTGACATGCTCGGATTCGGCGACTCGGCCAAACCGGTGGATCACGAGTACAGTTTGCTGGAACAGGCCGATTTGCAGCAGGCGCTGCTGGCTCATCTCAACGTCGAGCAACCGCTGCACCTGCTTGCCCATGACTACGGCGACAGCGTGGCCCAGGAGCTGTTGGCCCGGCATTACGAAGCGCGCATCGACCTCGCCAGTTGCGTATTCCTCAATGGCGGGTTGTTCCCCGAAACCCATCGCCCGGTGCTGGTGCAAAAACTCCTGCTCAGCCCGTTGGGATGGATGATCGGCCGTGCTTTTAGCCGTGATGGCCTGGTAAAGAGTTTCCGTCAGATCTTCGGCCCGCAAACTCGTCCCAGCGAGAGCCAGATGGACGATTTCTGGAGCCTCGTCGAAAGCAATCACGGGCCACGGGTCATGCATAAATTGATTGCCTACATCCCCGAGCGGCGAACCCAGCGCGAGCGTTGGGTCGGCGCGATGCAGCGCGGCGAGGTGCCGCTGCGGGTGATCGATGGCGAGGTCGACCCGATCTCCGGTGCCCACATGATCGCGCGCTACCGTGAGCTGATACCCAACCCGGACACGGTCCTGCTCAGCGACATCGGTCATTACCCGCAGATCGAGGCGCCCTGCCAGGTGCTCAAGCACTACCTGGCATTCCGCGACCGGACGACCTCACCGCCGCTCAAGGTGGCTTGTTCGTAGCAACCGGCTTGCCGGCGAAGGCGCCCTTGAGCACGGCGCCGCCTTTCCGGGCGCTCTCACCCCCGTAGGAGCGAGCATGCTCGCGAAAAACCTGAGAGCACCTGGGGGTGTCAGGCTCCCCGCGTCATTGTTGGCTACCATCGCGAGCATGCTCGCTCCTACAGGTTCCCACCCGCCGCGAAGCCATAGGTGGCCGTTACCGCAGCAATGGATATCTACGCGGTCGACAAACAACAGGTCGGCCGCCAGGCCGCCTCGGGTTCATCATCCCCCTACCTTATCGCACACCATTCAGCCTCCCCCCTGTTCATTGTGACCCGTAGCGCCGTGCCTGAAACTCCAAGGCAATGTCCTGGCCTGCTGGAGTTCCCCATGAATGAGTCTGTGCGTTTCGAAGATAAAGTCGTGATCATCACCGGTGCGGGTGGCGGCCTGGGACGGGCGCACGCACTGCTGTTCGCCAAGCAGGGCGCCAAGGTACTGGTCAACGACCTCGGCGGTTCGACCCAGGGCGAAGGCGCCAACGCCTCGGCGGCAGACCGCGTGGTCAACGAAATCCGCGACGCGGGCGGCACCGCCGAGGCCAACCACGACTCGGTCACCGACGGCGACAAAATCGTCCAACACGCCCTCGACGCCTTTGGCCGCGTCGATGTAGTGGTCAACAATGCCGGCATCCTGCGGGACAAGACCTTCCACAAAATGGAAGACGCCGACTGGGACCTGGTTTACCGCGTCCATGTCGAAGGCGCCTACAAAGTCACCCGCGCCGCCTGGCCGCACCTGCGCCAGCAAAACTACGGGCGAGTGATCTTCACAGCGTCCACCTCGGGCATCTACGGCAACTTCGGCCAGTCCAACTACGGCATGGCCAAACTCGGCCTCTACGGCCTGACCCGTACCCTGGCCATCGAAGGTCGCAAGAACAACATCCTGGTCAACGCTATCGCTCCCACCGGCGGCACCCGCATGACCGAAGGCCTGATCCCGCCGCAAGTGTTCGAACAACTCAAACCGGAACTCGTCAGCCCGCTGGTGGTGTACCTGGCCAGCGAAAACTGCCAGGAAACCTCCGGGCTGTTCGAAGTGGGCGGCGGCTGGATGGGCAAGGTGCGCTGGGAACGCAGCCTCGGCGCCGGTTTCGATCCGCGGGTGGGGTTCTCCCCGGAAGACGTGGCGGCGCATTGGCAGCAGATTTGTGATTTCGAAGGGGCGGCGCATCCGAAGGACAACATTGAGGCGCTGAAGGAGATGATGGGGAATTTGCAGAAGTATTCGTTGTAATAAATTGAAAAAGGGGGCAAGTGTGAGTGCTTGCTCCCCTTTTTTACGCGTGTTATCCGGCTTTGAATCCGGTTTTTCCGTTATCTAGTCGCCACTGTTTTATTGCATTTATCACACCTTTCGGGCTGTCCTCAATGCCCTCTCTAGGGTCATACAAAATTCCTGTGCCATCGGGATGCTCTGAGGTGGTAACAATGTTCTCAACAATTGCATCGTGTTCTTCTTCAGAAGCGTAAGTACCTTCGAATAAACGTTCGACCAGAGCCATGTATTCGGCTTCTGTGTATTCTTCCAGTTTGCCCTTAAGAGTCATTCTTTCACTCCTTTTGCCTTTGTGTGAGTTTGGATGTGCGATTTAGGTGTCATTATTTGAAGATTATCCATGTCGTAGACTTCGCCGCCTTGCGCGATTGGGATGATATGGTGGACTTCATACTTGATTCTCTTACCCACTTGATCTTGAGGAAAGGCAGCTGGGGCGAGCCCCTGCTTCATGTCCATTTGCCTCAGTTTTGTAAACTGGCCGTTCAATAGCTCATCGTTACTCACAGCTTTCCAAAATTCGCTGCGGAAACTGTTAAATGTCGAAAATCTCCGTCCTCGGAGTTTATCCGCAATCTGCGCGGGAATCGGTGCACCTTCGGGAATTGAGGCAGTCCCCATCCAATTTCCAGATACTAACTGTCCTGCACCGCTAGTTACGCCGGGCTCGCTCCGCCGATCCCTGAACACCACAAACTGCGGCGGAATCCCCGATTCGACCGGGAATACGTAAATGAAACCTCCAAAGCTATAGAGATCCAGCTCCGGGTTTTCGTCGATCCTTCCTTCGAGGGCGGTTGCGGTAGCTCCGGTGTAGGGCGCGACGTCCGGTTGTGCCGCAGGAAGAGCTGTTGATGCATCGCCCGGGCTGACAATTGGCGTCCATGTCATGCCGGGCGACTGGGCGGTTGCGCTCTCGCTCCTGTAAACATTCAGAGCCGGATCGTAGGTCGCGAAACGCACCGGTACTTTGCGCGACACCGAGGTGCCATTCGTGGCAGCGACGGAAAACTCTGTGGTGTTATCCACAGACCGGGAGCCGATCGCGACCGGCAGTTCGATGTCTCCATTGGCCTGGGCGATGGCATTCAGTGCGCCGGCGTCGTAGGTCGTTAAATCCGAGAGCGGCAGGCTCAAGGCGTACGGTTCTTTGTTGTCCCGCAGTGCGTAATAAACAAGCGCTGCGACGCCAACAACTATCACGACGCCTGACGCTGTCCCGACGGCTGCTGCCAACGCCGTGATTGCAGTGGCTGCGGCCGATCGCAGAGCAGTCCTGATCGCGAGGTTGGTGACCGCATCGACTGCCAGGGTTCCTGCTGCAACGGTGAACACCGGACCGCTTGCCGCCGCCGCGCCCGATACTCGAAACGGACGACTGCCCTTTGCGGCATCAAGAGCCGCCATTGCATCCCGGAGCGCTTGCTCCTCCGCTTTCCGTTGATTTTCGAGCCGCAACTGCTCGGCTTGCCGTTGAACATCGGCCTCGGCTTCCAGACGAGCCTGTTCAGCTGCGATGTAGCGTGCGGCAGCTTCAGCGGCAAGCCGCGCTTGCTCGGCAGCCACTCGTTCGGCTTCTGCCAATGCTGCTAATCGGACCTGCTCTTGAGCATGGGCGAGTGCTTCAGCTTCTGCCCTGATGCGTGACTGTTCGGCAGCGACGCGTTGTGCTTGCTGCTCCGCGGCAACCCGGCGTTCTTCAGCTTGCGCACCGGCAAGTAGATTCTGTACGTGTACCTGCTGACTATTCAAAAGTTGAATGTGCTCTGTCAGCAGCTTTGCGGAGTAGCCAGCTTTAAAAGACGCAACCCATTTTGAATAGGCAGGACCATAGGGCGTTACTGCCCCATCCAAAGCTTGAGCTCTGGCAAGGTAATCACCAATGGTTGAGTTGAGTGGGCTGAGCCCGTAAAAGGAGTCGGCGAGTGACGTCTGCGTGTGCAGTTGAGTCGTCTTCTGCTGAGTTAAAATGTTTCTGATGTTCAGTTCGTGCTGGTATGCCTGTGCGGTTGTCGATACTGCGGCCGGGAATTGGGCTCTCAGGTTCGCCAGGTCAGCCTCGATTGCTACTCCTGAATTTGCAGAATTAACCGTATAGGCAGCTTTAACGGCGTTTTCCGTAGCTTTAATATTGTCCCGGGTTTCGCGCCTTAGTCCTTCTGTGTTTGTAATGCCAGAGCCCATTCCTCCAGCTCGTGTTGGTGGAATTCGAAAACCACCACCTTGAGGGTTTTTCCCTGGTTTTGGTTGTGCTCCTACATGAGTTGTTTCTAAATAAACTGTGCGATCTTCTCCTCGGATATCAATTGGCGGCAGGGGCAACGGTGGTCCTTGTTTCTCTGACATTGGTTATTCTTTCTTGTGCGTGATTAATCGATGCTGCCGAATAATGCTACGCCAGGAATGTTTGGGACGGGTCTGAGGTGGTTGTGAGCTATTACATATAAAATTGAAAGGGGTTTCGCGGTATTAGATGCGCAAGCAGGAAACTCCCGCGCATTAAAAGAAATTTCTTATGCAGTTATAGGAAGTATTTTGTAGGACGTGTTTTCAACTATAAGTTGGTTGGACGGTACCGCAAAAACCGCCACCCATAAAAAGGTTCTTTACTCAAGCTTGGGAAACATAGAAAACAAGAACGCCGATCCGTTGAGATCGTTTATATCCCGGTAGGAGCGGGCATGCTCGCGATGGTCCTCAACGATGACGCTGGAAGTCTGACACCCAGCGGCGTCTTTGAATTCATCGCGAGCATGCTCGCTCCTACAGGGGAAAAAAGCCCGAAAATAAAAAAGGCCGCTGCAAACGCAGCGGCCAAAGAAGACGTTGGATCCAGGAGCTACAAATCAACGTCGATGTACACGGGGTGATGACTCGATACGTTCAAATCATCTGAAATCTGTCGCGAACGGCGGGAGGGGAACACCTTCCGTTGCTTCGCGCTTTGCGGCTGTTGTCCCCAAAGCGCAGGGCAAGGATAAGTCTTTGCCGGCAAGGGAAAAATAGCGATCAGGGAGATGCACCGTTACCGCTGGCGCAACAGTCCTGCCTGGCAGCAGCCTAGACCATATTTTCAATTGATGCCGCCACATCCAGTGCATCTATGCCCCCGCCTGATCCCCCGTGCCATGCAACCAGTCATCCTTTCGAGCGACACCACGAATACCTCCTTGGTGCGCTTATCGCTCCCGGCGTGCGGCATTAGGGTGTGGCCTTCTGTCACTCACCGGGGAAGACGCATGACAAAAACAACAATGCGCGCCATCTTCACTCCGCAGGCGCTGGCCGCTGCGGTGGCCTTGGGGTGCTGTGCCCAGGCGCAGGCTCTGTCATTCAACATTGGCGAAATCGAGGGCACGTTCGACTCTTCGCTGTCGGTCGGTGCGAGCTGGGGCATGCGCGATGCCGATGATGCCCTGGTCGGTATCGTCAACGGTGGCAGCGGGCAGGCGTCGACCGGTGACGACGGGCGACAGAATTTCAAGAAGGGTGAAACCTTCTCGAAGATCTTCAAGGGCATTCACGACCTCGAACTTAAATACGGCGACACCGGCGTGTTCGTCCGGGGTAAGTACTGGTACGACTTCGAATTGAAGGACGAAGACCGGCCGTTCAAGCCGATCAGCGATCACAATCGTAAGGAAGGTTCCAAATCGTCCGGTGGGCAAATCCTCGATGCCTTCGTCTATCACAACTACTCCATCGCCGACTTGCCAGGAACGGTGCGCGCCGGTAAGCAGGTGGTCAGTTGGGGCGAAAGCACCTTCATCGGCAACTCGATCAACAGCATCAACCCGGTCGACGTGTCCGCTTTTCGCCGTCCCGGTGCCGAGATCAAGGAGGGCCTGATTCCGGTCAACATGCTGTTCGCCTCCCAAGGCCTGACCGACAAGTTGACGGTGGAAGGCTTCTATCAACTGGAGTGGGACCAGACCGTCGTCGATAACTGCGGCACCTTCTTCGGCGTCGACGTGGTGGCCGATGGTTGCAACAAGGGCTACACCGTGGCCAGCCCGGCGATTGCGCCATTGCAGCCGATTGCCGCCGCCTTTGGCCAGGGCTTCGAGGTTACCCGCGAAGGGGTGGTCGTTCCTCGCGGCCAAGACCGCGATGCCCGGGATTCCGGGCAGTGGGGCACGGCGTTGCGCTGGCTGGGGGACGACACCGAGTACGGTCTGTACTTCATGAACTATCACAGTCGCACGCCCAACGTCGGTACCACCACGGCTGGCCTGTCCACCCTGGCGAGCATTCCGGCAATTGTCGCGACCGCCAACCGTATCGCTCCCGGTAGCGGTTCGGGCCTGGCGCAAAGCGTGATGCTCGGTCGCGGCCAGTATTACCTTGAGTACCCAGAAGACATTCGCCTGTATGGCGCGAGTTTTTCCACCACCTTGCCCACTGGTACGGCGTGGACCGGCGAGATCAGCTATCGCCCCAACGCGCCGGTGCAGGTCAACACCAACGACCTGACCCTGGCGATGCTCAACCCTATCGCCGGTGGCGCGGCGTCACCGATTGCGACCTCGCCTGGGGCCGATAACAAGGGCTACCGACGCAAGGAAGTGACCCAGGTCCAGAGCACCCTGACGCACTTCGTCGATCAGGTCGCAGGCGCGGATCGCCTGACCCTGGTCGGTGAAGCCGCGGTGGTTCACGTCGGTGGCCTGGAGTCGCGCCGCAAGTTGCGCTACGGCCGCGACTCGGTGTACGGGCAATACGGTTTTGGCGGCGATACCGATGGTTTCGTGACCTCGACCTCCTGGGGTTATCGTGCCCGCGCCATCCTCGATTACAACAACGTCATCGCCGGGATCAATTTTCGGCCCAACCTGTCGTGGTCCCACGACGTCGCCGGCTACGGCCCCAACGGGCTGTTCAACGAAGGTGCCAAGGCCGTCAGCCTCGGCGTCGATGCGGACTACCGCAACACCTATACCGCAAGCCTCAGTTACACCGACTTTTTCGGGGGTGACTACAACGTGCTCGAAGACCGCGATTTCGTGGCGTTGAGCTTTGGCGTGAACTTCTGACCTGGCTGAAAGAGGATGAATTCGATGCGCAAGATGATTCTGCAATTGGGCTCCGCCCTGGCCTTGAGTTTGCTGGCCGCCAACGTGATGGCAGCGGTATCGGTAGAGGAAGCGAACAAGCTTGGTACCAGCCTCACACCGCTGGGCGCCGAGAAGGCCGGCAATGCCGCTGGATCGATTCCAGCGTGGACCGGCGGCCTTGCTAAAAATGCGGGCGCAGTGGACAGCAAGGGCTTTTTGGCCGATCCGTTCGCCAACGAAAAGCCCTTGTTCATCATCACCGCTGCCACGGTTGACCAGTACAAGGACAAGCTGTCCGATGGCCAGGTCGCGATGTTCAAGCGCTACCCGGAGACCTACCGGATCCCGGTCTATCCGAGCCATCGCACGGCAGCGCTGCCACCGGAAGTGTATGAAGCGGCCAAACGCAGCGCACTGAATGTGACACCCACCAACGATGGCAACGGCCTGGCCAACTTCACCGGCAATCGCTACTACGCCTTTCCGATTCCGAAGAACGGGGTCGAGGTGATCTGGAACCACATCACCCGTTATCACGGCGGTAACCTGCGTCGCACCATTACCCAGGCAACGCCGCAGTCCAATGGTGATTTCACGGTCATCCGCTTCAAGGACGAAGTGGCGGTGCCGTCGCTGCTGGGTGACCTCAAGCCAGGCAGCGATGAAAACGTCCTCAACTATTTCAAGCAGGAAGTGACCGCGCCGGCCCGTCTGGCGGGCAACGTGCTGCTGGTTCACGAAACCCTCGACCAGGTTCAGGAGCCGCGCAAGGCCTGGATCTATAACGCCGGCCAGCGCCGTGTTCGACGGGCGCCGCAAGTGGCCTATGACGGTGTGGGCACCTCTTCCGACGGTTTGCGCACCACCGACAACTTCGACATGTTTTCCGGCGCGCCGGATCGTTATGACTGGAAGCTGATCGGCAAGAAAGAGATGTACATACCCTACAACAGCTACAAACTTGACTCGCCCGACCTCAAGTACACGGATGTGATCAAGGCCGGGCACATCAATCAGGACCTCACCCGTTATGAACTGCATCGGGTCTGGGAGGTCGTCGCCACGGTCAAGCCCAATGAGCGGCACGTGTACGCCAAGCGTCACATGTACATCGACGAAGACACCTGGCAGGTTGCCCTGGCTGACCACTACGACGGTCGTGGCCAGCTCTGGCGAGTGGCAGAAGGGCACGCGCAGTTCTACTACGATCATCAGGTCCCGGCCTACACGGTCGAAGCGCTGTACGACCTGATCGCCGGTCGCTACATAGCCTTGGGGATGAAGAATGAGGAGAAACGCAGTTTCGAATTCAACATTGCTGCAAAAGCTGGGGACTACACGCCGGCGGCGCTACGGAGCACAGGTGTGAGGTAGATTTCCTACAGCTGTTACACAAAAAGGTGACCTTTTGGTCACCTTTTTTATAGGGCTTGATCAGTGTGTTGAATACTTCTTCAACAAGCGCTCAACAGAGGACTAGGGTGGCGCCACAAAAATAAAAAAGGCGCACCACTATGACTGCCATGACGACGTGTCTGGACCGTCCTGGACTCCTGCCCCGATTGTCTCCCCATCACTTGTATCGCGCGCGCCTGGTTGAACCGTTGCTGGCCTCGACGGCGCGGGTGAAATTGCTCTGTGCACCGCCCGGCAGTGGCAAGAGTGCACTGCTCGCAGAATGCATGTTGAGCGCGCCGGCAACCTGTGAGGTGCGCTGGCTGCCCTTGGCGGGTGAGGCGATCAGTGTGGGTGGCTTTTGCCAGCGCCTGGCGCGAACGCTGGGACTGAAAACCTCGGATGAGTCCGAATTGTTGGAATATCTGGCTCGATTACCGACAGCCACCTGGTTGTTTATCGATGACTATTGCCGTGTCCCTGACCCGGAACTGGACCTGTTGCTCGACCGGTTGTTGGCCAGCAGCAGCCCGATGGTCACCTGGTGGCTGAGTGGGCGGCGGCGTCCGCAGTGCAACTGGCCACGGTTACTGCTCGATGATGAATTGTACGATGGCGATCGCGCTGCACTGGCGTTCAATCAAGGGGAAATCGAAAAGCTGTTGCATCACCTGGAACCGGCCCAGGCCGCGAAAGGTGCCGAGAGGATTTTGCGTCACAGCGGTGGCTGGTGCGCCGGGGTGCGGATCGCGCTGCTGCAAAAATGCGACTGGACGCGTCACGACACCCTCTGCGGTCGACCGGACACCCTGCACGACTACCTCGAGCATGAGCTCTTCGCCAACCTGACACCGGAACTTGCCGAGGCTTGGCGGGTGCTGGCACTGTTGCCGCGATTCAACGCCCGGCTCAGCGATCACCTGTTCGGAGCGGGCGAGGGCGCGCAATACTTGAGTGTGTTGCAGGCGCTGGGCTGTTTCATCGAACCCTGGCAAGACTCGACAGACTGGTTGCAGGTTTTCGCCCCCCTGGCCCTGTTGATGCGCGATGAACCATGGCCGGCCGCCCGCTTCTGGCATCGTCGTGCCTGTCAGTGGTTCGTCGCTGAACAGGACTGGAAGGCCGCGTTCGAACAGGCTTTGCTGGCGCAAGAATTCGAGGTTGCGGTCAGCCTGTTGCAGCATTTCAGTTTCGAGCAGTTGTTCGAAGAACAGACCGTGGTACTGCTGCTGCGTTTGCACGAGCAACGCGGTGATGAACTGCTGTTCGGCTCGCCGCAACTGGTCGGCCTGATCACCGCGGCCCTGTTGTTTGCCGGGCGTTTCGAGCAGGCGGCCGAATGCATCGAACAGTTGTCACGCTTCACGCCCCAGCCGTCGGCAACCCTGCAAAGGCAATTGATCGCCCGTTGGCAGGCTCAACAGGGTTGGCTCCTGCATTTGCTGGGGCGCATGGAAGCGTCACGGGCACACTTTCTCGAGGCGCTGGGCGAGCTCGACCTGGAGTGCTGGCCTGCTCGGCTGATGTGCCTGTCCGGCTTGACGCAACAGGCCTTGCTGCGGGGCGAACTCGACGTCGCACAGGCGCTCAACCGCGAGGCGTTGTGCCTGGCCCGGGCGCAAGGTTCACTGGTATTCGAAGGGTTGCTGGAACTCGATCACGCTCAATTGCTCGAGCAGCGGGGCGCGTCCTGCAGGGCTGATGACCTGCTCGCCAACATGCACGGCCTGCTTTGCCAGCAGCATGCGAACGCCGAACCCTTGTTGGGACGGATCGCCCTGCGTCGTGGCCGATTGAACTTGAGTCTGGGCCGGGCGCAACAAGCTGCCACTTACTTCGAGAGCGGCCTGCAGATCTGTCTGCGCAGCCAGGACAAACGAGCGCTTTATGGTTTTCTGGGGTTGGCGCAACTGGCGGCCAATCGCCTGGATTACGCTCAGGCTTTCGACCTGCTGCGTGACGCCGAGCGGATGATGCAGCAACGGCGGATTCCCGAAACGGTGTATCGCAGTGCCTTGCTGCACACCAGTATCCAATTCTGGTTGCAACAAGGGCGATCGGAACTGGCTCATGAGGCCCTGATACGGGTGCTGCGTCACTATCGCGGGCCTTGTGCACGCCAGGCTCCACCGGCAACGCTGGAGCTGGTTGACAGCCTGGAGTATCTGCTGGTCCTGGCCGAGGTTTACCTGGGGCGGGCACAAGCGCCTCTGGAGCGGCTTGAAGCCCAACTGCAACGGGTCAGTCAGCGGGGAATGGTGGCACTGCAAGCGCAATTGCACCTTGCCGTGGCTGAAGTCGCCTGGCTCAAGGGCGATCCGGACGCTGCCCGGCAATCGCTGGCGCAAGGATTGGCATTGGTTGAACGGTGCAACCTGCAACAGGCCTTGTGCGATTTGCAGTTGCGCCAGCCGCTACTGCCGCAAGCCATTGGGTTGACCGGGTTAGGCGATGATCACCAGGCGCCGGGTGCACCGCAAAACCGTTTGAGCCAACGGGAAATACAGGTGCTGCGGTTAGTGGCGCAGGGCAACTCCAATCAACAGATTGCTGATCTGTTGTTCATTTCCTTGCACACGGTCAAGACCCATGCGCGACGTATCAATGGGAAGTTGGGTGTGGAGCGCAGGACGCAAGCCGTGGCCAAGGCGAAAGTATTGGGTATTGTTACTTGATGTACGAATTCTAAGGCGTTTTGTTTGTTCATGAATGCACACAAGTTTCGGGGTGTGCTTCCATGGTTGTAGTGTTTATATGTCTGGAGTCGCCCCGATAGTTTCAGTCTTTCAATTTGATTTTTATACAAGTTTATAGGGGGCGCAATAACGACCAACATAATAATGTATGCAAAAAGGACAGTGCATGGAAATTAATGGATTAACCAATGAGTCCGCGTACAAGCTTCAAGAAGAAGTTTTACGCCCCTCCAGGAAAACACCACAGCTGCCGGATTGGCTGCAACGTGCAAGTGAGGAGGATCGCCAGTACTACTTTGATGCTGAGCAGTCCCTGACTGAAAGCGAACAGGCGCTGGATGCACTGCTTGGAGAAGTTAAGTCGCTGAAGGCGTTCGCCAGGTTTCAAGCGCGGGAAGTTGTTCGACTACTCAGCGGTGAAGTGGTGGACCCGGACCATATTTTCGTCCGCACTCACTATACTTTCTTCGTCGGCGAGCAAAAGGTTGTGCAGAGCAATCGCTTGACGCTTCCCGAATTCATGCTCAACGATTTGTACGGCTCCACCACCATTGCGCTGGAGATCAAACTGGAAGGGGACGCGCTGCCGTCCGGCGTGACCGCAGACGATATTCTGGAGGTGATGGTCGGCGCGAGCATGCGCAAATTCCATGCGGAAAAATTCGAAAAGAAGTACACGGACGAAGCGGTGCTTCAAGCGCAACAAATTCTGTTGAGTAGTCGTATAGGTCTGAGTTCATTCAGCGCGAAGCTGCAGGGCCATATCAGTGACGAGAGCCTGCAGATCGTCGCTATCTCCTCGCAAGGTGATGAGCGTTGTTCCATGGGAGCGCTCTCGTTCGGTGATGCGAAAGGCGCTTTCGAGGGGATGATTGTCTGCTGCGGGCCGCAGGGCGAAGAAGGGCTTTGTGTGCTGTATGCACCGCAGGCTCCGGGTGGCAGGAGCTGGTATGAGTTCGCGAGCTTCAGGCAGTTGAATTTCCATTTGTTCGATTGGACCGCAAAACCCGAAGGGCGCAGTTATCTGAGCCGCCAGGCATTGGCCAGTGAACGCGCCAGCCTGGACGCGTACATGAGACGTCTCCAGGACCTGCCGAGCCAGTGGTGCGGTATTCAGCGCAGCCCTTGGCCAAACAGCGCAGAGGGTGCATTGCGCCAGGCGGTTATGCTGCATGTCGATTGGTTGCGCGGGGAAATGCAAGCGGTCGTTCCTGCCGGGTATCGCTCGGCCACCGCCGCCCAGCGACAATGTTTTGCGCGGTTGAACATTGAGCTCAAGGGTTTAACCAAACTTGCAGGCCGCGAGGCAGCGTTGATCAGTTACGAGGACTTCGCCTGCAAGCTGATCAAGAAGCGTGCAGAGGAAGTCCTGGCGCAACACGGCGAAACCGTCGACATAGATCCTGACCTGATTGTGGTGAGGCTTGATGATTCCAAAGAGATGACCTTGTCCCGGATGATCATCGATGAACATCACATTACCGAAGAAAGTGGTCCGACTCATAACCGCGGAATTTACCCGTCCATTCGTCTATCACCCGGCCATCCACCCGTTTCCGATCTGCTGATCAAATATGTGCCAGGCTGGTCAAGAACGTTGCGCCCAGGTGAGCAGTATCTCGCCATGTTAAAGGCCGATTACCTGGACCAGGATGCCCCGGACTATGCCTTGAAACGTGACGTCTACGTCGATCTGCGGCGCCATGAAATGCATCGTTCAGCGTTGGAAGCGCTGTTCTGTGGTCATATTGAACGCAAGCAATATGAGCAGATTGAACAGCTCATTGAGCAGTCGCGCGAAGTGGAACCTGATCCAATCTCGCATGTTGAAGATCCCGAGTCTCCTCAACGCGAGGGTCTCTACAGGTTTTATCTTCAGAACTGCCGGGTTGACGGCATTTATGTGTTCCGCCTCATGCGCAATGGCGCTGCGGATGATTTGCTGTATACCCCACATGCGCCGGATTGCCGATCGTTCAGACCCTTGGCCGAGTTTGCCAGATCGGTGAAAACGGCAGAACTTGGCAGTTATTACAGCAAGCGAGTCAAGTTCACGCAGCAGAAAGTTGTCAGTGCATACCTTGAGAAAGTGAAGCTGCGTAGTATCGAGGACATCCCTCATTTGCAGTCCGATAGCCGAGTCCGAGATTTCTCCCGTTGCTACACCGATGCAATGGCTCAGATCGTTGACGACGTGGATGCCAAGACCACCAGTCTTGGGGAGATTGTCAGCAAGCTGATCTACGATAATGCAATCGTGGCAGTCACCGTTTTTAGCCTCCCTTTCGCACCTATCGGACTCGCCTTGAGTGCTGTGGTGATGACCAACGCGGTGTTTGAGGGGGCGAAGGCGTACATGGAAGGGGACCACGAGAAGATGTTCTCGAGTTACCTCGATTGCCTGTTGGAGCTGGCTACGATGCGCATCGGAAAGCTAGGTTTTTCAATGGCGCAGAAGGCCATTGCCAAGCAGGTCGGCAATGTTAATACCTGCATGGGCGTAATCTCTGCGTGCACCGGCAAAACGGTGGACCTGGCCGTCGTCAGCGAACTGATAAAGCAGTCGCTCGCCGAGCCTGACTCCAGCGAGCAAACGATTTTGATGTAATCCGGCTAGCCGGTGATCGTGGGCGGTTCATAGCCCATCCGCCAACTTACGGCCCGTGTCGCCGCCAGCAAGCGCTGCGCCGCCGGGCCGTTTTCGTCGGCATGAAACAACGAGGTCGGGCCGACAATGGTAATGACTGCCACCACATGCCCGGCGGCGTTGAACACCGGTGCCGACAATGCATCGACACCAGGCATCAGTAAACCGTGCACGTGATGCAAGCCGCGGCCTCGGATCTGCCCACATAGCGTTTCATAGACTTGATCATCGCTGAGGGCGTGAGCGCCGGCCGACAGCAGTTCCTGCTCACGCAACTCCACGGTTTCACGCTTGGGCAGGTACGCGCCAAACACCAGGCCCGTGGAGGAGCTGAGCAAGGGCAACACCGACCCCAACTGTGTCACCACCGTCACCGCCCGCACCGCCGGTTCGATGTGCACCACGGTCGCTCCCTGATTGCCCCACACCGCCACGAAACAGGTTTCGTTCAAGTCGTCGCGCAACTCGGCCAACGGTAGGGCGGCGACTTTCAGCACGTCCATACTGTTGAGTGCCGCCAATCCGACGCGCAAGGCTTCACGGCCCAGGCCGTAATGATTGGTCGCCGCATTCTGTTCGGCAAAGCCACTGGCGATCAACGCCTGTAGGTAGCGGTGAACCTTGCTCGCTGGCATTTGCACGTGCTCGGCCAGGCGCGAGAGTGAAGTCGAGGGCGACAACTCGGCCAAGGCCTTGAGGATGTCAGTACCCACCTCGGCCGAGCGGACTTTCTGTTTACCGTTGCTGTCAGGCTTTTCCATGGAGGCGTTGTGATCCCGGGACGAATGGGCGTCTTTATAGCTTGACGGTCAATCCCAATCAAATTACGTTAAGCGTAATTGAATTACGATAAAAATAACCCCGACGTGCCACGAACTCTGCAACAGAGCGACCGGCCACTGTCGACTCCCTGTTCAGGAGGCTCCATGAACTCCGATTCAACGACGCCAGCGCTGGCCTATCAGTCAGGCTTCGGCAACGAATTTTGCAGTGAGGCATTGCCTGGGGCACTTCCCGTTGGCCAGAACTCCCCGCAAAAAGCGCCTTACGGCCTCTACACCGAACTGTTCTCCGGCACTGCGTTCACGATGGCACGCAGCGAAGCACGGCGGACGTGGATGTACCGGATTCAGCCTTCGGCCAATCACCCGGCATTTATCAAGCTCGATCGGCAATTGGCCGGCGGCCCATTGGGTGAAGTGACCCCCAATCGCCTGCGCTGGAACGCGTTGGACATTCCCGCCGAGCCAACCGATTTCATCGATGGCCTGGTGAGCATGGCGGCCAACTCCAGCGCGGATAAACCGGCGGGGATCAGCATCTACCAGTACCGCGCCAACCGTTCCATGGAGCGCGTATTCTTCAATGCCGACGGCGAAATGCTGCTGGTGCCGCAACAGGGGCGTCTGCGCATCGCCACCGAACTGGGCGTACTGGAAGTAGAGCCGCTGGAAATTGCGGTATTACCTCGCGGGCTGAAATGGCGCATCGAACTACTCGACCCACAAGCGCGCGGTTACATCGCCGAGAACCACGGTGCGCCGTTGCGCCTGCCGGATCTGGGGCCGATCGGCAGCAACGGCCTGGCGAATCCGCGTGATTTCCTGACGCCGGTGGCTTGCTACGAAAACCTTCAACAGCCCACGACACTGGTGCAGAAGTTCCTCGGCCAGTTGTGGGGTTGCGAGCTCGATCACTCACCGTTGAACGTGGTCGCCTGGCACGGTAACAACGTGCCTTATAAATATGACCTGCGCCGTTTCAACACCATCGGCTCGGTCAGCTTCGACCACCCGGACCCGTCGATCTTCACGGTGCTGACCTCGCCGACCAGCGTCCACGGCTTGGCCAACCTCGATTTCGTGATCTTTCCGCCACGCTGGATGGTCGCTGAGAAAACCTTCCGTCCACCGTGGTTCCACCGCAACCTGATGAATGAATTCATGGGCCTGATCCAGGGCGAATACGACGCCAAGGCCGAAGGTTTTGTGCCCGGTGGCGCTTCTCTGCACAGCTGCATGAGCGCTCATGGGCCAGATGGTGAGACCTGCACCAAAGCGATCAACGTCGACCTGAAGCCTTCGAAAATCGACAACACCATGGCCTTCATGTTCGAGACCAGCCAGGTGCTGCGCCCGAGCACGTTCGCCCTCGATTGCCCGCAACTGCAAGACAACTACGATGCCTGCTGGGCTACCTTCCCAGCCACTTTCGACCCGACCCGGAGATAACCCATGACGCAAACTTCCATTACTCGCAGCTGGGTTGCTTCGGCCAACGGCCACGAGGATTTCCCGCTGCAAAACCTGCCGCTGGGCGTGTTCAGCGAGAAGGGGGCAGCGCCCCGTAGTGGCGTGGCCATTGGCGAGCATATCTTCGATCTGGAAGCGGCACTTGATGCCGGCCTGTTCGATGGCGCTGCAAAGGCTGCGGTCGAAGCCACCCGTGGCGGTCAGTTGAATGCGTTCTTCGAATTGGGTCGCGAAGCTCGCGTAGCCTTGCGTGAGCGTTTGATCGAATTGCTCAAGGAGGGCAGCACCCTGCGCGGCAAGATCGAAGCACAGGGCGCGAAGTTGCTGCCTCTGGCTGCCGATTGCCAGATGCATCTGCCAGCGAAAATCAATGATTACACCGACTTTTACGTCGGCATCGAGCACGCTCAAAACGTTGGCAAACTGTTCCGCCCGGACAACCCGTTGCTGCCCAACTACAAGTATGTGCCGATCGGCTATCACGGCCGCGCCTCGACCATCCGCCCGTCGGGCACCGACGTGCGCCGTCCCAAGGGCCAGACGCTGCCAGCCGGTCAGACTGAACCGACATTCGGTCCCTGTGCACGCTTGGACTACGAATTGGAACTGGGCATCTGGATCGGCCAGGGCAACGACATGGGCGACTCCATAGCCATTGGTGACGCCGCTGATCACATCGCCGGTTTCTGCCTGCTCAATGACTGGTCGGCACGTGACATCCAGGCTTGGGAATACCAGCCGTTGGGGCCATTCCTGTCGAAGAGCTTCATCACTAGCATTTCTCCGTGGGTCGTGACGGCCGAAGCGCTTGAGCCGTTCCGTCTTGCCCAGCCGGCACGTCCGGAAGGCGATCCACAGCCGCTGCCGTACCTGTTCGATAAACGCGATCAAGCCGCTGGCGCATTCGACATCGAACTGGAAGTCCTGCTGCTCACCGAAGCCATGCGCGAGCAGAACCTGCCGGCCCATCGCCTGACCCTGAGCAACTCGAAACACATGTATTGGACCGTGGCGCAAATGGTGGCGCATCACAGCGTCAATGGCTGCCAGTTGCAGGCCGGTGATCTGTTCGGTTCGGGCACCTTGTCCGGTCCTCAAAGCGGCCAGTTCGGCAGCTTGCTGGAGATCACCGAAGGCGGTAAGAAGCCGATCGAACTGGCCTCGGGCGAAGTGCGTAAATTCCTCGAGGACGGCGACGAGATCATTTTGCGTGGCCGTTGCAGCCGCGAAGGGTTTGCCTCCATCGGCTTCGGTGAATGCCGCGGCAAAGTGTTGCCGGCTCGCTAAGGGGATCGGTTCATGGAACTCTATACCTACTACCGCTCAACGTCGTCCTATCGGGTGCGTATCGCGTTGGCGCTCAAGGGCCTGGATTACCAGGCGCTGCCAATCAACCTGATTGCGCCACCGGGTGGAGAGCATCGCCAGCCAGCGTACCTGGGCATCAATCCGCAAGGCCGCGTGCCGGCATTGCGCACCGACGAAGGCGAGCTGCTGATTCAGTCACCGGCGATCATCGAGTACCTGGAGGAGCGTTATCCACAGGTACCGCTGCTGTCCAAGGATCTCGTTGCCCGCGCCCATGAGCGTGGCGTGGCGGCGCTGATCGGCTGCGATGTACATCCGCTGCACAATGTCAGCGTGCTCAATCGGCTGCGCCAGTTGGGCTTTGATGAACCGCAGGTTCTTGAGTGGATTGCGCACTGGATCAACCAGGGGCTGGCGACCGTGGAGCAGCTGATTGGTGATGAGGGTTACTGCTTTGGTTCGCAGCCCGGGTTGGCGGATGTGTACTTGATTCCACAGTTGTATGCCGCCGAACGCTTCAACATTTCCCTTGAGGCTTATCCGCGAATCCGCCGGGTAGCGACGCTGGTCGCCAGCCACCCGGCGTTCATCAAGGCGCATCCAGCTAACCAGCCTGACACGCCTTGATTTGCATATACCCGTAGGAGCGAGGCTTGCCCGCGAAGAACGATAACGCGGTGCTGTAGGGTTCAGTGGACGATGGAATTAGGAGGCAAATGCCCAAGTCGCTCGGTCAGGCGAATCCGCTGGATCGGATCGTCGCTGAGCAGCAATGCATGTTCCAGGTCGAAGCGCTCGGCATTCGGGCAGTCCAGCCGTTGGTACAGGCTGGCCCGGGCCAAGTAGTCGGAGGCGCTGGCGTTGCCCAGTTCCAGTACGCGTTCGGCGTCGATCAACGCGCCAATGTAATCGTCGTGGGAAAGATGTAGCTGGCGCAGGTTGCGTGACAGGCGTTGAAGCATTTGCGCGGGTGTGGCCGTGACCAGTTGCTCAGCGTTGAGTTGCATGTTCGGGCCATACTGGCGATGCAGCAGCTCCCGGCAATCGTTGGGATAAAGGCGCCGGCCGCCACAGGGGTCGAGCAGATGATCGGCACCTGGCACCCGCAGCAGGAAATGCCCCGGGAAATTGACGCCGACCAGCGGAATCTCCAGGCCTCTGGCCAGTTCCAGGGCTATCATCGCCAAGGCTAATGGCTGCCCGCGGCGACGCACCAGGACCTTATCGAGCAATGCCACTTGCGGCCGCAAGGGGGCGAAGTCATCCTGGGCGAACCCCAATTCGACCATGCGCCTGAGCAACGGTTGCGCCAACTCGCTCACGGGTAACATCGGCAAGCCGCTACTGACCCGCAGTTGCAGCTCCTTGAAGTGCGCCAACACTGCCTCGGGGTTAACCTGCTTGTCATGTTCGACGGCGATCCACAGCGCCGCCTCGAACAGCGCAGGCGGTGATCGTTGCAGGCAGGCGAAAAAAGATTGGCGCGGCGTCATGAAAATCTCCGGGCTATGCCTCGTTTTAGACCGGTCTTTGCCATTCGTCCAGTACCGCACAGGGGCTAGTTTCGGTTATTTCCTAAAGCTTGCATGGCGCTTTTGCTTATTCCGGTGCGCTTCTGCAATTTTTGTGCACAAGCCTATACTGGCGACTACAAGAAGTGATTCGGGAGCCTTACGATGTTCGCTCTCATGCAAAGCACTCGCCTTGAATCGCTGCATCTGAGCGTCGACCCGGCCACCGGGTTGAAGGCGGTGATTGCCATTCATAACAGCCGTTTGGGGCCTGCTCTGGGCGGTTGCCGTTACCTTGCCTATCCCAGCGACGAGTCTGCAGTCGAGGATGCGGTGCGCCTTGCCCAAGGCATGAGTTACAAGGCGGCCTTGGCCGGCCTGGCTCAGGGCGGCGGCGTGGCGGTGATCATTCGCCCCGTTCACGTGGCCAATCGCGCTGCACTGTTTGAAGCGTTCGGGCGTTGTATCAATCAACTCGACGGGCGCTACATTACCGCCATCGACAGTGGCACCTCGGTGGCGGACATGGATTGCATTGCCCAACAGACCCAACACGTCACCAGCACCACATCGGCCGGCGACCCCGCGCCTCACGCGGCGATGGGCGTGTTTACCGGCATCCGCGCCACGGCGATGGCCCGGTTGGGCAGCGATAACCTCGAAGGCCTACGCGTCGCCATCCAAGGCCTGGGCAACGTTGGATTTGCCCTGGCAGAGCAGCTGCACGCCGCCGGCGCCGAGCTGCTGGTCAGCGACATCGACCACGGCAAGGTACAACTGGCGATGGAGCAACTTGGCGCGCACCCGATAGCCAACGACGCATTGCTAAGCACACCTTGCGACATTCTCGCGCCGTGCGGTCTGGGCGGGGTGCTGAACAGCCACAGCGTGACGCAACTACGCTGCTCGGCAGTGGCCGGTTCGGCGAACAATCAACTGACCCATCTGGACGTCGCCGACCAGCTGGAAAGGCGGGGCATCCTGTATGCGCCCGACTACGTGATCAATGCCGGCGGATTGATCTATGTTTCGCTCAAGCATCGTGGCGAAGACTTGGGGACCATCACCGCGCACCTGTCGAAAATCAGCTCGCGGCTCACCGAAGTCTTCGCCCACGCCCAGGCGGAAAAACGCTCTCCGGCTCGCGTGGCAGACGAGTTGGCGGAGAAGGTGCTGTATCGATAAAAATCAAAAGATCGCAGCCTGCGGCAGCTCCTACGGGGGCTGCTTACTTCGGGGTTTTCGCGGCTTTGGCAGGCTTCGTCGGGGCCACCGGCTCAGCGATTGCCTCTTCAACGGGTATTGCCTCTTTAACCGACTCTACGACTTGCGCTGGCGCTGTGAGCAGTTCGGACAAGGCGTCCGGCTGGCTCTTGAACGCCTTGGCGAACACGTCGCGGTTTTTCGCCATGTAGATCCCGACTTCTTCCACTTGCTGTTCGGTCAAGGACGGAACAGCTTTTTGCAATACGTCAGCCAGCAACTCCGCCAGCTCGAGCATTTTGTCATGACGGTCAGCTTCGGCTTTATCCATGAACAAGCGCTCCAGATCTCGGCTGCTGCGGTATACCACTTCGACGGCCATTCACCACCTCACATGCCTTCAAATTATTAGTCTGATTCGACTACTGTATCTATATACAGCAAAGGATAAGCGAATCTCTCGGATTTGGGTAGTGGCTTTTTAATGTAGGCCGGTTTCGGGATTTGTCAGGCGTCGGGTTTTGGTAGCTGGGTAAAGATAGCTGCGACCAAACGTCACGGAGCGCAATCCAAGGCGTCTCGCCATCATGGACGTGGCCTTGTTTCTGCATGCAGAACAACCGTCACGTCCAACCTGCATTATCCGGTCGAGTCGACCTAAGGAAGCATCATCGTGAAAATCAACTGGGCCGAAAAGCTGCGGCAGAACGTGCATGAACTGGCCGAGTCACTGGGCAACCTGTTCGTCGAAACTTTCCACTACCTGGCGCTGTTTGCCATTGGTGCGGTGACCGCGTGGGCTGCGGTGATGGAATTTCTCGGGATGCTCGAGCAGGGGCATATCAAGATCGACGACATCCTGCTGCTGTTCATCTACCTGGAACTGGGGGCGATGGTCGGGATTTACTTCAAGACCAACCACATGCCGGTACGTTTCCTGATCTACGTGGCGATCACGGCGCTCACGCGGCTGCTGATTTCCAACGTGTCCCATCACAATCCACCCGACTTGGGGATCATCTACCTGTGCGGCGGGATCCTGTTGCTGGCGTTTGCGATCCTGGTAGTGCGCTACGCCTCCTCGCAATTTCCTTCGGTGAAGATCGAGCATCCGCACCGTAAGACAGGTGCGGGCTCGGGTGAACATCCGGAAGTGGAGAAGGGCGAGCTTTAAAGCCTGATGGCCGGGCGCGGGCGGTTTTTTATCGAGGGTGGCGGCAGGCTGTGCGTGCCGCCATCGGTCATGGCTTCGAGGATGGCCACCGCGCTGTGCCCCTGTTCGATGGCGATGCCGAACTGGATGCTTTGCACCAGGCGCTTGAGCCGTTGTGGATCGTTGCGTTGTTCGGCACTGATCATGCGCTTTGCGACTACTCGGCCATTGTTGGACAGGGTCAGCATGATGCTGCCATCAAGACCCTGAATGCTCAGGTTGATCTGATAGTCCGCTGCAAAAGCATCGGTAATGAGCTGGAAAGGGTTGTCCATGATGCGTCACCGCTTGATTGAACGTGCAGTTGTTGACCGGCCGTGATCGGGTTGGTTCGCAACGCCGGACCATCGGCCATTCTCTCGTCAATATCGCCATCAATGTTCCAAACGGGATGTAGCAAAGGGCATGCCGGACAAGAAGCACGAATTGTAGGAGCGAGCATGCTCGCGATGCAGGTCAACGATGACGCGGGATATCTGGCGCCACGCGGCGCTCTCAGGTTTTTCGCGAGCAGGCTCGCTCCTACAGGGGGCTGCCCGTTTCAGGGCAATTTGCGCCTGCATGCCACCAAACCGGTCAGCACTCTACCCAGTTCACCGCCAGACCGCCTCGGGATGTCTCCTTGTATTTGTCGTGCATGTCGGCGCCCGTGTCGCGCATGGTGCGGATCACCCGGTCCAGGGAGATGAAGTGCTTGCCGTCGCCACGCAGGGCCATTTGCGTGGCGTTGATCGCCTTTACGGCAGCAATTGCGTTGCGCTCGATACATGGCACTTGCACCAGCCCGCCGACCGGGTCACAGGTCAGTCCGAGGTTGTGTTCAAGGCCGATTTCGGCGGCGTTTTCCAATTGCTCCGGCGTGGCGCCGAGGACTTCTGCCAGGCCGGCGGCGGCCATGGCGCAGGCAGAGCCGACCTCGCCCTGACAACCGACTTCGGCACCAGAGATCGAGGCGTTTTTCTTGCACAGGATGCCGACGGCGGCGGCACCCAAAAAGAACGCCACGACGTCATCGTCCGACGCATCGGGGTTGAATTTCATGTAGTAGTGCAGCACCGCCGGAATAATCCCCGCTGCACCGTTGGTCGGTGCTGTCACCATGCGACCGCCGGCAGCGTTTTCTTCGTTCACGGCGAGGGCGAAAAGGTTCACCCATTCCATGGCCGACAGGGTCGAAGTGATGACGTTCGGCTTGCCGATTTCCAACAGGCTGCGGTGCAATTTCGCCGCACGTCGCGGCACGTTCAGGCCACCGGGGAGGATGCCTTCGTGCTCCAGCCCCTGCTCGACGCACTCGCGCATCACCGACCAGATATGCAGCAAGCCCTGGCGTATTTCTTCGTCACTGCGCCAGGCCCGTTCGTTGGCCATCATCAGCTCGCTGACACGCAGACCGTGCTGGTTGCAGAGCTTGAGCAGCTCGACGGCACTGGAAAAGTCGTAGGGCAAAACCACGTCTCGGGCAGGTGATAGCCCGGACTCGGCTTCTGCCGCCTCGATGATGAACCCACCACCGACCGAGTAGTACGTCTGTTCGAACAGTTCGCCGGTTTCGCCGAAGGCAGTCAGGGACATGGCGTTGGGGTGGTAGGGCAAACTCTCGTCGAGCAGCAGCAGATCGCGCGACCCGTTGAACGCAATGCTCACCTGGCCTGCCAGCAACAACTCGCCGGTCTCACGCAGGGTATGGATCCGGCTGTCGATGGTGGAGGGATCGATACGGTCTGGCCATTCGCCCATCAAGCCCATGACGCAAGCTCGGTCGGTGGCATGACCGACACCGGTCGCCGACAGGGAGCCGTACAAGCGGATTTCCACCCGCCGTACGTCAGTCACTGAACCCTGGTCCACCAGCGCCTGGGCGAAGGTCGCGGCAGCACGCATGGGGCCGACCGTGTGGGAGCTGGATGGACCGATGCCGACTTTGAAGAGATCGAAAACACTGATAGCCATGCTAAAGCCTATTCCTGCAATGGAAGATGAATCGCTGCCATTTTTGTAGGACAAGCGCACTTTCAGCGATACTGCCTCTCTCAGTCCTACGTGACCAACGAAACTTCCTAAGACAGCCTTTAGCAGGACTAAACCATGAGCCGCCAATTACACGCCCAGACTTACGTCTGGCTACAGGTGTTTTCCTGTGCCGCGCGGCACTTGTCGTTCACCCGTTGCGCCGAAGAGCTGCACATCACGCCGGGGGCGGTCAGCCAGCAGATCCGACAGCTGGAAGAGCGCCTTGGTTTTCGACTGTTTCACCGGCGTGCCCGGGGCGTGGAACTGAGCGCCGAAGGCCAGCGACTGGCCATTACGGTCAACGAGGCCTACGGCAGCATCGATGCCGAATTGCGCCGGCTGGACGCGGGGATGATCAGCGGCACACTGCGGGTGCGTTCGATTCCTTCTTTCCTGAGCAAATGGCTGACGCCGCGCCTGCCACGCTTGCAGCAGCGCTTCCCGGACATCCAGCTACGCCTGGTCGCCGAAGACAGCAGCGTGCCGTTGCACGAAGGCGATTTCGACCTGGCCATCGACCTGAATGACGGCAGCTACCCCGGATTGTTATCCACAGCCTTGCTCGATGAGCAGATTTTCCCGGTGTGTGCCCCGGGCCTGTTACGCGGGCGTCCGCCGTTGCATGGCCCGGCGGACCTGCTGCATTTTCCGTTGCTGCATGACATTACTGCCTGGCGCGGCAGCTACGAATACGCGGAATGGGAGTTCTATCTCGATGCCATCGGCTTTGAAGGTGCCGATGTGCGGCGCGGGCATACCTTCAATCGCAATCACCTGACCATCGAAGCGGCCATCGCCGGGATGGGCGTGGCGATTGCACGGCGTACGCTGCTCAATGACGAGCTGGAGCGGGGCGCATTGATCGTACCGTTCGGCCTGGCGGTGCCCAATCACAAGCGCTACATGGTGCTCTACGCGCCGGGGGCGCTGAGCCATCCGGGCGTGCGGGCGGTACATGACTGGCTGGTGGAGGAGGCGGCGATTTTTCGCGGCCTGCACCCGCTGGGGGAGCGGCAGATGTGAGCAATTATTTCGTAAGAGAGGGGCGACCCAACTTCTGACCTTAACAGCGCTTTTGCCGGTTGTCCGGCTTTTTTTGCGATTAGATATTTATCTTTTTTTAGGGGTTGAATTGTTCATCGTACAGACCGATTGTGTAAGTAAGAGGTCACGGTGATGACGCCCAAGGGCTTAGCTGACCGGCCTCTCGCGAGCTAGCTGAAATAAGGGATGAACTATGCAAATCCAAGTCAATAGCGATAACCATATTCAAAGCAGCATCCGACTGGAGGAGTGGGTACGAACCACCATTGAGAGCACGCTCGAACGTTATGAGGAGGACCTGACCCGCGTCGAGGTTCACCTGCGGGACGAGAATGGCGACAAGCCTGGTCCCCATGATTTGCGCTGCCAGCTGGAAGCGCGGCCAAAAGGCCACCAACCGATTTCTGTCACCCATAAAGCCGCCAGCCTGGAACTGGCGATCGACGGAGCTGCCGAGAAACTCGAACACGCCCTTGAACACCTGTTCGGCAAACTGCGCGGCAAACCACGCGCTGCCGTGGTGCCCTTCGAGCGCAGGCCTCACGCCGACAAGCTGCTGGAAGAAGAGTTTCTTGAAAACGAACAGGCTGCGCAAAACGCTTGATGCCTGATTGACCCTCCCAATGAAAACGGGCCTGCAATGCAGGCCCGTTTTGTTTTGTGGCCAAGGGATTCAGTGAACCGCCGCACTCGTCGAACTGGTCGCACTGATAGCTGCTGTCAAGATAAGTGATCTCCCTCGACAGCTTTGCTTATGAGAATATTTATCATTAGTATTGCGCCTTGCTGGGTACACACCCGGTTGTTGGCCGGCCCGATTGCCGCTATGGCGCAGTATTGAATCAATGACTACTCCCGAATCTCCCGAGATCGAGCACGGCGAACCACGCGGCGATCGTGCGCATTTTCTCCAGGTATTTCTCTCCCAGCGTTCGCAAATGGAAGCGTTGGTGAGTCGTCGCGTGGGTTGCCGGGCCACGGCGGCGGACCTGGTGCAAGACTTGTTCGTGCGGTTCTGGCGACGCCCCCTGGTACAAGTTGAAGAACTCAGCACCTATCTGTTGCGCTGCGCCGGCAACATCGCCATCGACCACTTGCGCAGCGAAGGTACGCGGGTGCGGGCCAACGAAGGTTTAATGGCCGAACCGGCGCACTGTATGGGCGGCGAGCCGCAAGCGGCGCTGGAAGCAGGCAACGATCTGCGCCACGTCGAAGCGGCGTTACGCGCGTTACCGGAACGCACGCGGCAGATCTTTTTGCTCAACCGCATCCATGGTCGCAAGTACGCCGAGATCGCCAAGGCCATGGGCCTGTCCCAGAGTGCCGTGGAAAAACATATGATGCGCGCGCTCGAGGCCTGCAAAGCCAGCCTGCGCGAATGCGAGCCGCGTATGCCAGGGAAAGCACTGTGAACAGCATCGAACGCGTCAGGCCGACGCCTGCTCAGGAACAGCAAGCGCTGGCCTGGTTAAGTCTGTTGCATGACCAGCCCAGCAGCGGTGACCAAGCCACCTTCAGTCAATGGTTGCAGGCCGACCCCGCGCATGCGCAGGCTTATGCCCGTGCGCAAGTGTTGTGGGAGTTGAGTGAAGTGCCGGCGCGCAGGCTCGCCGACGAGGACGCGCTGGCCTTGCAGGGTTACCTCAACGCCATGAATCGCTCACGTCGCAGCAGCGTTCGGCGCTGGTCGGGCGCGCTGGCCATGGCGGCTTCCCTGCTGCTGATGATCAGCCTCGGTGGCGGTTGGCAGCCGTTGCGTTGGATCGACGACCTGGGCGCCGATTATGTCTCGGCACCGGGGGAAGTCCGCACCATCACCCTGGCCGATCAATCGCAGGTCACTCTTGATGCCGACAGTGCGATTGCGGTGGATTTCAGTAAGGGGGAGCGGCGTGTGCAAGTGCGCCGCGGTGCCGGATTTTTCAGTGTGACCCATACCGGCGAGCCATTTGTGGTGGACGCCGGGAAGGGCCAGGCGCGGGTGCTCGGCACACAGTTCGAAGTGCGACTGCAACCTCGTGGGGCGCAGGTGACGGTGTTGTCTGGCCGGGTTGGCGTGAGGGCGCAAAAGAACGCGGACCCGCAGATCCTGACGGCCGGCCAGCAAGTGGCTTACGGCGAAGGCTCAGCGGGAAAACTTCATGCGGTGGACAGCGAAGCGCAACTGGCGTGGCGCCAGGGATGGCTGACTTACTACAAGGCGACGCTGGCTGATGTGGTCGAGGATTTGCGCCGTTACTACCCGGGGAGGATCGTGGTGCTCAATGATGACGTGGCACAGCGGCAGATCAGCGGCAGCTTTCCGAGCAAGGACCCGCAGGCGGTATTGAGTTCATTGCAGGGGGTGTTGGGCTTTGAGCAACACCAGGTTCTGGGACATCTGATTATTTTGCGCTGAGACGATTGGCCCCTTCGCGAGCAGGCTCGCTCCCACAGGAGAACGCATTCCAAATGTGGGAGCGAGCCTGCTCGCGAAGGGGCGAATCTAACACCACACCTCTTGGAATAATTATTTTCAACTTTCTGCTGAGGTAAAACCGAACGCCATCCGTGTAGTGACTGAAACTGCGAGTCATTCGCATCCGTTGTGGTTCTACACAGGTCATGAGTCATGAAGTCCAGGGCAATACCGGGTTCGGTCAAACAATGGTTGGGTGTGTCTGCGTTGAGCTTCGCGGCGTTGGCGCTGCTGCCGCTGAACGGGGCACTGGCCGCGTCTGCCAGCACCCCGCAAAGTGCGCTATTCAGCTTTTCGATGGTCGCCAAACCCTTGCCCCAGGCGTTGAGCGACTTCAGTCACGTCACCGGTATCAGCGTGGTCTATACCGATGAGGCGCCGTATGGCCTCAATGCCCCGGCGCTCAATGGCCAGTTGAGTGCCGAACAGGCCCTGCAGCGGTTGCTCGGCGGTTCCGGCTTGACCACGCGGCGCATCGATGGCCACACCATGGTCCTGGAACCGCTACCGACTGAGGGCGCGTTGAATCTGGGCGCTACCACCATCACCTCGGTGATGGAACCTTCCACAAGCTACCAGCCTCCGCCTACCAGCTCGGTGATGCGTTCCTCGACGCCGCTTCAGGAAATTCCCCAGACGGTCAACGTCGTCCCGGCCCAGGTCATTCGCGACCAGGCTCCGCGTAACCTGGATGACGCGCTGGCGAACGTCAGCGGTATCACCCAGGGCAACACGCTGGGCAGCACCCAGGATTCGGTGATGACCCGCGGTTTCGGCGACAACCGCAACGGCTCGATCATGCGTGACGGCATGCCGGTGGTGCAGGGGCGGGGCTTGAACGCGACGGTGGACCGGGTCGAAGTGCTCAAGGGCCCGGCCTCGCTGCTCTATGGTATCCAGGATCCCGGCGGCGTGGTCAACATGGTCAGCAAGCAGCCGGAGCTTGATCCCTACAATGCCCTGACCCTGCGTGGCTCGACTTATGGCGAGGGCAAGAACGGCAGCGGCGGCACCTTTGACAGCACGGGTGCCCTGGGTGAGTCCGGGTTGGCCTACCGTCTGGTGCTGGACCACGAAGACGAGGATTACTGGCGCAACTACGGTGTGCATCGCGAGACGCTGGTGGCGCCGTCGCTGGCCTGGTTTGGTGAAAGCACCCAGCTGACGTTCGCCTATGAACACCGGGAGTTCCTGACCCCGTTCGACCGTGGCACGGTGATCGATCCGCGGGATAATCCTCCGCTGGACATCCCCCGTGATCGCCGGCTCGACGAACCGTTCAACAACATGGAAGGGCGCTCCGACCTGTATCACTTCCAGGCCGATCACGACCTCAACGACAACTGGAAAGCCCATTTCGGCTACAGCTGGAATCGTGAGACCTATGACGCCAGCCAGGTGCGTGTGACCGCCGTCGACACCAGCAATGGCACGCTCACACGCAGCATGGACGGCACGCAGAATGCTATCAGTACGGACCGTTTCACGACTGCGAGCCTCGAAGGCAAGATCGATGTCGCCGGCATGCAACATGACCTGGTGCTCGGGGTCGATGACGAGTACCGCAAGATCTACCGCGCCGACCTGATCCGTCAGAAAAGCCTGACAACCTTCAGCTACCTCGACCCGGTATACGGCCGCGAAGTCCCGGGCACCACGGTCAGCCCGGCCGACAGTGCGCAGACCGATATCCTGCGTAGCGATTCGGTGTTCTTGCAGGACTCGATCCACCTCACCGACCAATGGATCCTGGTCGCTGGCGGACGTTTCCAGGAGTACGACCAGTACGCCGGCAAAGGCGTGCCGTTCAAGGCCAACACCGACAGCAACGGGCAAAAATGGGTGCCGCGCGCCGGCCTGGTCTACCGCTATACCAATGAACTGTCGTTCTATGGCAGCTACACCGAATCGTTCAAACCCAACTCGACCATCGCGCCGTTGAGCGGCAGCAGCGCCGTGCTCGACGGCAGCATTGCGCCGGAAGACGCCAAGTCGTGGGAAGTGGGGGCCAGGCTGGAAATGCCGGGCCGCGTAACGGGCAACCTTGCGCTGTTCGACATCAAGAAACGCAACGTCCTGGTGGCTAACGCCGAAGGCCCGGTGACACTCTACAGTGCGGCCGGTGAAGTGCGTTCCCGTGGCCTGGAAGTGGACTTGAGCGGCCAGCTCAGCGACCGCTGGAGCATGATCGGCAGTTATGCCTACACCGATGCCGAAGTGACGCAGGACCCGGTCTACAAAGGTAAACAGCTGCAGAACGTCGCGAAGAATAGTGGCTCACTGTCGGCGGTCTATGACTTCGGCACGATCGTCGGTGGCGATCAGCTGCGGATTGGCGCTGGAGCACGCTATGTCGGGGAACGAGCGGGCAATGCCGTGAATGATTTTGACCTGCCGAGCTACACCGTCGCCGACGCGTTCGCCACCTATGACACCCAACTCGATGGGCAGCGGGTCAAGTTTCAACTCAACGTGAAAAACCTGTTTGACCGTACGTATTACACCTCGGCGGCGAGCCGGTTCTTTGTGTCGATGGGGGATTCGCGGCAGGTGACGTTGTCGAGCACCCTGGAGTTCTGATTAGAAATCGCGTCATCGTTCATCGCTGACAGGCAATGAATATCCCGGCATTAACGCAAAAACGCCTGCCGATATTCTCCCGGCGTTCCACCTAGCGCCTGCCTGAATCGATTGGTGAAGTGACTGGCACTGGCAAACCCGCACGCCAATGCAATCTCTCCCAACGGCTGCGAGGTGCTGCGCAGCAACTCCCGCGCCCGGCTCAAGCGCCGCGCCAGTACATACTGATGGGGCGGCAAACCGAAGCTCTCACGAAACATCCGCGCAAAGTGGTACTCGGATAATGCGCACAGAGCAGCCAACTGCCCCAGGCTGATGGCTTCAGCCAATTGACTGTCGATGAACTCCACTAGATGCCGTCGCTGATGCGCGGCCAGGCCACCCTTGAGTCGCAAGCCGGGACG
Organism: Pseudomonas sp. G5(2012); assembly: GCF_000408945.1. Lineage (NCBI taxonomy): Bacteria > Pseudomonadati > Pseudomonadota > Gammaproteobacteria > Pseudomonadales > Pseudomonadaceae > Pseudomonas > Pseudomonas sp. G5(2012). Next base: position 293,698 of record NZ_APIO01000025.1, read on the forward strand.
TACGCTGACCTGGCTGAGCAGGGCGTGGGCGAGCATTTCATGGGCCAGGCTGCTGGTGAGCAGACGTTCTCCCGGTTCGTCCCAGTTGAGGCGGATCAAGTGCCGAAAGCGCAACGCCTGTTGTGGGTCATCCAGAAAAGTTTGCTCACGCAACTGCAGTTGCCGTGGCTCGCGATCGAGCAGGGTGACGCAGCCGAGGGCAAATTGTTCCGGGCTGAAATACAGGTGGGCCAGGCGAATGTCGCCATTGATCACCCAGCCTGACTGATGGTCGGCCGGCAGGATGCACAGCTTGTCCGGACCGCCCTTGGTGCCGGGCTGGTCGCGCCGGAAGGTCCCGGTGCCGCCAGCGATGTAGCAGGACAGCGTGTGGTGGCTCGGCGCTTCGTAGTCCTGGGCATCGTGGTGGTTGTTCCACAAGGCTGCTGCCAATCCGTCACCGAGCTCGGCGCTGTGCTCCAGGCGAGCATTGGGCGAGCGGTTGAGGGCTTGAAACACTTGCAGGGATTCCAGTGCGGGCATGATCGTTTCTCTCCAACGCCTTGCATCCTACTCCGTAGGCCTTCGCCTGACAGCCCGTCGACTGACAAAAGCGCAAGATTATGCAAGTGCGGCGCAACGCGGCGCAGGACACTGGTCGCCTATCAAGGAGCCTTTGCCATGAACCTTTCGTTGTACCTGCTGACCGTGCTGATCTGGGGCACCACCTGGATCGCCCTGAAATGGCAACTGGGCGTGGTGGCGATTCCCGTGTCCATTGTCTATCGCTTTGGCTTGGCGGCGCTGGTGCTGTTCGTGATCCTGCTGCTTAGCCGCCGCCTGCAATTGATGAACCGCCGCGGGCACTTGATTTGCCTGGCGCAAGGGTTATGCCTGTTCTGCGTCAACTTCATGTGTTTCCTCACCGCCAGTCAGTGGATCCCCAGCGGACTGGTCGCCGTGGTGTTTTCCACGGCCACGCTGTGGAATGCGCTGAATGCACGGGTGTTCTTCGCTCAGAAAATCGCCCGCAATGTGCTGATGGGCGGCGCGCTGGGCTTGCTCGGTCTGGGCCTGCTGTTCTGGCCCGAGCTGGCGGGTCACACCGCCAGCCCGCAAACCTTGCTTGGCCTTGGCCTGGCCTTGTGCGGCACGCTGTGTTTCTCGGCCGGGAACATGCTGTCGAGCCTGCAACAAAAGGCCGGGCTCAAACCGCTGACGACCAATGCCTGGGGCATGGCCTATGGCGCGGCGATGTTGTCGGTATGGTGCCTGGTCAAGGGGATCCCGTTCGACATGGAATGGAACGCTCGCTACATCGGCTCGCTGTTGTACCTGGTGATTCCCGGTTCGGTCATCGGTTTCACTGCCTACCTGACCCTGGTCGGGCGCATGGGCCCCGAGCGCGCAGCCTATTGCACCGTTCTGTTTCCGGTGGTGGCGCTGAATGTCTCGGCGTTCGCCGAAGGCTACCAATGGACTCCCCCGGCACTCGTGGGCCTGGTACTGGTCATGCTGGGTAACGTGTTGGTGTTTCGCAAGCCTGGCATGAGCACCAAACCCGTGGCGGGGAAGCTGGCCTGAGCAGCAGGCTGTTCAGCTGTCTTTTATTGCCGTGAGAAAGATCAGGCCGAAAAACATGTATTCAATATTGTTTTGTGCCCAAATATAGGTGTTGCGATGAACGGAGTAATCCATGTCGAACCATTCATTGAGTATGGTGACGTATAATGCCTGATAAACAAAAATACCTGTCACAAGGCCAGCGATCGCGAATTTTTTTGCTTCGTGAAACTCGTTGCGTGGTGCGTCGAGTTTTCGATAGAGCTGCCAGGTTCCCACCAGGCAACTAAAAGTAAAAATAATTTCGAGTGAAATGATTGCCCAGTAAAAACGATGATGAAACATGTTGGACGTAATGGACCTGTAGCGCCGTGAGTCGTTGCCCGTGGTGTCGCTCATGCTGATGATGCGCCCGATGTATTCGGCGTATGCCGCATAATCGGTAACATTGTTGGCCAACGTCATCAAGCCGAATAATGTAGCAGTTAAAACAATAAGTACTTTGCTCCGCCTTATCACGGAGGCGGTGGTGAGTTTATTCATTGGGGTGTTCTCCGAGTGCACGCTGGGTGCTTTTTTAATGACTCGAAGTTTATAGTTGTTCGGGAAAGTTCAGTCGGAGACTACGTTGCGAGTTATGTCGTCTGTACTATTTAATAGCACGTCGCTTGAAGTTATGAAAAAATGGCACGTCCAACCCAACGTGCCTTCGTTCATTCAACCTTTCCAGACCTGCGGGTTGACCAGGTCTTGTGGACGCTCACCTAGCAATGCGCTGCGCAGGTTCGCCAAGGCGCGGTTGGCCATGGCATCGCGGGTCTCATGGGTGGCCGAACCGATATGCGGCAAGGTCACTGCGTTTTTCAGCTGAAACAGCGGCGACTCGGCCAGCGGCTCCTTTTCATACACATCCAGCCCGGCACCACGAATGCGGTTGTTTTGCAGCGCATCGATCAGTGCCGGCTCGTCCACCACCGGACCCCGGGCGATGTTCACCAGGATCGCGCTCGGCTTCATCAGGGCCAGTTCGCGATGGCTGATCAAGTGCCGGGTCTTCTCGCTGAGCGGAACCACCAGGCAGACGAAGTCGGCTTCAGCCAATAGCTCGTCCAGGCTGCGCATCTGCGCACCGAGTTCCTGTTCCAGCGCAGTCTTGCGGCTGTTACCGCTATAGATGATTGGCATGTTGAAGCCCAGCCGACCTCGGCGCGCGATGGCCGCTCCGATGTTGCCCATGCCGACGATGCCCAGGGTCTTGCCGTGGACATCGCAGCCGAACAGCGGGGCACCGACGGTGGCTTGCCACTGGCCAGCCTTGGTCCAGGCGTCGAGCTCGGCGACGCGGCGTGCACTGCTCATCAACAAGGCGAAGGCCAGGTCGGCGGTGCTTTCAGTCAGCACGTCCGGGGTGTTGGTGAGCATGATCCCGCGTTCGTTGAAATAGTCCACGTCGTAGTTGTCATAGCCCACCGAAACGCTGGACACGACTTCCAGACTGGCGGCGTTTTCCAGTTGTGCACGACCGAGCTTGCGACCTACCCCGATCAATCCGTGGGCGTGGGGCAGGGCTTCGTTGAACTGGGCGTTGATATCACCCTTTTTCGGGTTCGGCACGATGACGTCGAAGTCTTGTTGCAGGCGTTCAACCATTTCTGGCGTGACGCGACTGAAGGCGAGAACAGTCTTTTTCATGGGCGCAGGGCTCGTCGGGCGGAGAGAATGGGAGGAAAGCTACAAGCTTCAAGCGCCAAGCCGCAAGTCAAAAGCTACCCGCAGCGCGTTTAACTTGAAGCTTGCAGCTTGAAGCTTGTACCTGCCCTTCCGCTATACTGGCGTCTTTCGTGGCTCGCTGAACGGGCCCGACACAGTGTGCATCACCCGGAGCTTTTCATGACTTCCCCGAAACAACCGCCGGTAGCCGACGCCTTGAGCGACGAACAGGCAGAGCTGCCAGACAGCGTCGACTCCAGCGCTGACAGCGAGACCAAAACCGCAATCCCGGCGTTCAAGTTCCCGTTCAAGCCCGGTGAGCTGCAGGCCACTAAGGACGCCAGCCAGCCGTGGTACAAGAACGGCGCCAAGAATGGCCACACCAAGACGCCGGGGATGGCGCCTCCGGGGACACGCCGTTCGATGGGCAAGCGTTAGGTCTCAGGTTTATCCAGTGTGCTTCGCGAAGGGGCGAATACAGGTGTCGCCTGGTGGGCTCAAGCCGTTCGCAACGAAATGAAAGCATAGTGAGCGGGCGACTCGGTCGCCACCTGCGCACCCGCTGCCAATAGGGGGCCGGCGACATCGTCCCCCGACACATGAAACTGCCATTCGCTTTCCCACGCCGGTAACGTCTGTCCGGCCAATTCGTCGATGATCGTGGCGAACGCGGTCATGTCCGGCAGGTAAGCGGTAAACCCGTCGCCCTTGAGTGCAGTGGTTCGAATCTCCAATAGCGCGCATATCGCATCCTTGATGTGGATGTCATCGCGATCCGCCTGGCGAGAGCGCTGGATCAGGTCCGCCAGTTGCGGGTCCGCCAGCTCGCCACCGACAATCAGTGGCGGTCCCTGTTCCCATGATTGCGGCGGACATTCCTTGGCAGCGATGTTCAGGGGAATGTGCGGATTGATCTCCATCGGATAGATGCGGCACACCAGCGGCCGGCGCTCGTAGATGCGGCACAGGTTGTCCTCGTCAAGATGGCGGCAGGCGCCGGTGCTGTAGGCGGCAAAAGTGATGGCAACGAAAGCCTCGCAGGTGCCGCTGCGCACCACTGCCGAGCGCCGTTCGGCGTGCTCGCGTTGCTGCGCCGACAGGCCCAGGCCATTGCCCAGGAAGGCTTCCACCAACACGATGACCTGGCCACCGTCGGCCGCCCACATCCGGGCTTCTTGCAGGGTCAGGGGCACGTGGTGGTCATTGCAGCATTTGCCACAGCCTACACAGGAAAACGTCGTATTCATTGGGCGGTCAGTCGCATCCGGGGGCAGGCAGCGGCGACAGAATGTCGCCGCGAAGGTGGCTCTCGAAGCAAGTTATGCGCCACTCGCAACGATTGCCCCCGGTGCCTATTTCATCCCCAGGCGCTTGGCCATCCGCCCGAGATTGGCCCGATCCAGGCCCAGCTCGCGGGCAGCGCTCGCCCAGTTGTGGTGGTGTCGTTCAAGGCAAGCGCCGATCAATTGGCGCTGATAACGCTCGGTGGCTTCGCGCAAATCCCCGGTCACCGTTTCCACGGCTGCAGCGGTGGGTTGCTCGGCGCTGACTTCGACGTTGCCATGGGGCAGATCGAGGTCGGCGGCACTCAAGCTGAGAATTTTCGGTCGCTCCTTGCAGTTGCCCAGCGCCTTCAACGCGCTGCGGCCGATCAGGTGTTCCAGCTCGCGCACATTGCCGGGCCAGCCGTAGGCCAACAACGCCGCTTGGGCATCGGTGCTCAGGCGCAGGCTGTTGAGGCCCATGCGCGAGCGGTTCTGCTCGAGGAAGTAACCGCTGAGCAGCAACACATCTCGCCCACGGTCACGCAGTGCCGGTACCAGCAACGGGTAAACGCTGAGCCGGTGATAAAAATCGGCGCGGTAGCGACCACTGCGCACTTCTTCGGCCAAGTCGCGATTGGTCGCTGCGATCAGCCGCACATCGACCTGATGCTCCTTGTCCGAACCCAGCCGCTGTAGCTGACCGCTTTGCAGCACGCGCAGCAATTTGGCCTGCACGGTCAGCGACAGCTCGCCCACCTCATCCAGGAACAGCGTGCCGCCATTGGCCAGTTCAAACTTGCCGCGTCGGTCGTTCAGCGCCCCGGTGAAGGCCCCGCGGACGTGCCCGAACAGCTCGCTCTCCACCAGCGTATCCGGCAAGGCAGCACAGTTGAGGCTGATGATGGGTTTGTCGGCACGCGGCGAGGCGGCGTGGATAGCCTGGGCCACCAGCTCCTTGCCCACCCCGGTTTCCCCGGTGATCAGCACCGTCAGATCGCTGCCGCCCACCAGGTTGATCTCTTCCACCAGGCGTTTGTGCGCTTTGCTTTGACCAATCATTTCGCGGCTTTGCTGGCCGCTGGCCTGACGGTACACCTCGGCGCGCTGGTGTTCGTCTTCGACCCTGTTGTTCAAACGCTCGATACGTTCAGCGGCGTTGACGGTAGCCGCCGCGAGGCTGGCGAAGGCCTCCAGGGCATCCAGCTCGATCGGTTCGAACTGTTCCGGGTTGAGGGCGTCGAGTGTCAGCAGGCCCCACGGTCGCTCATCGATAAACAGCGGGCAACCCATGCAATCGTGGACTTCCAGATGATCGTCCAGGCCATCGACCAGGCCGTCATACGGGTCGGGCATATTGCTGTCAGCGGCAAACCGCGTGGGGCCGGTGCTGCTGAGCAGTGCCTCAAAACGTGGGTGTTCGCTGACCTTGAAGCGCCGGCCTAGGGTGTCGGTGCTCAAGCCATCGACAGCCAGCGGCACCAGCCATTCACCATCGAGGCGCAGCAGGGCGGCGGCATCACAGGGGAGCAGGGCGCGCATGGCTTCCAGCAAGCGTCGATAGCGTTCGCCCTCGGGGAGTTCGCGGGACAGGTCCGCCACCAGTGGCAACAGCGCAGTGAGCAAGGATTTTGCAGTCATAGTGACTCCGTGTAGTCGATAAGACTATAACCTGCTGTGTGTCGTAATGACTACTGTGCAATTAAGTAATTGATTTTTAAGGTTTTAATAGTTGGCACGGAAACTGATAAGTCTAAGGCAACTGTTAAAAAAACCCGTTGCCCAGGAGTCACCTTATGCTGAGCGTTCAAGACCGTGCCATCGTCAAGTCCACTGTGCCATTGCTTGAAAGCGGTGGCGAAGCGCTGATCACTCACTTCTACCGGATGATGTTGTCCGAATATCCGCAAGTCCGTCCTCTGTTCAACCAGGCTCACCAGGCCAGCGGTGACCAACCGCGCGCCCTGGCGAACGGTGTATTGATGTACGCCCGCCACATCGACCAGCTCGATCAGTTGGGCGACCTGGTGGCCAAGATCATCAACAAGCACGTGGCCCTGCAGATTCTGCCGGAACACTACCCGATTGTAGGTAGCTGCCTGCTGCGGGCCATTGCCGAGGTGCTGGGCGAAGAAATCGCCACGCCTGAAGTGATTGCGGCATGGGGAGCGGCTTACGGTCAACTGGCGGACATCCTGATCGGTGCCGAAACCAGCATCTACGACCAGAAAGAGCAGGCACCGGGCGGCTGGCGCGGGGCGCGGGAATTCATCGTGGCGGCCAAGGTCGAGGAAAGTGCGGAAATCACCTCTTTCTATTTCGAACCGGCTGACAAGGGGCCTATCCTCGCCGCCGAGCCAGGACAGTACATCGGCATGAAACTGATCCTCGATGGCGAAGAGATTCGCCGCAACTATTCGCTGTCGGCGTTGGCGAACAAGGGCCAATACCGCATTAGCGTCAAGCGTGAAGATGGCGGGCGAGCCTCCAATCACTTGCACGATCAATTGCATGTAGGGGCGAGCATCCAGCTGTTCCCGCCATCGGGCGAGTTCACCCTGAGCGCCAGTGACAAACCGCTGGTGCTGATCAGCGGTGGCGTCGGCATCACCCCGACCCTGGCCATGCTGGAAGCGGCGCTGGAAACCGAGCGGCCGGTGCACTTCATCCACTGCGCGCGCAATGGCAGCGTCCACGCCTTCCGCGACTGGATCGACGGGCTGGCCGAGCGTCACCCGCAACTCAAGCGTTTCTACTGCTATGCCGAAGATGACGGTGTCAGCCCGGCAGCGCACAAGGTCGGGCTGTTGAGCCAGGAACAACTGGCCGCCTGGTTGCCCGAAGAGCGCGACCTGGATGCTTACTTCCTTGGGCCTAAAGGCTTCATGGCGGCGGTCAAGCGCCACCTCAAGGCGTTGGGCGTACCGGAAAAGCAGAGCCGCTACGAGTTCTTCGGCCCGGCTGCGGCGCTGGAATAACGAGGGGGCTGGGGACGCCCCATCTGTAGGAGCGAGCATGCTCGCGATGAACCTGAGGTCGCGGCGGGGTGTCAGGTTTCCCGCGTTATCGTTGACGACCATCGCGAGCATGCTCGCTCCTACAGATGAGCCTGAGGTCGCGGCGGGGTGTCGGGTTTCCCGCGTTATCGTTGGCGGCCGTGGCCCTTCGGTGTCTTGGTGTCAGTTGCTCAGCCTTTGAGTTCCTTCAAATGCTTGTACACCGTCGCCCGCCCCATGTTCAGTACATTGGCCACATAGTTCGATGCGCTCTTGCCCTTGAAGGCGCCTTCGGCGTGCAGGGCCAGTACCAGTTCTCGTTTGTGGTCGCGGGTGAGCAGGTTCAGGCTCAGTTGGCGTTCGCGCAGCCAGGCGTGGAGGAAGGTGTTGATCCGCTCCTGCCAGTCATCGCGAAACAGTGAATCGGGCTGCGGAATCAGCTTGGTCGGCGACAGGAACAAGTCCAGCGCGGCCTTGGCATTCTCGAACAGCGAAATATTCAGATTGATGCACAGCACCGCCAGCGGGTGTCCCTCGCGGTCGCGCAGCACGGTGCTGAGACTGCGAATCTTCTGACCATCCCAATTAAGCTTTTCGTAGGGCCCGATGTTGCGTTCGCTGACATCGTCGCTGAGCATGTCCTCCAGGGCCGAGTCGTCACCGATTTCCCGTTTCGACAGGTTGTTGGCGATGTAGTCGACTTTTTGCGTGCGCAAATCGTGCAGCACCACTTCGGCGTGGGGGAAAAACAGCGTGGCGATGGCATCGGCGATGGCCCGGAAGTTGTCCAGGGACGTCTCGTTCAGGACCGGATCTTGTTCAGGTGCGTTCATACAGTGGGGCTCCGGGCAGCTTCAGCGCCCCGTCAACCAGGACGCTGAAAGTGTGCCGCAATCGAATCGGCGCGTCACCTGAGGACTACATTCAACCCAGGCGGGCAGGGGACAGCATTCCGGCATTCAGGCCGAAGCGGGTAAGGGGTTCGGGCAGGGGTTCACCGCGTACGAGCGCGGCACTGGCCTGGCCCATGGCGGGCGAGGTCTGGATGCCGTAGCCGCCTTGTGCCGCCACCCAGAACAATCCCTGCACCTGCGGATCGAAACCGGACAGCAAGTCACCATCGCTGACAAAACTGCGCAGGCCGGCCCAGGTTCGGGTCGGGCGGCGGATGGTCAGGGTGGTGGCTTCCTCGATCTGGTAGATGCCCATGGCGATGTCCAGTTCTTCGGGCTGTACGTCGTGGGGTTCGACCGGGTCTGCGTTGGCCGGCGAGCCGAGGAACATTCCGGCATCGGGTTTCATATAGAAGGATTCGTCGAGGCTCACCAGCATCGGCCAATGGTGGATGTCCACGCCCTCGGGGCCGGCGAAGATGAAGGCCGCGCGGCGCTTGGGTTGCAGGCCCAGGGTCCGGGCACCGGCCATTTCACCGATCTTGTCGGCCCAGGCGCCGGCGGCGTTGATGATGACCGGCGCGCTGAAGGTCTGACCCTGGGTTTGTACTTGCCACAAGCCTGCGGCATCGCGGCTCAGGCTCAGGACTTCGCTGTCGGTATGGACTTCGCCCTGGTTGCGGCGGATGCCACGCAGGTAGCCCTGATGCAGGGCATCGGTGTCGATGTCGCTGGCGGTCGGATCGTAGATCGCGCCGTGGACTTTTTCCCGGCGCAGGATCGGCACGCGCACGCAGGCCTCATCGGCGCTCAGCAATTGCATTTCAGGGACCGTGGCTTTGGCGCTCAGGTATTGATTGTTCAGTTCGGCCGGGTCGCCGGTAAAGTCCACGGTCATCTCGCCGCGTGGGGTCAGCAGCGGATGTTCGCAGAAGCCGGCCGGCGGATTGTCGAAGAAGTCGCGGCTGGCCTGGGTTAACGCACGCACCTGAGGTGTTCCGTAGGCGGCGGTGTACAGCGCCGCGGAACGACCGGTGGAGTGATAGGCCGGGTGGGACTCGCGTTCGAGCACGATCACGCGACTGTGCTGCGACAGCCAGAAACCGGTGGAAGCGCCGGCAATCCCGCCGCCGATGATGATGAAGTCTGCCTGGCTCATGAACGTCTCCTGATGGGGCGCAAATGCCAATGTTGTCGAGATTCTCTGTGGGAGCGAGCCTGCTCGCGAAAGCGTCGTATCAGTCAACATCAACGTTGAATGAAAGATCGTATTCGCGAGCAGGCTCGCTCCCACAAGTGGACTGGGGTGTCAGGGGTGCAAGCGGTAGATGGCATGGGCCAGCGCAATGTCCTCCAGACCGAGGCCGATCGAGCGGAAGAACACATGGCGCTCATAGTCGGGGCGCTGCACTTTCTCGCTCAGCAGGTCGGCCAAGTCGCCAACAATCGCACTTTTATCCCAGCCATGCTGCTCGCCTGCAATCAGCATCTCACCGGCCGAACCCGGGGTGGTCAGGCGGTAGTCGCAAAATACCTGCATGTCATTGAGGCTCTGCGGCGGCACCTCGTGGGCGCGTGGCGCGTTGGTGCTGATGGAGGTGATCAACGCCGGTTTACTCAGGCTCGACGGATCGATCACCGGACCTGCGGACGAGGTGCAGAGCATGACGACATCCGCGTCACTGATGGCGGCCTCGAGACTTTGCGCGATGGTCAGGCGCGGCTCGATGGTTTTCAGCAGGCTCACCGTTTCAAGGTCTTCACTCAGGCTCGGCGAGTACAGGCTGATGCTTTGCCAGTCGCGCAGGCCTTTCACGTAATGCAGGTGCGCCTGGGCCACTTTGCCGCTGCCGATGATTGCCAGGCGATTGGCGGTGAGCGGCGCGAGGGCATCGACCGCCACGGCGGTGGTTGCAGCGGTGCGGGCCGTGGTCAGTTCGCCCGCATCGCAAAGCATCAGCGGCTGCCCGGTTTGCATCGACATCAACAACGTCCACGCCGTTACCAATGGCCCCTGTTCACGGACGATGTATGGCGAAGTCTTGATACCGTACACGCCGTCTTCGGCCAGCACGCCCAGGTAATTGATGAAGTCGCCGGCACCCTGTGGAAACTCCACCAGTTGCTGTGCCGGCTGCACCGCTTGCCCGGCGGCCAGGTCGCGGAATAGCTTGCGCAGGATTTGCGGCACGTCCACCTGTGCCAGCAACTCGCGGGCCTGGGTCTGATTGATCACGTAAGGGGTGCTGGGCATGGTCGGCTCCGGGCGCTGGAATGTAAACTAATTTGTCTATTATGGACTTTTAGATATCTATGGCAATCTCCGGGCGAAAAAAAAGCGCAGTCCGTTTCCGGCTGCGCTTGTTACTGCAAGGGGGCTCAGTGCGGCCGCTTGCGCTCAACCGCCCGCAATAGATGCGTCGGCGGTGTTTCACAGCTGATCTTGCGCCCCAGTTTTTCCTCGATAGCCGGTAGCTGGTAGGAGTCGTCTTCACCGGCAAAACTGATGGAAACGCCGTCGGCGCCGGCACGGCCGGTACGGCCGATGCGATGCACGTAGTCGTCCGGGACTTCCGGCAGGGTGAAGTTGATCACGTGGCTGATGCCGTCGATGTGGATACCGCGACCTGCCACGTCGGTGGCGACCAGCACGCGGATCTTGCCTTCGCGGAAACCTTCCAGGGTCTTGATGCGCTTGTGTTGCGGCACATCACCCGATAGCTGCGCGGCGTTGACCCCGTCGCGTACCAGGCGTTCTTCGATGCGGCGTACTTCATCCTTGCGGTTGGCGAAGACGATGACCCGCTCCCAGCCGTTGTCGGTGACCAGGTTGTAGAGCAGTTTGTATTTGTCGGCACCGGCCACCGCGTAGATGTGCTGCTCGACGTTTTCGCTGGCCACATTCTGCGACTCGATCTCGACGATGGCCGGGTCGGTGGTCCACTGCTTGGCCAGGTTCATCACGTCATCGGTGAAGGTCGCCGAGAACAGCAGCGTTTGACGCTCATTCTTCGGCGGGGTCTGGCGAATGATCTGGCGCACCTGCGGGATGAAGCCCATGTCGAGCATGCGGTCGGCTTCGTCCAGCACCATCACTTCGACCATGTCCAGGTGCACGTCGCCGCGCTGGTTGAAGTCCAGCAGGCGACCCGGGGTGGCCACGAGAATGTCGCAATGGCGAGCCTCGAGGTGCTTGAGCTGCTTGTCGAAGTCCATGCCGCCCACAAACGTCATGACGTTCAGGCCGGTGTACTTGGTCAGGTCCGCCGCGTCCTTGGCGATCTGCACCACCAGTTCGCGAGTCGGCGCGATGATCAGCGCGCGCGGCTCACCCATGTAGCGCTCTTTCGGCGGCGGGGTCTGCAGCAGCTGGGTGATGATCGAGATCAGGAATGCCGCGGTCTTGCCGGTACCGGTCTGCGCGCGGCCGATGGCGTCTTTGCCGGCGAGGGTGAAACCCAGCACCTGGGCCTGGATCGGCGTGCAGTACGGAAAGCCCAGGTCCTGGATGGCGTGCATCAGTTCGGGGGCAAGTTTGAAATCGTGGAAACGGGTCTTGCCTTCCTGGGGTTCGACGACGAAGTCTTCGAGTTTCCACGGGATGACCGGCGCTTTGGGCTTCGGTTCGCGGCGGGGTTTGGCGGGTTTCGGCGTTTCGCTGTGTGGCTGCTCGGGGGCAGTGACCACCGCAGGTTGGACGGTCGCCGTGCTCGCGGGCTCATGTTTCGGTGCCGCTACGGCAGCGGTACGGCCAGGCTGACTACCGTCGGTGCGGTGGCTGGGGGCGTGAGAAGGAGCGCTGGGGACTGGCGCGAGTTGCTCAGTCTCGCTTTTACCGAACATTTTCTTGAGTGCTTTGAGCACGGTCATCTCATCAATTGGTTAAGGAATGTACGCCGGCCAGTGTAATGCAAGAATCGGGCGCGGCGTAGAGGGATGGATCAAAGGGCGTTTTTAAACGTCATTGTTTACCGCAGGCGCTCGTCGAGCCACACGCCGATGTCGCGAATTTCCTCAGGTAACACTTCATGGCCCATTGGGTATTCCTGCCATGTCACGGTGACACCACGCTGTTTCAAATGCTCGTAGGCGCTACGTCCCATCGAGTTCTGCACCACGTCATCGTACTGCCCGTGCAGCGAAAGCACCGGAATGCGCTGCTGGCTGGCGGACAGTTCCAGCGCGTCGCTGAAGGTCGGTGCATAAGTCGAGAGGGCAAGTACGCCACCCAGCGGGCCCTGCCATTTCAGAAACGCGGTGTGTAGAACCACGGCGCCGCCCTGGGAAAAGCCGGCGAGAAAAATTCGCGAAGCGTCTATTCCGGTGGCGCGCTGCTGTTCGAGCAATTCGATTATCCAGTTGGCCGACTCTTCCAGCTGCTCGCGATTGATCGCCCGTGCCGGGCTCATGGCCAATATGTCGTACCAGCTCGGCATCTCGTAACCGCCATTGATGGTGACGGCGCGGGTCGGTGCCTGGGGCAAGACGAATCGTGTACTGAGCAAAGTCTCCTGCAGGGCTTCGGCCACCGGCAGGAAGTCGTATCGATCGGCGCCCAGGCCGTGGAGCCAGATAACGCAGGCATCTGCGGTCTTGATGGGTTCAAGAATCAAAGGGTTGGTCATGGCTGCTCCAAACATGTGCGGGCGCTCTCATTGAGTGCGAGGTCTGAGGGCGTCTCTGGTTGATCAGTTACGAAGATGTCGCAAGGTTACAAGTTTTGCTATTGACCTGTCGCTTAACCGCTTAAGCGGTCGGTGTGGTACGGGCTTTGCTATACGCAAGCTGGTACGAAAATCCCACATCTGTCGGTAACACTATCAGGCCATTGTTGGCAGTGGGATAGCAAAAAAATCCGGTAATGGATGTTCGCCAATGGCCGCTACGGGCTTCGCGAACGAGAAAGGGCTACAGCCCGTTCGGCCGATTGGTGAGAAGTGAGTTGTCCTTTATATGGATTTTCTCCTACTAGACTCATGGCTACGGTCCTACGTCGGTTGACCCTATAAAAAGCCAACAAGGGTCACCAACGCCTCAAAAGGGTGCGACTGGACTCACGCTCCGACACAACAAGAGCAAAACTGGAGGTTTGAATGAAGATGTTGAAATCCACCCTGGCAGTCGTGACTGCAGCCGCGGTACTCGGCGTCAGTGGGTTCGCTCAGGCGGGCGCGACCCTGGATGCAGTACAGAAGAAAGGTTTCGTACAGTGCGGCGTCAGCGATGGCCTGCCTGGCTTCTCGGTTCCAGATTCCACCGGCAAGATCGTCGGTATCGATGCAGACTACTGCCGTGCCGTGGCCGCTGCCGTATTCGGCGACGCGACCAAGGTCAAGTTCAGCCAGTTGAACGCCAAGGAGCGTTTCACCGCGCTACAGTCCGGCGAGATCGACATCCTGTCGCGCAACACCACCATGACCAGCTCCCGTGACGCGGGCATGGGTCTGAAATTCCCTGGCTTCATCACTTACTACGATGGCATCGGCTTCCTGGTCAACAACAAGCTGGGCGTCAAGAGCGCCAAAGAGCTGGATGGCGCGACCATCTGCATCCAGGCCGGTACCACCACCGAACTGAACGTTTCCGACTACTTCCGTGGCAACGGTCTGAAATACACCCCGATCACTTTCGACACCTCCGACGAGAGCGCCAAGTCGCTTGAATCCGGTCGTTGCGACGTACTGACCTCCGATAAGTCCCAACTGTTTGCCCAGCGCAGCAAGCTGGCCTCGCCGAAGGACTACGTGGTGCTGCCGGAAACCATTTCCAAGGAGCCACTGGGCCCGGTCGTGCGTAACGGCGACGACGAGTGGCTGGCCATCGTGCGCTGGGTTGGCTACGCCATGCTCAACGCTGAAGAAGCCGGCATCACCTCGAAAAACGTCGAAGCCGAAGCCAAGGCCACCAAGAACCCGGACGTCGCTCGTCTGCTGGGCACTGACGGTGAATACGGCAAAGACCTGAAAGTGAAGAAAGACTGGGTCGTGCAGATCGTCAAGCAAGTCGGCAACTACGGTGAAGTGTTCGAGAAAAACCTCGGCAAGAGCACTCCGCTGGAGATCGACCGCGGGCTGAACGCCTTGTGGAACGCTGGCGGCATTCAATACGCACCACCAGTGCGCTGATGGTTCTATCACCCGGTGGGCCAACCACCGGGTGATGTTCTGTTCCATTCTTTGCGGGGCACTTCATGCAAAATTCAATCGGCGCACCAAAGCAGAGGCTCAGCCTCAGCGATCCACGAGTGCGTGCGTGGGTATTCCAGATCATCACCATTATCGGGGTGGTCTCGCTAGGCTGGTATCTGTTCGACAACACACAGACCAACCTGCAACACCGGGGCATTACCTCCGGTTTTGACTTTCTGGAGCGCAGTGCCGGGTTCGGCATCGCCCAACACCTGATCGACTACACCGAAGCGGACAGCTATGCCCGAGTGTTTGTCATCGGCTTGCTCAACACCTTGCTGGTGACCTTCATCGGCGTGATCCTGGCGACGATCCTCGGTTTCATCGTCGGCGTGGCCCGACTGTCGAAGAACTGGATCATCGCCAAGCTGGCGACCGTGTACGTGGAGGTTTTCCGCAACATTCCGCCTCTGCTGCAGATCCTGTTCTGGTACTTCGCGGTGTTCCTGACCATGCCGGGGCCGCGCAACAGCCACAACTTCGGCGACACCTTCTTCGTCAGCAGCCGCGGCCTGAACATGCCGGCGGCGCTGATGGCCGATGGTTTCTGGGCGTTCGTGATCAGCATCGTCGTGGCCATTGTCGCCATCGTGCTGATGACCCGCTGGGCCAACAAGCGCTTTGAAGCCACGGGCGAGCCGTTCCACAAGTTCTGGGTTGGCCTGGCGTTGTTCCTGGCGATCCCGGCGCTGTGCGTGTTGATCTTCGGTGCGCCAGTGCACTGGGAAATGCCCAAGCTGCAAGGCTTCAACTTCGTCGGCGGCTGGGTACTGATCCCGGAACTGCTGGCCTTGACCCTGGCGCTCACGGTGTACACCGCAGCGTTCATCGCCGAGATCGTGCGTTCGGGCATCAAGTCGGTCAGCCACGGCCAGACCGAAGCTGCGCATTCGCTCGGCCTGCGCAACGGTCCGACCCTGCGCAAGGTGATCATCCCGCAAGCCCTGCGCGTGATCATTCCGCCGCTGACCAGCCAATACCTGAACCTGGCGAAGAACTCCTCGCTGGCGGCCGGTATCGGGTATCCGGAGATGGTCTCGCTGTTCGCAGGCACGGTGCTCAACCAGACCGGCCAGGCGATCGAGGTGATTGCCATCACCATGAGCGTTTACCTGGCGATCAGTATCAGCATTTCCCTGCTGATGAACTGGTACAACAAGCGCATTGCGCTGATCGAGCGGTAAGGAATAGCGCATGAGTACTCATACTTTCAAACCCGACATGCCACCGCCGGCCAAGGTCTTCGGCCCGATGGCGTGGATACGCGCGAACATGTTCTCCAGCTGGCTCAACACCCTGCTGACCTTGTTCGCGTTCTACCTGATCTACCTGGTGATACCGCCGATCCTGAGCTGGGCAATCATCGATGCCAACTGGGTGGGCACCACCCGCGCCGACTGCACGAAGGAGGGCGCCTGCTGGGTGTTCATCCAGCAGCGCTTCGGCCAGTTCATGTACGGCTACTACCCGCCGGAACTGCGCTGGCGCGTCGACCTGACGGTGTGGCTGGCGGTCATTGGCGTGGCACCGTTGTTCATCTCGCGCTTTCATCATAAAGCCGTGTATGGCCTGAGCTTCCTGGTGCTGTACCCGATCATTGCCTGGTGCCTGCTGCACGGCGGCGTCTTTGGCCTGACCCAAGTGGCGACCAGCCAATGGGGCGGCCTGATGCTGACCCTGGTGATCGCCACCGTCGGTATTGCCGGTGCTTTGCCCCTGGGGATTGTCCTGGCATTGGGCCGACGTTCGAACATGCCGGCAATTCGCGTGGTCTGCGTGACCTTCATCGAATTCTGGCGCGGCGTGCCGTTGATCACGGTGCTGTTCATGTCCTCGGTGATGCTGCCGTTGTTCCTGCCTGAAGGCATGAACTTCGACAAATTGCTGCGGGCGCTGATCGGCGTGATCCTGTTCCAGTCGGCCTACGTGGCCGAAGTGGTGCGTGGCGGCCTGCAAGCGATCCCTAAAGGACAGTACGAAGCGGCCGCGGCAATGGGCCTGGGCTACTGGCGCAGCATGGGCCTGGTGATTCTGCCGCAAGCCCTGAAGCTGGTGATCCCCGGCATCGTCAACACCTTCATCGCGCTGTTCAAGGACACGAGCCTGGTGATCATCATCGGCCTCTTCGACCTGCTCAACAGCGTCAAGCAAGCCGCCGCCGACCCGAAATGGCTGGGCATGGCCACTGAAGGCTATGTGTTCGCGGCCCTGGTGTTCTGGATTTTCTGTTTTGGTATGTCGCGCTATTCCATGCATCTGGAACGCAAGCTCGACACTGGCCACAAGCGTTAGGAGTTCTGTAATGAGCGAAGCAATCAAGAAGCCTGTGAGCCCTGAAGGCATTATCCAGATGCAGGGCGTGAACAAGTGGTACGGTCAGTTCCACGTACTCAAGGACATCAACCTCAACGTCAAGCAGGGCGAGCGGATCGTCCTGTGCGGGCCGTCGGGTTCGGGCAAGTCCACTACTATCCGCTGCCTCAATCGCCTGGAAGAACACCAGCAGGGCCGCATCGTGGTCGATGGCGTGGAACTGACCAACGACCTCAAGCAGATCGAGGCGATCCGCCGCGAAGTCGGCATGGTGTTCCAGCATTTCAACCTGTTCCCGCACCTGACCATCCTGCAGAACTGCACCCTGGCGCCAATGTGGGTGCGCAAGATGCCCAAGCGCAAGGCCGAGGAAATCGCCATGCATTACCTGGAGCGCGTGCGCATTCCGGAGCAGGCGCACAAGTACCCGGGGCAGCTGTCCGGCGGTCAGCAACAGCGCGTGGCGATTGCCCGTGCGCTGTGCATGAAGCCGAAAATCATGTTGTTCGACGAACCGACTTCGGCACTCGACCCCGAGATGGTGAAGGAGGTTCTGGATACCATGATCGGCCTGGCCGAAGACGGCATGACCATGCTCTGCGTGACCCATGAAATGGGCTTTGCCCGCACCGTGGCCAATCGCGTGATCTTCATGGACAAGGGCGAAATCGTCGAGCAGGCGGCGCCGAACGACTTCTTCGACAACCCGCAGAATGAACGCACCAAGCTGTTCCTGAGCCAGATCTTGCATTGATCTAGCCCAGGCCATAAAAAACCGGCCTCGGCAGTAATGCTGTTCTTTGGGTTGGTGGCATTTGGATTGGGTGTATATCCATTGCTGCGGTAACGGCGGCCTATGGTTTCGCTCTTACA